>CBFIEH010000002.1:0-222628 GCA_965661605.1 Flavobacteriales bacterium | reverse complement strand
AAGCCGCAATCAAGGCGCGACCACCTGAGCTGTAGGCATCCTCCAAGTTCACAACGGCTTGAAGCATCCGCGTTCCATCGCTAAAAGGAACTACGATGTTCTCGTACTGTCCTTTTTGGTTCTCGTAGACGTCCTTGATGACCGGCCAGGCCATATTGGCGACGTGAACCATACGTTCTTTGTAGTGCGTCCGTGCAGCCTCATAAACCTGAGTTACCACCTCTTCGTGGTTGGACTTCATAAAGGTTTGCTCGTCCATCGGCACCTCCATACTGAAGAAGCGGATCATATCGAGCTTGAAGCCTTCATAATCCTTGTCCTGCTGGTAGATATCAATGAGGGTATCCAGCGTATCGTACATGTTGTTGGCCAAATCGACACTTAAGCGATCTCCAAACAAAGCGTGCTTGCGGCGTTTGTAAACCACCTCACGCTGTGAGTTCATCACATCATCGTACTCGAGAAGACGCTTCCGGATCCCGAAGTTGTTCTCCTCCACCTTCTTTTGGGCACGCTCAATGGATTTGCTGATCATCGAGTGCTGAATCACTTCACCTTCTTCAAGACCCATGCGGTCCATGAGTTTGGCGATTCGCTCGGAACCAAAGAGTCGCATCAAGTTATCCTCAAGAGACACATAGAATTGCGAGCTTCCCGGATCTCCTTGACGACCGGCACGACCTCGCAACTGACGGTCAACGCGTCGTGAATCATGTCGCTCGGTACCAATAATCGCCAAACCACCGGCGTCCTTCACCTCTTGGCTCAGTTTGATATCCGTTCCCCGACCTGCCATGTTCGTGGCAATAGTAACGGTTCCTGGCTGACCGGCCTCGGCAACAACGTCGGCCTCTTTCTTGTGAAGTTTCGCGTTCAAGACGTTGTGCGGAACCTTCCGCATCTTGAGCATTCGGCTCAAGATTTCCGAAATCTCCACGTTCGTGGTACCCACAAGCACGGGACGACCCGCCTCACGGAGTTTCACAATCTCATCTGCTACGGCGTTGAATTTTTCACGCGTGGTCTTAAAGACCAAATCTTGGCGGTCATCACGGGCAATCGGACGGTTGGTCGGAATCACTACCACGTCCAAGTCATAGATATCCCAGAATTCACCGGCTTCTGTTTCCGCCGTACCGGTCATACCACTGAGTTTATGGTACATCCGAAAGTAGTTCTGAAGGGTAATGGTCGCGAAGGTCTGGGTAGCGTCCTCGATCTTCACGTTTTCCTTGGACTCGATTGCCTGGTGCAAGCCATCCGAGTAACGACGACCTTCCATGATCCGACCCGTTTGCTCGTCCACGATCTTCACCTTTCCATCCATCAAGACATACTCCACGTCTTTTTCAAAGAGTGTGTAGGCCTTCAACAGTTGGTTCAGCGTGTGGATGCGCTCGCTCTTCACAGAGTAATCGCGGAGCATTTCATCCTTCTTCGCGGCCCGATCCTGATCGGATCCTTCCATTTTCTCGATCTCAACCATCAATGCTCCAATGTCTGGAAGCACAAAGAAATCGCGATCCTCACTGCCCGAAATCAGATCAATCCCTTTATCGGTCAGCTCAATACTGTTTTGCTTTTCATCGATCACAAAGAAGAGGTCCTCATCGACCTTGTACATCTCCTTGCTCTGATCCTGCATGTAGAAGTTTTCCGTCTTCTGCAATTGAGCGCGAATACCTTCTTCACTCAAGAATTTGATGAGCGCTTTGCTCTTGGGCAAACCGCGATAGACTTGCAAAAGCTTGAAGCCTCCATCTTTCCCATCGCCTTCCGCCAATAATTTCTTGGCTTCGCTCAAGTTTTGGGTCATGAGTTTTCGCTGGGCGTTCACCAGCTGCTCTACCTTGGGTTTGAGATCGATAAACTTCTGTTGATCGCTTCCCTTTGGAACCGGACCAGAAATAATGAGCGGAGTACGCGCGTCGTCAATCAAAACTGAATCCACCTCATCAACAATGGCGTAGTGGTGTTTGCGCTGTACCAAATCTTCAGGACTGCGCGCCATATTGTCACGCAAGTAGTCAAAACCAAATTCGTTGTTGGTCCCGTATGTGACGTCAGCCTTATAAGCTTTGCGGCGTTCTGGTGAGTTCGGACGGTGGCGATCAATGCAATCCACAGTAAGACCGTGGAACTCGAAAATAGGAGCCATCCACTCGCTATCCCGTTTGGCCAGATAGTCGTTCACCGTTACAAGGTGTACCCCACGACCGGTCAAAGCATTCAAAAAGACGGGCAAGGTCGCCACAAGGGTTTTTCCTTCCCCCGTCGCCATCTCCGCAATCTTTCCTTGGTGAAGTACCGTACCACCGATCAGCTGCACATCGTAGTGCACCATGTCCCAGGTGATTCGGTTGCCCGCAGCCATCCAGTTGTTGGCCCAACGCGCCTTATCACCAGCGATTTCAACATTTTCCTTGCGATGCGAAAGCTCAATGTCAAAGTCACGTGCGGTCACTTCAACGTACTCATTCCCTGCAAAGCGACTTGCAGTTTCGCGGACCACGGCAAAGGCTTCAGGCAAAATTTCCGACAGCACTTTCTCAACGGCCTCAAGCGACTGCTCTTCTAAGGCATCGATTTGCTTGTAGAGATCCTCCTTCTGCTCCACCTCGACCTCATCGCTGTCAATCTGCTTCTGCAGTTCTGCAATTTGCTCTTTCTGTGGCGCTTCCGCCGTGCGAATCCGCTCACGGAATTCATCCGACTTGGCTCGCAAATCATCGTTCGACAGCTCATCGAGACCAACCGCCGCCGCGTTCACTTGGTCGACGTACGGCTGTAACTCTTTCAAATCACGATCGGCCTTACTGCCAAAGACCGACTTCAATGCTTTATTTAGAAAACTCATATCCTTCTAATTCCAGGGAAAACAAAAATAGGCTTTTGCGCCTACGGCGCGATGCTCCGTAAGTCAAAAACCCCTCCATTTATTAGGCTCATGCCAAATCGGCACATCAAGGCAAAAAAAATCCCGCTCATGGCGGGATGTAGGCTTAGTACTCGTCCTCGTTCCAGAGGAAGTCTTCGTCCGACGGATAGTCGGGCCAAATCTCTTCGATGGACTCGTAGATCTCGTTCTCTCCTTCTTCTATGGCTTGAAGGTTTTCGACCACCTCCAAAGGCGCACCGGTACGAATAGCGTAGTCAATCAATTCGTCCTTGCTCGCAGGCCAAGGGGCGTCGCTCAAATAAGAAGCCAATTCTAACGTCCAGTACATTGTCCTTTCAAATTTTTTGCAAATGTAATTTTAATTTCCACATGTGCAAGTCTTTTTTCATCGGCCCGCAGGGCCCTTATTTTCTTGGCTCCCAAGGTGTTTCGACCGCTCCGAGCTCTTGACCGAGGAGACGAGCCGTAACAAAAAGATAATCCGAGAGCCTATTTAGGTAGGTCAAAACCAAGGGATCTACAAAGCTCTGGCCTTGCAACTCAGTCACCAGACGCTCCGCTCGGCGGCAGATGGTGCGGGCAACATGGCTGTGGCTCACGGCCAAATGGCCTCCGGGTAAAATGAAGGCCTTGAGCTCAGGAAGCTTGGCATCCATCTCGTCCATCCACTGCTCCAAGAGCTGAACATCACTTTCACGCAAATCCGGAATGGCCATTTTGGAACGCTCTGGATCACTGGCCAAAGAAGATCCAATGGTAAAGAGGCGATCCTGAATTTCGATGAGCTGCTCGGTCACCTCATCCATCCCCGCCGCGTCGCGAACGACCCCGAGGTAGGAATTGAGCTCATCAATGGTTCCGTAGGAAGCAATCCGCAAGTCGTGCTTGGCTACGCGCGTCCCTCCAATTAGGGAAGTCGCTCCACTGTCGCCCTTTTTCGTGTAGATCTTCATGTCCAAAATTTTAAGGTGAACGCCTTTCTAGCGAATCTGTTCATCCGAAGCAACCTGTCCATCGATCAGCCGGATGACCCGGTGCGCATGCTGCGCAATATCTTCTTCGTGGGTTACAACAATTAGGGTGTTCCCGTTGGCGTGAATCTCATCCATGAGCGCCATGATCTCCACCGAAGTCTTAGAGTCCAAGTTTCCCGTTGGCTCGTCAGCTAGGATCAGGGAAGGTCGGTTGACCAGTGCCCGAGCCACGGCAACGCGTTGACGTTGACCTCCTGAAAGCTGATTGGGACGGTGGGTCATACGATCACTCAGACCAACTTGACCGAGCACTTCTTCAGCCCGTTTGATCCGATCATCAGATGATTGCCCGGCGTAGACCAAGGGCAAGGCCACATTGTCCAATGCCGTAGATCGAGGCAGTAGGTTGAAAGTCTGGAAAACGAATCCAATCTCTTTGTTCCGAATCTCGGCTAAATCGTTGTCCGTTAATCCGCTGACATCGGTTCCATTCAAGATGTACTGGCCGCCCGATGGAGTATCCAAGCACCCCAACAGGTTCATCAAAGTTGATTTTCCCGATCCAGAAGGTCCCATCAAAGCAACGTACTCACCCTTTTTGATGGTCAAAGAAATGCCGCGAAGCACCTTAAGTTCTTCGGCGCCCATCCGGAAATTCCGGGTTATGTCGGATAGTTCGATTACGTTTTCCATGGGAAATCAAACTTAACCAAAATGCTCAAAGGCGCAACCGAAAATGTTCCCGCAACTGTTGGGTACGGAAAAAGAGCAATCCGAATCTAAAGAGATCGATGGACTGGCGCACTTCTGGGCGGCGACAGAGTTCGTCCCAGGCAGCGGTCATGGATTGAGAACGATATATATCATCGATAATCACAACGGAGTTTTTGTGTAGATGAGGCAAGATTTGATTGAAGTAATCATGTACTTCATTGAGGTTGTGCTCTCCGTCCATCACCACTATATCCCACTCCTCACCAACTTTCATTAAAGAGGGCAGCAATTCATCGAACTTGCCGTGCCGGACCAGAACACGATCCGATAGTCCAGTTTTTTTGAGTCCTTCCTTGGCCACTTCCAATGACGAAGCGCAAGAATCCACCGTAGTCACAGTTCCCGATGAGCCTCGCGCCAAATAAGTGGTCCCTAGACCAATGGAAGTTCCAAGCTCCAGAACGCGATCCGCATCTGTGTATTCCGCCAAGCGCATTAAAAGTCGGCCGTACTTAGCGGGGACACTGGATCTTCTCGCGACATCGCAAACACGTCGTTCTTTGAGTTCGAGGGCCTCATGATTCCGTGAAGTGCGCTGTTCCAACTCGATTTTACGATGATCGCGCATCAGATTGCGCCGTAGGCGCTCAATATCCTCAGTCCGGGGTTCTTCGCGGTCTTTGATGACCTCATTGTAGAGCTGAAAGAGATACGGTGAGTGAAGCGCATGTGCATTCCGCGCCATCATGCGATGACGAAAGTAAGCCATTGTCCTGTTGGCGTTCCAGCTCATGCGAATTCCGATAGCTCCAGCCAACGGTCTGTTTTGGCTTCAATTTCTTTTTGCACCTCCGCGAGTTCAATACTGAGCTCTTCCATTTTTTCACCTTCCAAGGTGCCTGAAGCAAAGGAATCGTGAATTTCTGTTTTTCGCGTTTCGAGCTTTTCAATCTCCGCCTCGAGGCCGTCGTATTCTCGTTGCTCCATGTAGCTCAATCGCTTCTTTTCGACCGGAGCCTTGTCTTTGATCTCGACGGCTTTTGAGGCTTGTGCAGCGGCCTTCTGCTCTTTTTCTCGCTGCTCTTTTTCGGCCATGTACACCCGGTAATCTTGATAATTCCCGTTCAAGTCTTTGACCGCTCCCGCACCCTCGAACACAAAGAGATGATCGACCAGTTTGTTCATGAAATAGCGGTCGTGGCTGACCACGATAATGACACCTTCGAATTCCTGTAAAAAGTCTTCAAGCACGGTGAGGGTAATCAAGTCGAGATCATTGGTCGGCTCATCGAGGATGAGGAAGTTCGGATTGGCCATCAAGACGGTCAACAGATATAGTCTTCTGCGCTCTCCCCCGCTCAGCTTGGAAACATAAGTCCATTGGTCATCTCGAGAAAACAGGAAACGCTCAAGCATTTGAGCGGCCGTTAATTTGCGCCCTTTCGTGAGCGGAATGACTTCGGCGATGTTCTTGACGACGTCAATGACCCGCTGATCTTCTTTGAGTTTGATACCGTCTTGAGTGTAATAACCGAATTGTACCGTGTCCCCAATGACCGCTTTTCCTCCCTTAGGAGCGAGTGCCCCCGTGATGAGTTTCAGAAAGGTCGTTTTTCCCGTTCCATTACGCCCAACAATGCCTATCCGGTCTTTCTTTTTGAAGGTGTAGCTAAAGCCGTTGAGGATGGGTAAATCGCCAAAATTCATTTTGACGTTGTGGAGCTCGACGATTTTAGCGCCCATGCGTTGCATCTTGATTTCCATCTCCACCTGCTCGTCCTTATTGCGCTTGTGCGCTTCCTTTTTGATGTCGTAGAAGGCATCGATCCGCGCCTTACTCTTGGTTCCGCGTGCCTTGGGCTGACGACGCATCCAATCCAACTCTTTGCGGTAGAGGTTTTTGGCTTTCTCGACATTGGTGGCTTGAATCTCGTAACGCTCGTTCTTCTTGGCCAAGTAATACTCGTAGTCTCCTTGGTACTTGAAGATCTGGCCTTGATCCAATTCAATGATATGGTCACATAGGGAGTCCAAAAAATATCGATCGTGCGTGACCATGAAGAGCGTGACCTCAGATCGCCCCAAGAATTCCTCTAGCCATTCAATCATCTCTATGTCCAGGTGGTTGGTCGGCTCATCGAGAATAATGAGGTCCGGGTCTTGAATAAGTAGCTTGGCCAGCGCCACTCGCTTCTTCTGCCCTCCTGATAAATCACCTATGGGCCGATCGACATGGTCCAAGTTTAGCTTGCCGAGAATCTGCTTCACGCGAACCTCTGCATCCCAAGCCTGAAGTTTTTCCATCTCGTCGAATGCGGCCTGCATTTCTTCAGCATCTTCGGGATGCTCAAGACTCCGTTCATAGCGACGAATGGCCTGAGTAATGGGATCATCCCCATCAAACATGGCGTCCAAAATCAATTTGTCCGCCGGAAGATTGGGATCCTGATCCAAGAAGCCCACTTGAATATCTTTTCGAAAGGTCACGGCCCCTTCATCCGGGCCTTCCAATCCGGCCAGGATACGCAATAGAGAGCTCTTCCCCGTCCCGTTTTTTGCGACAAAGGCCACTTTTTGGCCTTGATCAATGCCAAAGCTCACGCCTTGGAACAAAATGCGTTCACCGTAGGATTTGGCCAGATTTTCAATGGATAGGTAGTTCATAGAGGTGCTGCAAAAGTGCGAAAAATGGGCGTTATTTGGGATATGGAAGAGATCAAGGATATCTACAAGAAACAGCGCAAATACTTTAACACCGGAGCAACGCTCTCCTACGCTTTTCGAAAAGAACAACTTCGCCGGTTCATGAACATGATGAACCAGTATGAACAGGACATGCTCGATGCTATGGCCGCTGATATAGGCAAAAGTCGCTTTGAAGGGTATACGCACGAGATTGCCTCAGTCAAATCAGACATCAAATTCGCCTTGAAGAATTTGCGCTCGTGGATGCGCGATGAGCGAATTTCAGATGCATTGACAACCTTTCCCGCGCGACATTTCAACCACGCCAGTCCCTATGGAAATGTGCTCCTGATTGCTCCTTGGAACTACCCGGTTCGATTAGCTCTACTCCCTCTTGTGGGAGTTATTGCTGCCGGAAATACCACCGTTCTGAAGCCTTCCGAACTCGCACCCAACATGTCCAAGGTCTTCAAGCGCATGATCTCCGAAACTTTTGACTCCGAATATCTCCATGTAGTCGAAGGAGGCGTTCCAGAATCAAATGCTCTACTCTCCCAGCCCTTTAATTACATCTTCTTCACCGGTAGTACAGCTGTCGGCAAAGTCGTGATGATGGCCGCTTCAGAGCACTTAGTCCCGGTGACATTAGAATTGGGCGGAAAATGCACGACCATTGTCGATGAAACAGCCTCTTTGGTCATTGCGGCCAAGAGAATTGTCTGGGGACGTTTCATGAATGGAGGCCAATCATGTACCGCTCCGGATTTTGTAG
Source organism: Flavobacteriales bacterium (assembly GCA_965661605.1). GTDB lineage: Bacteria > Bacteroidota > Bacteroidia > Flavobacteriales > ECT2AJA-044 > ECT2AJA-044. Next base: position 214,584 of record CBFIEH010000002.1, on the reverse strand, counting down.
TTGCGCACGAGAGTGTAAAAGATCGCTTGATTGAACTGATCGTCAAAGAGACTATTGACCAATGGGGTTCCAACCCGAAAGAGAATGAAGATTATGGGCGCATTGTAACCCAACGACATCTCGATAGACTTATCGGATTTCTAAAGGATGGCGAGCTTGTTCACGGTGGAGAACACGATGCGGAGGATCGATACTTAGCACCAACCATTCTCGACAATATTCAGTGGGATGACCCCATCATGCAAGAGGAGATCTTTGGACCCATTCTACCGATCATGAGCTATTCCAATTGGGACGCGCTCATGGCCCGTTTGAAGACCATGCCAAGCCCTCTAGCCTTGTATCTGTTTTCGAAATCCCGTCCTCACGAGAAGCAAGTTCTGCACGAACTCTCCTTCGGGAATGCCTGCATCAATGATGTAATCATGCATATGGCCAATCACCATTTGCCCTTCGGTGGAGTAGGTGACAGTGGTATGGGACGCTACCACGGGCGCTATTCGTTTCAGACCTTTTCCCACGTCAAAGGGATCACCAAGACGCCCACCTGGCTGAGTATACCACTCCGTTTTGCCCCATACGGCTCCCGGATCAAGCTGGTAAGACGCCTTCTGGGATAAAACCGTCGTTCTCGATAATCTTCGGCACAAATTCCACGAACAACTCCTCGGAATACCATTTCCTCTTTCGGGTCTTTTCGATAATCTTCCGATGCGTATCGCCTTCATAGGCGTATCGAAACATACTTTCCTTCGACGGCCATAAGGAAAAAGTGGCTTGCTCTACCCAAGGCAGCTCACCTACTCCTCTGGAAAAGAGCACTTCCTTATTCTCTGTTAGGGATTTGCTCGCTACGGGAACATGCCTCCAAAATTCCACGAGTCTTTTGGTTCGGATTCGGGCGCGTGTCATCACCGCTAGTGGCCCGTCCTGATAAATGTGGTGTACTGGAAATGGCTGTTCGCCGTGCCATTTTCCATGTGCCTTGACGGTGTTCAAGTCAAGGTGAACGTGGGATTCAGCATGAGCTTGCCAATCTCGACTCATCGGTGACTGCAAGAATGCTCTGGCCTCTTCGGGGGATTCCCAAACGGTAAGGTGGCCGTAGGTTCTAAAGTCCGGCTTCATTGAAAAGCCCTCTCCTGCTCCCGTTCCCAGAAATTTGGCAAAACGGGGCTTTGGTCCATCTTCTAATCGCTCTTTAGCGAGGCCCATCTGACGAAAAGCCCACCAACGGCGATTTTTAGGAAATCGATAAAAGGAAAGTACTACCAACTTATTCTTGCTTCAGCCATTTAAGGCGCAAAGCAGCATTTTGTTCTTCAACGGGGCGTATAATCAAGGTATCCCCGGACCATTCTATCCGCCGTTTGACCTTTACGCCCACTTCTGATGGGTCGGAATGCGTCAATCGAGTATGTTGCACAACGGTGTCTCCTTTGAGCAATTCATAAGTGCCCGTATAGAAATAGTCAATGGACTGGAGGTGAAGACTGACGTGGCCATTTCGGTCGTAATTGAGCACCCCAGTCACCCCCTCTTCTCGATAGGGGGCCCATTCACCGGTCAGAGAATCCGCACGCTCCATAGACTGCAGCTCCCAGTAACCGTATAGGTCTTCCTTTGCGTCAAAGAGTGGCAAGTTTCCATTGCGGTAGTCAACAAACATTTTCGCAGACACTCCTAAAGTCATGAACACCACAAAAACGGCAAAGGACAGCGCGTAGGCCAGCAGCGTCTTTACGACCACGGCGGCGTCAAAACCAAAGATTCGAGCCAAGGCATAGAGTAGATAGACTATAGAAAATCCAAAACCAATGAGCACATTGATTTCAGGTGATTCCCTCAGAATAATTTGGAGGGGTATAGAAGCAACGCCAATAATGATGACGAAGGTGTATAGGTAGGTAGACATCAATAAATGCTCAGCATAGTTCCACTTTTCACTTCGGAAAAAGAGCCAAGTGAAGAGCGCCAAAAACGGAATGATTCCTACCGACAGAAAATTCATGTACTTGGTCATCAACTCACCCATGTACTGCATGGCAATTTGCTCTTGTTTACTGTCTGCGTCCTGCATAGTAACAGCATCCATCAAATCCAGTTGAACAAACAGAATGGCATTGATGGTGGCGAAAATAATGGCCAATCGAATGGGGTTGTAGTAAGGACTTCGAATCCCTTTGATGTAATTTCGAATGAGCTCTTCCGGGCGGAGCAAGAGGAGTCTCATGGTGGTGTTAAAGTCACTATCGTAGGAAAAGAAGCTTCCGAAAAACTCCCGGAGTAGGTTGCCAAAGGATATTCTTGGCGTGGCGTTATCTTCTCCGCATTTGGCGCACCACCTTCCATTTAATTCAGCATCACAACGTTGGCAATTTTCCATCAGAATCGTACTGCAAGGTCTACGCGAATTCCGAAAGCATTCGGAGTCGAAAAGGCTGACTCTTCCAAATAAGAAAGCCTCCAAATTGCATCGACGCGTAGAAATTTGAAAATATTCTCAATCCCCACCCCCAGTTCATAATACCCTCGGTCAGGAGCCTGAATTGTTGTTCCGTCTTCAGTGGTATTCAATTCAATATTATCTGGAGTCAAGGTCCCAATCATTCCACGTGCTGTAATCACTTCGCGCCACTTCAGCTTTCGAAATAAAGGGATGCGATTGAAGAAGAGCCCAACAAAGTGGTGTTCCAGATTAAAGCTTGCATACTGATCCGTTGTGAATTCAAAGAAATTCATAAGGTTGTACGAGTACCGGGCATAGGCATAGGTATTGTTACCCGGCGCCACGTCCAATAATGGAAAGGGCAAGGTCCCAAAAACTTTGCTCGCCTCAAGAGTCAATATGGACTTTCCGAAAGGCGGCAAGAGGAAGGGCTTGGTGAAGCCCGCGTATATTTTGTGAAACTCATAGTCGCTTCCCAAGAAATCGGGAATACCATAGGAGTAATTCAGAATGAAGGTTGGATGAGGCGTATATACATCCAGACGCTCAACCCCAACGCCCAACCACTTTTTACCCGGACGGTACAGCAGATTCAATTCTATTTCAGACGTTGAAATAGGACCAGCTTCAGCACTGATCTCGGTGAAGTCAACGGCGCCTACGCCAAAAACATCTCGACGGCGGAATTCTACCTTAGCTTCCAAGTCTTTGATATACTCACTGCGGAAATAAGTCTTGGTCTCCCGAACCAAACTCAATCGATCAAAGGGTTCTCGGGCGAGTACTGAGCTCAAGAAAGACCCCGTACGCGTCGCCGCTGTGGTGTACCGCGCACCAATCTGTTCAATGTCATAAGTATGATACAAGCCGAGCTCCAAACGGGGCTTGTCCTTGAAGAGCCACTTCCCACCTAAACTGTATTTAAGTATCCCGTCCCGGGTACCGTAGGCGACGTGAGCATATATTCGAAATAGGTCGTTTCGGTCCCAGTAAGTTCGACCACCAAAACGCAGACGCATACCCTCAACGGGGTTAAAAGCAAGGGTCGAGAGCAAGGGCCCTAGATCATAACCTTCCATCTCCCAATACCCTGAAAGCACAAAGGCAATGACATCCAAATACGTCCGGAAAGCTGGAGTATTTTTCAGCGTGTCGATCATGCTGTAGATTCCGAGCTCCTGCTCCGTAAGCTCCTTGTTCCGGACGTCCTGCCAATATGAATCATCATTGGAGTTGGCAATCATATCCTCCCGACTAAACTCTTCTTCTCGATAAAACGCCTCGGGACGAGGTTGGTCGATCACATATTCGTTGAATTCCGTCGTTTTGATACCGTAAAGACCGTAAGCATCCTTATTGTCCTGGACGGCGAAGTCAACAATGATAAAGTCCTGCTTCAGCATCCATATGGAATCGTGGTACAACTCATAACTGCGGCGCACAGACAAGTCATTGACGAAATTCACATTGGCATCGCCGGTCATTTTCATGTCAATATCGGTCACCGCCCAGGTCTTTTCATCGACCCACATTTCCCCTTTGAAGGTCAATTCCTGCTTGCGGCGGGGAATGAACTGGATATTGAATTGGGTACTGCCGTTTACCTCCACACTGTCCGTGAGATAATACTTGTAGCTTAAGACACCTAGGCTCGAAATAGGACTGACAAACCCCTTCTCGAATATGGGCAGGTAGTTGTCGTAGATGTTGTAGTCTTGATACAAAGCGCCCATGAATTCTTGGACTCCAGCATTGGCGTCAAATCCAGCGTTCTTGGTCGCCCGCATGATTTCTTTCTCGAGCTTTGGATCTTGACGATAGTAGTAGTCGTAGGCCGATTCTATGATGAAAATGGGCAAATAAACCTTCCCGTTCACATCGGAAGTATCCGCGTAGTCAAAAATGAAATCAAGAGGCTTGAAGACGGCTCGATTCTTAAAATTCTCATCGATATTGTTCAAATCGAACTCGATCTTCTCGTACTTCTGATATTCGTAAGCCGATAAATTCTCCGGCGAGTTCTTGTCCTTGTTGGCCCAGATATTTCGGAGAATGACATGCGCTGGGTTCTCCTTTTCTTTTTCATTCGGATCTGCAGTAACCACTACTTCATTCAGGCTAATACTCGAGGCCTTCAACCGAATGGTCACCTCTTGATCCTGGCCTGGCACAATAGCCAATGATGTCGTTTGATAGCCGAGATAAGTGGCAATTATGGAATCGACCTTCTGAACAGTCTGTATTTCGAAGGAACCGTCAAAGTCGGTTATGGTACCAATACTGGTGTTCGGGAATACGACATTGGCAAAGGGAACAGGCTCACTGGTCTCATAGTCCAATACCGTACCTCGTACACGCGTAATTTGAGCTTGTACCGTGGTAGACAACAACACGAGGGCAAAAACCCACTTCAACCGCACCATATGTTGAACCATGCACTGCAGCATATTGATAAGCTAAAGTACGCTTTTTCAACGGCCAGAAACGCGGTCCAGTATGCGGTATTGAATAGCCTCGGACAAATGAGTTAGTTCGATATTATCGCGGCCTTCGAGGTCGGCAATAGTGCGTGCAACACGCAGGATTTTGTGGTACGCTCTTGCCGAAAAGCTCCATTTATGCGCGGCTTCCATGAGCAACTTTCGCGATGCTGCGTTTAAAGAGACATAGGAATCTAGATGGGTAGGGCTCAGCTCAGCGTTGCGTTGAATATCTAAATCGCGGTATCGCAGGTTTTGAAGATCGCTGACTTGCTGGACTTGTGCGCTCATTTCTTCCGTTGTCCACGAGGTTTGTTGTTGGTCCAGGTCTGACCATGGGACGGCCTTAACTTCGACGTGCATATCCAAACGATCCAAGAGCGGACGTGATATTTTTCTGAGATAACGAGCCTGAATAATGGGATTCGATGCTTCTTCAAATGAACCGGATGGACTCGGATTCATGCTGGCCACAAGCTGAAAATTTGCCGGAAAATCTACTGTGTATCGGGATCTTGCGATGGTCACTTTTCGATCCTCTAGGGGCTGACGAAGCAGTTCCAATACGGTTCTTGAGAATTCGGGAAGCTCATCGAGGAACAGAACCCCGCAGTGCGCAAGCGATATCTCTCCCGGTGAGGGTGGCACACCACCTCCAGCCATACTCGCTGCCGTACAACTGTGATGAGGATGACGGAATGGACGAGTCCTCGTCAAACCAATACGCCCACTTTTACCAGAAACAGAGTGGACCAATGTAGCTTCCAAAGCCTCCGCCTTGGAAAGTGCTGGCAGGATTCCTGGAAAACGCCGGGCCATCATAGTTTTTCCCGATCCAGGCGGACCAATCATCAAGATGTTATGCCCCCCTGCCGCTGCAATGACCAAAGCGCGTTTCACCGCCATTTGACCTTGGATGTCCGCATAATCAGGGTAGATCTGATGTTCGGGGGGCTCAAAAACGGTGTTGGACATCACTTGCCAACTCCGTTCTCCGCACAAAGCTCCAAGCACTTCGTTGAAGTGCCGGGCATAGCGCACCCGCAGACCTTCAATAACAGCAGCCTCTTCTGCATTTTCCTCTGGGACCAAAATACCGGTGTATCCTAATGACTTGGCCAAAAGGGCCATGGCCAAAACGCCTCGAACGGGTCGAAGCGAACCGTCGAGTGACAGCTCACCAACAATCATATACCGCTCAAGTCCCACCAATGATATTCGCCGAGCTGCCGCGAGCACTCCCAAAGCAATGGGTAGATCATAGAGGCTGCCCACCTTCCTAAGGTCGGCCGGAGCAAGGTTGACCGTGAATTGAAATCCGGGCCATTTTTGACCTGTCCGAATAGCCGAACGAATCCGATAGTAGCTCTCCCGAATGGCGCTGTCGGCTAGGCCCACAATATGCCACTTCCATCCTGGTGAAGTGCTGACTTCAACGGTGACGGGCAGGGCTCGAATGCCAATGAGAGAGGCGGAATGCAACTTCACGATCATGCTGCAAGCTGGGAAAGCTCAAGGCCACATCGTGCCGTAGGCACTGAATAAAAAATGCGTGGAGGTTATTTTTTAGAACTGTAGTGCCGCTTGAGCCACTCACTGAGCCCTCCAAGTCCAGGGAAAAGTACGCGCTCGGTGATATTGGCTTGGTCGAGTTTGTCGCGAACCTCCCACTTCAGCTCGGCGGGGATAATGATGCGGAAGAAGAGCTCCGGGTGCTTTTGAAGCCAGTCATCCAAGCGAACTGTCGGCGAAGACATCAGGGAGAATAAGGCAAACTGGTTGACTATGCGCTCATCCAAAGAGGGCGGCTCGAGAAAAAGAATGAAATCCTCCTTCTCGACCAGCTCGTCCAGCATCTCCAGGCGATCGCACACCGACTCCAGCATTTCGGCAGTAAAGGCATTTGATTCTTCACGCCGAATGACCTGCTGTAGTTTTTCGGGAAGGAAGGAATTAAGCTCCGTGTAGTGCAGGCACCAGATCACACCGTCTTCATTGATCTTGGTGAGGTCGTTTGTTGTAAAGTGAAGAGCAACGTATGGAGAATAGGTCCAATCCAGGAGGCGCGTGGGCAGTCCATGGTGCTGTGCCGTCGCCATCCAGTTCCAAATACTGTTCCCCGGAGCCGCATCGCGGTGGGCGTACTTTTGGAAGTTTCGGAGCAAATGTCGTTCGAGCTTCGGATAAGGTCCTCCAATACGCTGAAGACTGGTCAACAATTCGAAATTGGACTGATCCAGTCCTCGATAGATGAAATTAGATCGATATCGATTAATGCGGTCGTCCCAGGTATGACTGAACAAGCATTCCTGTAGCTCAGACCAGCTCTTTGGCCTCAAATCACCACTCGGGGTTTTCATGACTCCTGATTCAGATGCTCCATGAGCTCCGTCAGGGATGCGGGCATGAGCGGCTTCGAAATAAAGTCAACTACGCTTGGGAACGACTGGCTCTTTTCCTGATCACTGGGGTCAATGGATGAGGTCAACATCACCACAGCTGAATCAAATCCGTCTTTCTCATATGCTTCCTGGAACTGCCACCCATTTAGCCCGGCCATATTGATGTCCAAGAAAATAAGGCTCGGCATTTCACCGCCTGAACGAAGGCGATCTAAAGCCGGCTGACCATCAGGGAATACTTCGACAGTAAGTTGATCGCTGAAGTGCTTCCTGAGCATCCGTTCATTGATCATATTGTTAATCGGGTCGTCATCGACCAAAAAATAGAGTGGTGGTTTCATGGCGTAGGTCTAGGCTGATGTACTATCGAAGATACTAAATCTACTCCGATACGCCTAGAACTTCCTGCAGGTCTGGGTTGATAAAGAGGTAGCTGAAGACCTCCAATTGGGCGGGGTTGAACATCTGCAATCCATCGACTTCGAAGGGCATATACAGTTCCTCTTCTAGGTCTCGAATGACATAGCGCTCGCGGTCGGTTTGCCACAAGACCGCCCCTTCACGATACGGCTCATCGGGATCGATCTTGTACTTGACCAAATCCCACTCGTAAATATGCTTGTTGTTCTTGTCTCTGATGCCCACGAACTCGTCGCGCACATTGTAGTCCATAGCCTTTCCGGTCCACCAAAAGCCGTCTTTGCTGTAAAAGGTACTCCGTCCGTACATCACCCTCATGAAACCGATTATGGTCTCATCGTGTCGAATACGATAGCGTTCTTCCGGAAGTTGGGGTTCATCGTTCCACATGCTGCTCCACGTAATGAATGAGGCAGTGGATGACTTTAATGTGAATCTCTTGAGCGCGGTCCGAAAAGTCACTGTGCGGTGCGCGAATCTCTACATCACACGCCTCCGCCAGGGCACCTCCCGTTTTCCCGGTGAGGCCAATGATCTTGATTCCCTTTTCTTTTGCGGCGCCTACGGCGCGAAGAACGTTCGCGCTGTTTCCACTGGTCGAAATGGCCAGTAGCACATCTCCAGAGCGCCCTAGGGCCTCTATACCTCGTGAAAAAACTTGATCGTAGCCGTAGTCATTCGACACACAGGTCAAATACGACGGATCGCTCAAGGCCAAAGCCGCATATGCGGGCCGATCTTCTCGAAAGCGGCCACTCAATTCCTCTGCGAAATGCATCGCATCGCTCATCGAGCCTCCGTTCCCACAACTCAAGATTTTGCCATCCTGCTGCAGTGCGTTAACAAGCAGCGCTCCAGCCTGTTCAATCCGAGTGATGTTTTCGTCATCGGCGAGAAACTCCGCCAAGACTTTTTGGGCCTCAAGAAGTTCTTTTCTAATCATTATTTGAATGCTGCTACGCCGCGATCCAACCAATCCACGAACTTGGGAATGTCTGGGTCGTAGGCGGTCGGTTCAATCAAGGGATTCATACTCTCGTGATCAATGATCACGTAGTACGGCTGACTGTTGGTTTGGTAGTGCTTCGCCTGGAACTCGCTCCACAGGTTTCCAATCGTCTTCACCTTCTTTCCGGTGATATCACTGGTGTACTGTTCCTCCTTCGGCAAGCGCTCACGCTCGTCTACGTATAGGGATATCAAGACCACTTCATTACGCAGACGTTCCAATACGCGTGGATCGCTCCACACCTGCTCCTCCATTTTTCGGCAGTTGACACAGCCCCATCCCGTAAAGTCCAACATGATGGGTTTACCCACCTTTTCGGCATAGGCCTTACCGGTTTCAAAGTCGTGGAAACAGTTCAAGCCGTGCGGGCAGTGTGCCGGATCAGCACCTTCAGGAACCATCTCTCCGGTTCCCGAGGCCACCACAGCTGTAGCGCTTCCTCCAAAACCTTCCGGTGACTCACTGTAGAACATCGGCGGGGTAAATCCACTGATCGCCTTCAATGGAGCTCCCCAGAGTCCAGGGATTAAGTAGATGGTGAACATCAAACTGAAAATCGCGAAGAAGAGTCGCGATACGGAAATCTTTTCCAATGGGCTGTCGTGCGGGAGGCGGAACTTACCCAGTAAGTACAAGGTCAAAAGACCAAAGATGGCGATCCAGCTCACGATGAACCATTCGCGCTTGAGCAATCCTGCTTGCCAGACTAGGTCAGCTGTACTCAAGAACTTCAGGGCAAAGGCCAACTCGACAAAACCGAGTACCACCTTCACAGAGTTCAACCAACCTCCGGATTTCGGAAGCGTATTCAACCAACCAGGGAAGGCTGCGAAGAGACCAAAAGGCAATGCGAGGGCTAAAGAGAACCCGAACATCCCAACCAGTGGTCCTTGGATACCCCCGCTGAAGGCTTCAAAGAGCAAGGAACCGATGATGGGCCCGGTGCAGCTAAAAGAAACCAAGGCCAAGGTAAAGGCCATAAAGAAGATTCCGATCAACCCACCTCGTTCTGAGGCTCGATCGGCGTTGTTAACCCAGCTCGAAGGCAAGGTAATTTCAAAGGCCCCAAAAAAGCTGATGGCAAAGACCACCAAAATCAGGAAGAAGGCAATGTTGACGTACGGGTTGGTACTGAAGGCGTTCAGTGCATCCGGCCCGAACAATACGGTAATCAAAAGTCCGATCAAGGTGTAGAGGACAATGATGGAACTTCCGTAGATGATGGCATTGGCAATACCCTTTGCACGGGTCTTGCTCTGCTTGGTAAAGAAGCTCACGGTCAATGGAATCATCGGGAAGACGCAAGGCGTCAACAACGCCGCGAATCCACCTAAAAAGCTGAGCAAAAAGATGCTGATCAAGGATCGACTAGCCACTGGTTCAGCAGGGTCTGAACCTTCAGAAACAGCTGCTTCTTCAACGACTTCTTCGCCTTCCATAACCTCGTCTCCACCTGAAAGATCAAATCCACCGGAGTTTTCCAAAGGCTCAATGGTCGACTCCTGTTCGCCAGCATTCTCACCAGCTCCCTCGTCGTCGGTTTCTCGAACTTCTTCCTCTTCACCAGTATCCTCACCACCTCCTTCAGGGGTGAATCCTGCCAGTGAAAATTCGAAGTCAATGTATTCTGGGGGCAAGCACTGCGTGGCATCACAGGTCATGAATGTGAGCTCTCCAACGACCTTCACGGGATCACTCGAAGTGATGCGCACCTTCTGCACAAAGTCGACCTCCAGGCTGTAGTACTTGAGGACCATCATGAAATTCGGATCGTACTCCTCTTCTACGTGGCCTCGCTCTTCTACAGGACCAACAGCCTCCCAGCCAACGGCATCTTCAAAGATAAATTCGGTAGGAATGGGTCCTCCATCGGGGATATCCTGGCTGTACAAATGCCACGTCGGATCGATCGTAGCGCTGAAAATAAGTTCTGCTTCGTTATCGCTCAGTTGGTTCGTGGAATAGCTCCATTTGACGGGCTCCAAGATCTGCGCAAAAGCCGTCGAGACAAAGAAAAACAGGGAGAGTAGTGAGTAGATCAGCTTCCGCATTATGCCTTACATTTCATTTTCCAAAAGCGCCACAAGGTACACCTTTTCGGTGGCGTCTCCAATTTTGTACCGGTCGTCAAGACGGTGCCCAACGAGCCAAATAATGTCATCTCCGGAGCACAAAAGCCAGGCATTCTCCTTGGCGGTTCGGCTCCACTTTTCATCGGTGAAGTAGTCCTGCAACTTCTTGGTTCCGCTCATCCCTAATGGCCTGAACGCGTCACCCGCCCTCCATCGCCTCAAAGTCAACGGAAAGCTCAGCTTCTCATAATCCAAAGCGGCCCGTGATGGGCTCGTGGGAATATCCACCAAGCGTCGTTCCTTCAGTTCCCCGCGTAAAACGATTGGATCATTGAGCGCTTCTCCTTCATCCCAGGTGAAGGTGCTCTGCTCCTCATCGGACCGCCGATCAATCACCAAGTGCTCTCGGTCTACCGTCAAGCGGTACTTCGAACTAAAGAAACGCGCACCCACCGTCTTTTCGTCTATCGCCCGGAGGATGTCTCCAAGGGCCGTAAACCCGTAAGGTCGAAGGAGCTCATGCCACAGAGTAGCCGAACCGGTTCTGCCTTGAATCGGAGTCATCCGCACTTCGGTCCAATGTTCTTTTTCGCTAAAAGACACCTCCCGCGCTTCAGCCACCGCCTCGGAAAGCATCTCCTCCAAATCGCGCATTCGGGCGGCAAAGTCCGTGATGTTGGCACTCAAGGCCGGTTGAATTTCCTGTGCCTGCGGCACGATGTTGTGTCGAATCACGTTACGCCGATACTTCAGACTTGCGTTCGACGAATCCGTACGAAAGACCACTCCATACTCCTCAGCATAAGCGAGAATCTCATCCTTCCCGGCCGTCAGAAGCGGTCGTAACAGGCCACGCTCGCCGCCCGCAAACTCCTGTTCAGCCAATATGCCCCTTAGCCCACTGACCCCTGTTCCGCGAATCATGTTCCACCAAATGGTCTCGAGTTGATCGTCCCGGTGATGAGCGGTCAGCAGGTGATCAAAACCCTCTTCGCGCATGACCTCAGCGAACCAGTCGTAGCGCTTTCTGCGGGCCCACATCTGGACCGATTCATCGGTTTGATCTTCCAATTCCTCAGGACTGAAGCGCCGCCAATGAAGGGGAAGGCCGTTTTCCTGGGCGTATTGCTGCACAAAGGCCTCGTCGGCGGCCGATTCATCGCCCCGCAGCTGAAAGTTGGCGTGGGCCAAGGCGAGGTCGACGCCGGCTGAGTGAAGCAGGTGGACGAGGGACATGGAATCCACGCCACCGCTGACGGCAACGAGGCATCGCGCCGTAGGCGCAAGATTCGCCTCCGTCCAATCGCTTATGACTTTACTCAGCGGTTTCATGACTCGGGTTTGATTGACGCACCGCTTCCAATAGGGCGCGCGCCTTGAGTTCTGTTTCTTTCCATTCTTCCGCTCCGTCGCTCAAAATAGTCAGAGCGCCGCCCACTTGGAGGCTCAGGTAGCGACGGTCTGCGCGATAGATGAGGGAGCGAATGACAACATTGAAATCGCCCTGACCCTGCGGGTCGATGTACCCCAAGCCTCCGGAATACCATCCGCGACGACTTTCTTCCATCTCCTCGATAATCTGCATGGCTCGGACTTTAGGCGCCCCGGTCATACTGCCCATGGGGAAGGTGGCGCGCAACAAATCGGACCACGTCTTGCCTTCTGCGAGATCGGCCCGAACCGTGCTAATCATTTGGTGCACGGTTTCAAAAGTGTAGATGCCGTGGAGCTCATCGACATGAACGCTGTCCCTCGCCGCTACTCGGCTAAGGTCATTCCGGACCAAGTCGACAATCATTACGTTCTCGCCGCGCTCTTTGCGGCTATTGCGAAGGGCTTCCTTCAAGCGTAAATCTTCCGGCTCATCGTTCGAACGCGCCGCCGTTCCTTTGATGGGCTGAGAAATCACACGTTGCCCTTCCTTCCGGAGATAGCGCTCAGGAGACGCACATAGGAGATACTCCTCTTCCCAGCGCCAGAAGGCCGAAAAAGGAGCTTGAGTTCGTTTTTGAATGGCCTGAAAAGCGAACCAAGGATCGATTTCGGCACCCTCGGCGAAGTACTCCCGGCAAAAATTCATCTCATAGATGTCGCCTTGCCGAATGTGTTTTTGAATGCGATCAAAGCGCTCCAAATAAGCCTCCCGATCCAATCGACTTTCCCAGGAAATGGCCTTTGGGGCCACAACTTGACCTTCGGGGCCGGGCTCGGTCGTTCGGATCTGGCGCCACAGTTCGCTGGGGTCTTCTGTCTCTCCCTCCAGCACGTGCAGCTCTACCTTCCACCCTCTCAACAGCCACAAAAAGCGCGGACTAAAAAAGCGTAGATCAGGGAATTCAAGACCATCCGCATTTTCCGAAGTGAGGTGCTCTACTTCATTCTTGAGTTCGTAACCTAGGCCCCCAAACCACCAGTCTGGTCGGGCTTGTCGCGCTTGATCCAGTGCCTCAAAAGCAACCCCGGCAAAGGCCGATACGGAGTCCACTGCTTCCACGGCCACGGCCATTTCAAAGGCGGGCTCGAAGCGCCCGGGGTATCGAAAATCGTTGTTGTCTAAAACACAAACTGCCCTGAACCGTCGGGTCCAGAGCAGTAGTTTGTTCTTGATCGCGGCCTTGTCGGTAACGGGAAAGGTATGTACCGTTCGGCGGATCATCTTACTTGTGCAAAGCGCGGTTTTCTGTGGCTTCAAGAGCAGCCTCGCGAATGGCTTCGGTATACGTTGGGTGAGCGTGGCTCATGCGCGCAATGTCCTCCGCACTAGCGCGGTACTCCATCGCCACAACTGCCTCGGCAATCATATCGGCGGCACGAGGCCCACAGATGTGGACACCCAAAATCTCATCGGTTGCCGCATCCGCGAGCATTTTCACCTGACCGTCTGTGTCCATGGAGGCACGCGCACGTCCACTCGCCTTGAACATGAAAGATCCGGTCTTGTACTTCACTCCAGCTTCTTTCAACTCCTCTTCCGTCTTACCTACAGAAGCCACCTCTGGCCATGTGTAGACCACATTCGGAATCAAGTTGTAATCGATGTGCGGTTTCTGACCGGCCAAAAGCTCGGCCAAGGCCACTCCTTCTTCTTCGGCTTTGTGCGCCAACATAATTCCGCGAACGACATCGCCAATGGCGTAAACGCCGTCGACATTGGTTGCAAACTGGTCGTTGATCACTACTCGTCCACGATCGTCCATCTCCAATCCAATGGCTTCACCGTTCAATCCAGCCGTGTACGGCTTGCGACCCACGGCCACCAAGCAGTAATCCGCCTCAAAAGCGACCTCTTCGCCTTTTTTGTTGTCGGCGACCACCTTCACACCTTTTCCGGTGTTCTCCGCGGATTTCACCTTGTGCGAAAAATTGAACTTCACGCCCAACTTCTTCATTGCGCGGGTCAAATCTTTGCTCATGGCGCTGTCCATCATCGGTACGGCACGATCCGCGTATTCCAAGAAGGTCACTTCCGTTCCCAAACGTTGATACACAGACCCGAGCTCAAGTCCGATCACTCCGGCACCAATAACCACCATTTTCTTCGGTACAGCCTGCAGTTCCAATGCCTCTGTAGAGCTGATGATGCGGTCCTTGTCGATTTCGATTCCCGGCAAGCTGTTTGGCTTGGATCCAGTCGCGATGATGACCTTTCCGGTCTTCACTTCCGTCTCTGTGCCATCCGCAGCAGTGACTTTAAGCGTATTCGCATCCACAAAAGAACCCATTCCCGTATGGACGTCGATGTTGTTCTTGTTCATGAGGAAGGCAATACCATCGGCATTCCCTTTCACCACTCCGCGCTTACGCTCGATCATTTGCGGCATATTCACCTTCAAATCGGCCAACTCGATCCCGTGGGTTTCGAATTTCTCCGCGGCGTTGTGGTAGTGTTCTGAGCTGTCGAGCAATGCCTTCGAAGGAATACAACCCACGTTGGAGCACGTCCCGCCCAAGCTGTCGTATTTCTCGATGATTGCTGTTTTCATTCCGAGCTGAGCGCAGCGAATCGCCGCTACATATCCACCCGGTCCTGATCCAATGACGGTAACGTCGTAGGTACTCATTATGATGATTTTATCAATTCAAATTCATTGAGGCTTCAAAGGTAACTAATGCCTTGCTTATAGCCTCTTTCCCGTCTTTTCATTTGTCGATATGCGATGGCCGTTGTCTATGGATTTGCGCCTACGGCGCGATGCTCCCTCTGCCCCTTCTTTCAAGCCCTTACCCGGCCTCGGACAAAGACGTACAACAAGAAAGCTATGGCCAGGGCATAAGCCAATCGTCCGATGGCGTCTCCATAGCGCTGGTACAGGGTCGGAGCATTGGACAAGAAGACCTCTTGACGGAGAGCCCCTCGCTTATCCCAGCCCAGTCGCTGAAGCGTGTTCCCCTTGAAGTCAATGAAGCCCGAAATCCCCGTATTGGCCGCCCGGGCCACACTCCTTCGGTTTTCAATGGCCCGAAGCTTTGCGTAGGCAAAATGCTGCTTGTACCCATCAGTATCGCGCCACCATCCATCGTTGGTAATGATCCCTAAAAAGTCCGCGCCGTTATTGGCATAATCGGTTACAAACTCCCCAAAAACACTTTCCCAACAGATAACCGGGGCTACTTTCAGGTCCTTAGTTCCATGTGGGAATACGTCCCGAGTCTCCTGCATGCCCAAGGTGCCCGTGGTTCCACCCAGATCCAGAATAGCCTCACCCAGAAGAGGCTGCAAGGTGCTTCTGAAGGGCATTTGCTCCACCCCGACCACGAGCTTAGACTTGTGATAGGTTTGGATGGTATCTGAGGTGATGGAAATGGCGGTATTAAAACTGTCCCAGTAGTATTGAGCCCGCTCGTTGTATCGCGCCGTAGGCGATGCATCTTGGGGGCGATCATATACCTTGTAGGTACTCGCACCAATCACAAACTGTGTATTCGGATACTGACGGAGCCAACTCTGGATCAATCTAATCGTGGGCTCGCGATCGAGGCGGTCTTCATTCAGCCCACCGGGAAGCGCCGTCTCGGGGGCTAGGACAACATCAACTTTATCGTCCATTACGGAATCGGCAATGGCCAAAATTCTACGGGTTTGCTCAATGTCGTCGGTATTGAACTTCTCCGTGTACGGGTCCACATTCGGTTGAATTACCACCACATCTGCAGTGTCTCCGAGGGCCACATACTGGGCGCCAATCTGCAAGCTTAGCGCTAAGGGCACCAGAATGAAGAGGACAAGCCTCAAAGCTAAGCGCAACCACTGACGCACTGTTTGGTGCTGACGTTGAAACTTGGCCAGCCAAGCGTATAAGGCAATGTTGACTACCCAGATCCAAAGGGTTCCGCCCAAAGTTCCGGTGTACTCGTACCACTGAACGGCGTCCGGAGCGCCGGCAAAGGCGTTTCCGAGGTTCATCCAGGGCCATGATAAATCCCAACGTAAAATGAAGTGTTCGAAGGCGATCCAATAGGCGGGAAGAGAAATCAAGGCGCGCTGTGGCCCCAAATTTTTGCGCCCCTTGTGGTACAGAACCATCATCAAGGCCATTGCTGTTGCATTGAACAGACTGGAGGCTACCGCTCCGATGGCCGCGGCGTAGTAGATCCACCAACTGCAGGCGACGTTCCAAATGAGAAAGACTACAAAGCTGTAACCGAATACCGCCCAACCTTTTTTGCCTTTGAATTCCGTATCGAAATCAATATCGCGAACCACCCACAGCAATGGAATGAAGGCGACTAAGGTCAAGGGTGCTAACATCCGTGGCGGCCAGGCGAGGATGAGGAGTAAGGCAGAAGCGAGGGCTAGTAGGAGTCGCCGAAGCATAGTTTATGATTGCTTACGAGCGAAGTTAAGCTTTAGGGAGAAAACGTTGGAATACACCGCTACACTTTGGTCCCCAATATCGGTGAGGGCGTAATCCAAAGAAATGTTCTGGTAGCGGAAACCAATGCCCAGGTTGGGCTGAAAGGTCCAATAGGAACTGTCGTCAAAATCGATGGCTTCTTGTACATTTCCGACACCCATACGCAAAAAGAGGAAATCGCGGTAACCAAACTCGAGCCCTAAGGAAGGATCAATACTGGCAAAGTCACTGGAGATTAAAGTAGGTCGACGCCCATCAAAAGTGGTCACAAGATCAATTTCACTGTACAAACTAAAGTTGTCTCCGAGTACGAAAGCACGACCCGCAGCCAGCGTGAGGCGCGGTGCGGTTAATTCCAAGGCGTCTGTGGGAATCTCATTGCCCGTAGCGATGAAGACCTCTTCCAGTTTGTCGGTATTGAACCTCCATGCGTTGAAGGTGGTGGTAGCGTCCCGCAAAGTTGCGGCGAAGCTCCACGCATTGGTGTGGTACTGTGTCCCCAAATCGAATCCAAACCCGAAGGCGTCCGCGAAATCACCGATGCCTCGGTAAATGAGTTTTACGTTCCCACCAACACTTAGACCCTCAATGTTGGTATTGCGTGCGTAGCTCAAGAGTAAGGCGTAATCCGCCGCGCTAAAGAGATTGATGCGGTCGTAATCGATGTTTCCGTCTTGGTCGATGAGCTCGCTGGTGTCCAGGATATCGTCCACGCCAAAGCGAATCAAGGAAGCCCCAAAGGTACTTTGGTCATCTATAGGAGTAGCCCCCGCCAAATAGTCGTAATTGGCAATGCCAGCGAAGTACTCAGCGTGCATTAAGCCGATTTCCCAGCGCTCGCGCAAGTGGACCAGGCCAGCTGGATTCCAATAGCCCGCAGTCACGTCCTGTACGCTGGCCACCACTGCATTGCTCATACCCAAAGCACGAGCATCCACCCCGATGGACAAAAACTCGTTGCTGTACTTCCGTACTTGGGCTTCTGCTGGAACAGAAAGCAAGAATGCACATAAGGCGACAAATGAGAGGCGCTTCATGCCTGCAAAGATGGATAACATTTCAATACAACAACAGAAAACTCGATATATTGCGCTCCACATGAATTGGAGATCAGCCATACCCAATGCCCTAACCATGAGCAATCTGCTCTTCGGTTTAATTTCGATCATTTACGCCTTTCAAGGCGACTTCAAATGGGCCGCCTTTTGCATCATTTTAGGAGCCGTTGCGGACCTGTTTGACGGAGCTGCCGCCCGCGCCCTTGGCGTAGCTGGTCCTTTGGGAATTCAGCTGGACTCACTGGCCGATGTCGTGACTTTTGGGGTCGCACCGGGACTTTTGCTGTTCAACTTATCAGCCGAGCTCAGCGCAACAGGTTCGGGAACGGTGGTGTGGACCTGGGGCATCGTGCCGCAGGCACCTTTGATGATTCCGCTCTTCTCTGCATTTCGATTGGCCAAATTCAACATCAGTACCGATCAAAAGACGCATTTCCTGGGCCTCCCGACACCGGCTATGGCCTTGTCTTCCCTCTTTATACCCCTCTACTATACCTACGGAGCGGGAGATAGCCTTTGGTTGAGTCCGAGTCTTATTGCCGTTTGGTCGACGGTGATTTCGCTGCTGATGGTATCGAATATTCCGCTGATCAGTTTTAAGGGATCGGGCCGTGGATGGGCAGAGAACAAATGGAAATACCTCATGCTCTTTTTTATGGTGATGAGTCTTAGCTTCTTTGGTTGGACAGGTATACCGATTAGCTTACTTTTGTACCTGCTTTTTAGCCGAATACATTTTAACCGATTATTGAAGCCATGAGATTCCGCGCAGAAATCAATGTAATGCCATTACCCGCTCTCTTAGATCCACAAGGAAAGGCGGTGTCTACCAACATGAAAAATGTCGGTTTGGCCGAGATCGATTCAGTGCGTATTGGTAAGCACATCCACTTGGAAATTGAGGCGACTGATCGCGATACGGCTCAAGCCAAGGTAGACGAAGCATGTCAGAAGCTTCTCTGCAACAAAATCATGGAAAACTATGAGTTCGAGCTCTTCGAACTCTGATACCCCGTTCGGCGCATCGCCCAGCGGAATGTTCCGGGAAAATAACGACTTAATGCGATCAAGAACCGCATCATTGCGGGCTTGATGGTGATGTTTTTGGGCCTGTGCACCAGTTGAGCAACAGCTCGTCCTGCCTGCTCTTCGGTCAAGGTACGCACTAACCAATCGACTACTTTAGGAATGCGCTCCTCACTTCGAGCATTGGTGGTGAAGTACGGCGAATCTACTTTCCCCAAAGAGATCAAGGAGACTTTAAAGTCTGTAGTGTGCAAGTCTGCTTGCAGGGACTGCGCAAAGCCTTGCATGGCTGAACGGGAGGTGGCGTATCCGATGGCACCTGGAATAGGCACATAACTGGCCACGGAGTTTACGATGACGAAATGTCCTGTACCTCGCTTTCTCATGAGGTCATAGAAGACTTTCACCGTGTGAGCCGTTGCCAAATAAGGCGATTGGATGGTTTCGAAGTAATGCTCGGTGCTCGACTCCTCGAGCGAAAGCCATTCACCCGCACCAGCGCTGTTGATAACAACATCTGGTATCCCTCGTTCCTCCGTAATCTGATTTGCGCCCTGCTGAACAGCCTGGGGGTCACCTAAATCAATGGAATAAATCGATACCCGCTCGCCACTTGGGTCTAGCTCACGAGCCGTAGCTTCAAGCTTCTCTTGATTGCGGGCGACGAGAATAACCTGCGCTCCTTCGTTCACGAGGATTCTGGCGGTGGCTTTACCAATTCCGCTGGAGCCCCCCGTAATGAGGATTAGTTGATTCATCAAGCGCGGGAATTAAGAGCGACGGAGCTCAAACTTTTCTCCGAGGTACACCTTGCGCACTTGCTCATCCTCGGCCAGTTCTTCAGCAGAACCAGACTTGAGAATGCGACCCTCGAAGAGCAGATAGGTTCGGTCGGTGATGCTCAAGGTTTCTTGAACATTGTGGTCGGTAATGAGGATTCCGATGTTTTTCTCTTTGAGCTTTTCGACAATGCTCTGAATGTCTTCTACCGCAATGGGATCTACACCGGCAAAGGGCTCATCAAGCAGGATGAACTTAGGGTCGACCGCCAAAGCTCGTGCGATCTCCGTACGTCGGCGTTCACCACCACTCAGCAGGTCCCCGCGATTCTTGCGAATGTGCTGAAGACTAAACTCGTCCAACAAGTCCTCGAGTTTATCTTTTTGTTCTGCCTTGCTCAGTCCTGTCATTTGCAAAACGCCGCGCAAGTTCTCTTCGATGCTCAGTTTTCGGAATACGCTCGCTTCCTGAGCGAGGTAGCCCACCCCTTTTCGAGCGCGTTTATACATGGGGAGCTTGGTGATGTCTTCGTCATCGAGAAAAACGCCTCCTTCATTGGGCTTAATCAGACCCACAATCATGTAGAAGCTCGTGGTTTTTCCGGCGCCATTGGGACCCAATAGCCCCACGATTTCACCCTGGTTGACCTCAACGCTGACGCCTTTCACCACGGTGCGCTGCTTGTAGCGCTTGACCAAATGTTCTGCTCTGAGTTTCACGTATTGCTAAAGTAACGCTATTCGGTTGGAATTCGCATGCCGGGTTCCCGAACGAATGCCCCCATCAGGTCAGCAAAGTCCTCTGGAAAAAGACCTTGGTCCCGCATGGATTCGTCGGCATGAAAATAGGCTTTGAACTGAATTTGACCCTCGCGCTTGGACACGGGAAGCACCCGTTCAATGTTGTCGCGCAAAGGAAGGGTCTCGTCCTCACGCCCGTAAAACAACAGCACAGGAATGTCTAAAGCTGCATATGAAGGGACAGGGTTAAAATCGAGGTTGCGAGCCGTAGGATTCACCTGACAAGAATCTAATGGCGGTAATTCTGAGGGCGGTTCACGGTGCATGATATCACTGAAAGCAAAAAAGTCCTCGAGGTCGTACATCCGCTCATCATTGCGAAGCAGAGAATCTTCCCGCATCCAGGCTTCATAGCCCTCACGTGTTTTAAGATAATCGGCATATCCCGTCAAATAGCGCGCAAATCGTTCGGCGAACTGCTCTGTACCTCCATTTTCCAAAACGACCTCGGCCACTTGATACCGAATTTGTTCTCGAGGCGTGATGTTTGGTGTTGAAATGCCCAGCATGAAGTCCGCTGGTGCGAGATCATGCGCAAAATGCATCACCCATCCACCCTGTCCAAAGGACCAATAGCCCAATCGGTCTGGATCGATGTCTTCTCGAGCCTTCAAAAGGGATAATCCAGCAGCTGCATCGGATCCCAAGTCGTTGAAATCCGCATACCACATAATCCCTCCGCTGGTGCCGCAACCGCGTTTGTCGTAATTGAGAACCGCTACTCCTTGATGCACGAGGGCACGTGTAAATTCCCGGTAGTTCTTTCGGGTAGCCGGAGCAGCGCCGTGAATCATTACCACCGCCGGAAAAGGGCCATTCCCTTTGGGCTTACTCAACACGCCACGGAGGGTATCGCCCAGCGAGATAAAGGAGACTTCTTCGGTCCGGATGGCCGATATCTTCGGGCCGCAGGCCTCAAGGACCAAGAGGAATAGTCCGGCTATAAGGATCAGGCGCCTCATGCCTTGGATTTATCTTCTAAGGCATCCCAGTACTCGGCTGCTCGGCGCAGATGTGGGATGACGATAGTTCCGCCAATCAATTGACCAATGGCCAAGGCCTCGAAAGTTTGTTCTTTGCTCAGACCAACTGCGTGGCATCTTCCGAGGTGGTACTTGACGCAGTCGTCGCAACGGAGTACCAAGGAGGCCACCAGTCCAATCAATTCTTTAGTCGGCACATCCAAAGCGCCCTCCATGAAGGCATTGGTATCCAGGTTGAAGATGCGCTTGATCACTTTGTTGTCGGCCTCCAAAATGAGGTCGTTCAAGCGGCTGCGGTTTTCGTTAAATTCTTCGACGATGTTAGCCATGGGCTTCAGCTTTTTTCTGATTTCGAATCACCCGAGCGGAGATGAAAATACTGATCTCATAAAGGACCAAAAGAGGTAGGGAGACCAGAATCTGACTGGCGATATCCGGTGGAGTAATAATGGCGGAAAGAATGACAGTCACCACAATGGCGTGGCGGCGGTAGGTCTTCATCATTTGCGGGGTCAGAAGGCCCAACTTAGTAAAGAAGTATACCAGGATTGGAAGCTCGAAAATGAGGCCCGTGGCCAAGGTGACCGTAGTTACGGTTGAAATAAAGCTTCCGAGGTTAATCTCGTTAGCCACTTGCTGGCTGACCGTGTAGCTTCCCAAGAAATTGACCGACAACGGCGCAATCATAAAATAGCCAAAACTCACGCCGGCCATGAAAAGCAGTGAGCTGAAAAAGACTACCCCACTGGCATAGCGGCTCTCTGATTTCTTCAGCCCTGGTTTGATGAAGCGCCACACCTCCCAAAGAACGTAGGGAAAGGCCACAATGAATCCGGCAATCAGGCTCACCCATATATGTGTAGTGAACTGCCCGGCCATGTCAATATTTTGGAGCGTGAAGGGAAGCTCGGTCATGCAGAGTGCATCGTCCAGTCCAAGGGCTTGAGACAAGCGACAAAACATGCGGTATGTGACGAAGTCTGCATTCTTGGGGCCAAAAATGATGACGTCGAATACAATGCTCTTGGCAACGAAGGCGACAATAGCGAAGAGAATAACGGCTCCTGCGGAGCGAATCAAATGCCAACGCAGGATCTCGAGGTGGTCCAAAAAGCCCATTTCGGCACTTTCGCCGTCTGTGATATGTTTGGGAGGCCGTTCGCTCATATCAAATAATCCCTTCCTTCAAAATATCGTGCAGGTGGATAATGCCTTTGTACTCCCCTTCTTCAACCACCACGAGCTGGGTGATGTTCTTATCTTCCATCTGATGCAAGGCTTCGGAAGCAAGGGTGCGGGGCTCCGCATATTGGGGAGACGGGGTCATGATGTCACTAGCCTTCACCTGAAGGACATTATCTTCGCGCTCCATCATGCGTCGTAGATCGCCATCGGTGACCACTCCAATCATTTCAGAGCCTTCCAAAACGGCAGTGATTCCGAGTCGCTTGGTTGAAATCTCCACAATCACTTCTTTAACGGAAGCGTCTGCCTGTACGGACGGACGCTCGTTCTGGGTGTACAGATCAGCCACGCGAACGTAAAGTCGTTTGCCCAAACTTCCTCCAGGATGATAGCGAGCAAAGTCTTCAGAACTGAAGTTGCGCAGCTCGAGTAAGGCAACCGCAACGGCATCTCCTATTACCAGTTGAGCTGTGGTGCTGGAGGTTGGTGCCAAATTGTTGGGACATGCTTCTTCCTCTACAGCTGTATTCAGAACGAAATTCGCCTGTTTTCCGAGGTAGCTATCGGATCGGGCCGTAAGGCCCACAAGCACATTTCCCATACTCTTAATCAAGGGCAAGAGGGCTTTGATTTCCGGGGTATTCCCGCTGTGGCTCAAAGCGAGCACTACGTCGTCTTTCTGGACTATGCCCAAGTCTCCGTGTAAGGCGTCGGCCGCGTGCATGAATATGGCTGGCGTTCCAGTGGAGTTCAGCGTCGCGACAATTTTGTTGGCAATATTTGCACTTTTTCCAATACCGGTGACAATAACGCGGCCTTTGGAGCGATAAATGGTATCAACGGCATTTGCGAACTCATCTCCGATCTGTCCTTTAAGGCCTTCCAGGGCTTGAGACTCAATGGTTATGGTACGCAATGCAGACTCTATGATTTTATCAGAATGTTCCAAGTGAATGTGCGCTATAGGTTGGTGAACTTGCCAAAATGCACTACATTTAGGTTAGTACCCTCGAAATGAGTGACACACAGCGCTACAAAAGTAATTAAAACCGTAACACTCGACGGGCCCGCTATGTCTCCCCCCCTGAAGAAATCATTAAAGCAATATTTCGGCTTCGACAAGTTCAAAGGCCAACAGGATGCTATTGTTCAAAGTGTATTGAACGGCGAAGACACCTTTGTCATTATGCCAACAGGTGGCGGGAAGAGTTTGTGCTATCAATTGCCGGCACTGATGAGTGAGGGAACAGCGATTGTGGTATCGCCCCTGATCGCCTTGATGAAAAACCAAGTCGATGCCATTCGCGGGTTCAGCGAAGAGGAAGGTGTTGCTCATGTATTAAACAGTTCCTTGACCAAGAAGGAAGTGACTCGAGTGAAAGAGGACTTACTCAGCGGAATCACCAAGCTCTTGTACGTGGCCCCGGAGTCCTTGACCAAGGGAGACAATATTGAGTTCCTCAAGCAGTGTAAGGTATCCTTTTACGCCATTGACGAAGCACACTGCATCTCTGAATGGGGGCATGACTTTAGACCGGAGTATAGGAATTTGAGAAGCATTATGACGCGAATTGAGCGTGCCCCTATTATTGCTTTAACCGCTACGGCTACACCAAAGGTGCAAGAGGACATCCAGAAGAACCTCGGTATGGAGACGGCAAATGTCTTCAAAGATTCCTTCAACCGCCCCAACCTCTACTACGAGATCAGACCAAAGGTCAACGTGATCAAAGAGATCATCAAGTACGTAAAGAGTCAACCGGGTAAATCTGGCATCGTCTATTGCCTTTCGCGCAAGAAAGTAGAAGAGCTAGCCGAGACACTTCAGGTGAACGGAATTAAGGCCCTTCCCTATCACGCAGGGCTAGATGCTGGAACCCGAGCAAAACATCAAGATGCCTTCTTGATGGAGGACGTGGACGTCATCGTGGCCACCATTGCCTTTGGGATGGGTATCGACAAGCCAGATGTACGCTTTGTACTGCACCACGATATTCCCAAATCGCTGGAGAGCTACTACCAGGAAACGGGACGAGCTGGACGCGATGGCGGTGAAGGAGTATGCATCTCTTTCTACAGCTACAAAGACATTGAGAAGCTCGAAAAATTCATGCAAGGCAAGCCCGTCGCTGAACAAGAAGTGGGCCATCAGCTCTTGCAAGAAGTGGTCGCCTATGCTGAGACCAGTATGAGTCGACGCAAGTTTATCCTCCACTACTTCGGTGAAATCTGGGATGAACGAAACGGTGAGGGTGTTGGCATGGACGACAACCAACGCTACCCCAAAGAGCATTTTGAAGGCAGGGAATTCGTGCTCAAAGCCCTTCAGACGGTGCGGGAGACCAAAGAGCGCTTCAAAATCGAGGACCTCAGTAAATTCTTATCGGGTATTCGAAACGCCACCATCGAAACCTACAAACTCGACGGGCACGCGGAATTTGGAAGCGGCAAGGACAAAGACATGGCCTTCTGGCGTATGGTCTATCGCCAAGCTATTGTGGCCGATCTGCTTCGCAAGGAGATCGAGACTTATGGCATCTTGAAGCTTACCCCAGCGGGAGAAGCCTTTTTGAACGAACCGACTTCCTTTATGCTGGCCGAAGACCATTACTTCGACATTGCCGCGGAGGCCGATGAAACCAATGCTTCTACGGGTAATACCGGCGGGGCAGACAAAGAACTGGTGAAGATGCTTCGCGAACTGCGCAAGAAGGTCGCGGCATCCAAGAATCTGCCGCCCTATGCCGTTTTTCAAGAAGCCTCACTTGAAGATATGGCCATCCAATACCCCATCAACCTAGAAGAGATGAAAAACATCTTTGGTGTGGGTGAAGGAAAGGCCCGGAAGTTCGGTAAGCCCTTTGTGGAGCTCATCGAACGCTACGTCCTGGACAATAACATCGAGCGTCCAAACGACATGGTGGTCAAAACAGTGGTCAATAAAAGCGGCCTGAAGGTATACATCATTCAGTCCACCGACCGCAAGCTTCCGCTGGAAGACATCGCCGCAGCCAAGAACCTACAAATGGACGATCTCCTTACCGAAATCGAGCGCATTGTGTACTCCGGCACTAAGGTCAACATCGACTACTATCTGGCGGACATGCTCGAAGAGGATCAGCAGGAGGAAATCTATGACTACTTTATGGAGGATGCCGAAACGGACTCCATTGACGAAGCCATGGCCGAATTCGACGACGAGTATTCCGATGAAGAGTTGCGCCTAATGCGCATCAAATTCTTGAGCGAAGTGGCCAACTAATTGGCCTTAAATTCCTGATTCTGGCCCTACGGGCCGATCCTTACTATTTCCCGAAAATTAGCTTGAGCGCCGCGAGGAGCATCATGACGCCAAAGATCTTGCGGAGCACCCTTTGGTCAATGGCAATGGCCATTTTACCGCCGAAATAGCCCCCGACCACAAAGGTGACAGCAATAATCAAGGCAAACTTCCAATCGAGAGCTCCCGCTTTATAGTAGTTGATGCAGGCCAAGATCCCTACGGGTGGAAGCATCACCGCCAAACTGGTTCCCTGTGCAGAGTGCTGAGACAAGCCCAGAAAGAAAACCATGGCAGGGACCATGAGAATTCCTCCTCCTACTCCGACTAAACCACTAACCACTCCTGCGGCCAGTCCGATGAGAATGAGAATTAAAATGGTCTGAAGATTCATGGACGCGATTTAGAAATCGAGTCCTAAAGATATATAAAAGATGCTGTCACGTACGACGCCGTCTTCCCAGCCCCAGCCCCAATCAGCTTTAACAAAATAGCCGAGCATACGGGTTCGAAGGCCAAATCCATACCCCGCTACGATGGGCTCCACTTGAGTATTCAAATTCACTGTAATAGGGCCCTGTTCAATAGTCTCCGAATTCAAGAAGTTCTCCTCGCTGTACGGAGTCAGTCCTGTCCAAGCCGTACCTACATCAGCAAACCCAACCACCTGGAAGTTGGTCAGGAAATCCGAACGCAAAGGACGGTTGAACAAGTAACGGAATACGGGAATTCGAAGCTCCGAATTAAAAACAGCAAAGGAAGTACCGTTTCGAATGTTCTGGACAAAACCACGCATGGGAGTGGCCAGGGTCTGGAATACGTAGTTCTG
The DNA here is from genome assembly GCA_965661605.1 of Flavobacteriales bacterium. Lineage (GTDB taxonomy): Bacteria > Bacteroidota > Bacteroidia > Flavobacteriales > ECT2AJA-044 > ECT2AJA-044. The sequence continues at coordinate 187,956 of CBFIEH010000002.1, read as the reverse complement.
ACTAAAGTCAATACTGCGCCCAAAATTGTAACGCGGACTAAACCAATTATCTACCCCACCCATGAAGTAGGCCAGCTTTTCATTCCCCCAGCTGCTTCCCCCGGCAAATCGATTGGCCCAGATAATACTTCGATGTACTGGCGTGTATTTTCTAAAGTCGAATCCGGCCGTAATGGTATGCCCACCAGAAGTCAAGTTTTGGTAGTACTCTCCAAAGATCTTCCAACGCGAGCCCTCATAGAGATTGAGCCCTTTGTTGATGGTGTTGTCAAAGACTAAGGTCCCTTTCCCTGTCACCCACTGGCGCTGGAAATTCGGTTGATCCAAGGTGACCTGATCTGTGGCCAGAAGTACGTTCTGATCGAATCGGTAAGTACCAGAGCCCGTAACGGCAAAGACTTCACTAAACGGCCAGCTGACCTTATAGGTTACCTCGTGCGTTTGCGTTTTCACGACCAGGTTGTTGTCCAAGAACGCACGCTGACCCCGACGGTGTAAAATCAGGCTCTTATCCAGTCGATGCTTGAGGTCCTTGAAGACCAAGAAGAATTCATTGTTGTTCAAATCGACAGAGAGTCGGAAGGCCCCAATGATCTTGTAGTTCTCCATCAAATCGCCCAATCCAATCTTGAAGAGACCGTTGAAGCTCGGGTTCAAGAAGAGCGGTTGACCACCGGTGAAGGGCTGGTAGGTTTCGTTGATGAAGCTGTTGTCCACCTGGGCCGTAAAGAAATCGGTAAAGAAGGCCGTGACATAATTCCGGGCTTGTGGAATTTTGAATTGGGGGTTCTTCGCTCCCGCTTTGGCCACATTATCCTTGGGAAACTGAACTTCAGGAACGTCGGGACGGTTGGCGGCCACCTGCTTTTCTTCAGAGGTCTCGTTCGAAGGTTTTTCTGGAGTCTGATTGAATTGCTTGTACACCTCCTCACCGAAGATGTAGTTGTTGATGTCAATTTCTCTGACCACATCAACTTCGCGAACCTCTTGAATTACCCCGACCTCAAAATTGTACTCCTTACGTCGTCTGGGCGCCGGGTCGAACAAAGGAGCCGTGGCGGTAATTTCTCTTAATTCCTCAGCCGGTATGAACTCCTCCTCATTCAATCGGAAACGACCTTTTTCATAATGAACGAATCCCAACCGGTTCGATTCAGCATTTCCAGACTGCTGAATGATGTTGTAAGGGAAGTTCGTGACCTGAAAATTGTCGTAGATGTAGCGGTAGTGCGTGGTGGTATCTACATAGGCCACAGCACTGTCAATGTGCACCATATGCCTATTGCGCGTTCCTCCCCGATCACTCAAGTAGGCGACGTACCCTGGTTGGTACTCATAAGGTACCTCTTCATTGACTTGAGGCGTGTTGGTCAAGCGACGCAACTGATCTCCGCCGTTCTTCAAATCATACCAGAAAAGGTCATTGGTTGGTGAGAACTCGAACAAGGTATCCGGTACGTTCAGTGAATCGCCAAGTCGGTTTGAAGAAAACACCACAAACTGATCGTCCAGGATAAATCTGGGATGATGGTCGTCATAAATATCGTTCGTGATCTGCTCAAAGGTATTGGACACGACATCATAGATATACACATCCGTTTGTCCTCTTCGTATGGCCGACAAAAGCAATCGTCGGCCATCTTGTGCGTAGGAGATGTCCGTGATCTTGTTGAAGGTATATAGCGGTCGGGATTCAAACTTCTTCTTTCTGAGATCATAGATCCCCAGGAAAGTCAAGCCCTTATCCTCATAAATCATCGAGAGGAAGTTTCCCGTCGGATGCCAGGTCAACAGGGGATAACTGTAATCCGTATTTTGAGCAATCCGATACCCCTTCTTGATAATCTTCTTTTTCTTGTCCTTCCGGATATCAACCAGATAAACCTTGTACAAGCCCAACTCATTCCGCACATAGGCGTAATGACTCCCTGTTGGGCTAAATCGGAACTGAGATAGAACTTGGTCTTTTTTAGCCTTCTTCAACTCCTCCGTATCAGGGGCTTTAAAGTCCTTCAGCACACCGTACCTCTTTTCGTAATAGGCCATCCAATCCTCCGCAACACTGGTCAACGAGGACCCAAGCACGAACAAGAATCCCGAATCGACATTCCGATTGATGATGGTCATAAAGAGGATGTGAGGAATCACCTTCTCCCCATAAGTATTCACCACGTAGTTCCAGAAGCTGTGACCAGCAAAGCGGGCGTCCTCACCAGTCAAGGAATTAAAGCGTTTGTATTTATTACTCAAGATTCCGTCACGAACACGACTGTCGACCTCCACATTCCAAGGCTGGGCAATGAAGCTCTTCAAGCCTTCTGTGTACCATTCTGGCAAATGAACCAAGGTGCTGCTGCGGACCGCATCCTTTAGACTACCCCCGTAAATCAAATTCTGAATCACTATTTCCGCCACTCCGGCCCTGATTTGCCGGATAAAGTCGTTGTGATCACCATTGAAGTACACAAACATTCGCGTGCCCACAATGGTCGTTTGCCCACCTGTGTTGTAGTCCTCTTCTGTATTCAGATTAATGTTGCTCTGCTTGAGGTCCGACATGTTGTTGAACACCAAGATCTGGAGCCGATCATCGACAGGGAAATCCAGGTACTTTTCAATCTCTTTGAGGTGTGCGTTCACCTCACGAGCGGCGAACTGAGCGAGCTCTTTCCCCTCTTTGTAGTAGTACACGTCGTATCGCTCAAAGCGATAATACGACCAGAGAAAATCGTTGTATTGAACCCGGTTTTTGCCGAATTCCTGCTGCATACCGTAATAAAACTGACCTGCGGCGCTGAAGCCGCTGCCCAGGAATGCGCCTAGGAGCACCAGGTATGTCGAAAACTTTTTAAGCAATGTACTGATCAGTGAACTACCGAAGATAACAAATATCCTGGGCGGGTTGCATGGGTAAAAACGCGGAAAACGAGCCAAATGTTGGCTTTTCCCTATTTTTAACTTCATGAAAAAACTTCTTCTCTCGTTTGTCGCGTTGAGTTTCTTTTTTTCGGCCTACGGCCAGATAAGCCATAAGCGCATTACAGTGGCCCCTACCAAGGTCGCTCGTGTCAACCCCATGGCTGAACGGATCGATTATTCGCCCCAACTCATCACCCTTGAAAAGCCTAAACCCGGGAAGCAAATCAGCCCTAAAGAACTGGCCAAAATCAAGGCGAACGCGCGCTTTGGGACGCACAAATCTTCAGGGCAATCTCTGACCGATACCGCGGACCGCCCCATCCTCATCAAAGAGTGGGCCGCCAACTCTGCGGACGGTGTGCCGAATGACAACTCCGGAGCAGTATCCAAAAATGGATACATGATTACCGTATTGAACTCACGAATCCGCTGTCACGACCTAGAAGGGGACAGCACTTTATGGCAAAGCTCTTTGGGATCCTTCTGTGTTGACCTCGGCTTTGGAAACTCCAAATATGATCCTCGCGTGGTTTATGACCCGGACGCGGATCGATTTATTGCGGTATGGCTCAACGGCTTCACGTATCAGACCAGTCAAGTCATTATTGCCGTAAGTGCAAGCCCGGATCCAACGGACGACTGGCTCCTCTACTCCTTGCCCGGCAACCCCTTGGAGAACGACACATGGAGCGATTATCCGCACATCTCCTTGTCGACGCATGATCTCTACATCACCTTCAACACCTTCTTCAACGGGTCATCGAACAACAGCGGATATGTAGAATCCACCTTCTGGCAAGTGCCCTTGCAACAGATGTACGACGGAACCTTAACCGAAAGCAATTACTACTACGATCTCGAATACGGCAACCAGCCGATGTTCAACCACACCGGAGTTCAAGGCGGCTCTGAACTCTACGGCCCTGATTTCTATTTACTCAATACGCGCAATTTGGACCCTCAGAATGACACCGTCTTCTTGGTCCACGTGACCGACCATGGATTGGGCGACCCTGATCTCGAGATTATTCCCGTGGTCATGGATAATCCCTACGGTCTTCCTCCTGAGGCCCGTCAAGAAGGTTCTCCCACCTTTGACACGAACGACGGACGCGTACAAGACGCCTTCATGGAGAACGATCAAATCCAGTTCGTTCTGAATACACGGGACTTCACCAACAACAGCGCGGCAATCTACCACGGTGGAATCAAGAATATCTCCACTGGATCGTATGAAACTTGGGCCAATGTGATCTCCCGAGACACCATTGATTTGGCCTACTCGAGTTTGACCTATACCGGAAAGAGTTTTTTGGAAAACGACGCCATGTTGACCTTCCTTTACAGCGGAGAGACTCAGTACGCCAGCTTCGGAGCCATCTACTACGACAACGCGGGAAAGTACAGCCGAATCACACCCATTTTGAAGGGAAATGGCGTGGTCAATGTCTTGGCCAGCATCAACGAACGCTGGGGAGACTACACAGGTGCTCAGAGGGATTACAACAATCCAGGAGCCGTTTGGGCCACGGGAAGCTACGGGCGCTCTGGATTCGGAAAAGTCACAGGGACTCGGGCCGGACATTTACACGCTCCGACCATTGACCTTCCTCCGACAATTCCAGATGAGACTTTTGAAGGAATTCTGTACCCGAACCCAAGCGCGGATCATTTCTATATAGAATTCGTACTGGCTTCAGCACAGATGCTGACCTTTGAAATCGTCAGTGTGAATGGACAGTTTTCGGATGTGTTGCTTCAACGGCAAACGCCCATTGGAGCACATCGCTTTTCCTTTGACACAGCCCATCTACCGGCCGGTCACCACGTATTGGTCGTCAAGGGTAGCAATGGAGATCAGATCAAGCGAGAGCGCGTGATCATCATGGAATAATTCCCTCTGGCTTAAGCGTATTCTTCAAGGAGTTCGAGCATCTTCTCTTCCACCTCAATGGTGTCCCACATCCGGTGAATGGAAGGCATGGCCATAATTTGGGCCATGATCTTGTCTTGACGCTTTCCTTCTGCTAAGGCCTCCGAATAAGGAATATGGCTAAAGGTAACCATGGAATAAAGAGGCATCCACTTTTCTGGATACTTCGCATAAAAGCGCGCTTCAATTTGCTTTTGAAGCAAGAACTCAGGGTCCCCGGTCAAATCCCGCATTTCAACGAAGTTGCGCATCGCGAGATCCGCAATGGCATCTGCGTTTGGTTTTCGCAAGTCCTCAAACTTCGGAAAGATCTTAGCCCAGTCTTCACCGTGAATATCCAAGAGTTCGGCAAAGACGGAGCAGTCCTCAAACCCACTGTTCATACCCTGTCCGTAAAACGGCACAATGGCATGAGAGGCATCTCCCATCAAGCAAACTTTGCCATTGCGGCTCCACGGGAAGCAGCGAATGATGACCAAGCTCGCCGTTGGATTCTCAAAATACTGATCGGCGTAATCCGGCATCAATGGAATCACGTCTGCAAACTGTTCCTCGAAAAAGGCTCGCACCTCACCCTTGTTATTCAGCGTATCAAAGCTAGGGGCTCCTTCGTAGGGGAAGAAGAGCGTACACGTGAAGCTTCCGTCCGTGTTGGGAAGCGCGATGAGCATGTAGTGACCGCGCGGCCAAATGTGCAAGGCGTTCTTCTCCAACTTGTGCGAACCATCCTCATTGGGTTCAATGTTCAGCTCCTTGTAGCCGTGCTCAATGTACCGCTGCTCGTAAGAGAAGCGATCGGTTTTCTGCATCACAGCGCGCACCGCTGAAAATGCTCCATCCGTTCCAAAGAGGGCGTCCCCTTCAACGATTGTGCGCTCTCCTGTTTCGTAGGATTCAAAATGCGCCGTCGAAGTATCTAGATCTACATTGGTACACTTCTGGTTGAAATGGAGTTTGACTCCTTTTTTCTCTGCGAGGTCCATCAAACGGGCATTTAACCCACCGCGCGAAACGCTGTAAATCGCCTGGCCTTCCTTCCCGTAGGCTTGGTCCGTAAGAGTTCCATCCTTGGCGTGCATGACACGCTTGTACATGGGAATGGCCACATCGCGAACGTCGTCCGCGATTCCGGCACCCTCAAGTCCCTTCCAGCCGCGATCGCTCATGGCCAAGTTGATGGACTTACCTGCAGAGATATCCGTTGCTCGCATATCGGGCCGACGTTCGTAGATGCTCACATCGTGACCGCGGTCTTTGAGGTAAATAGACAGTAGTGATCCGACCAAGCCGGCTCCGCTAATATTGATCTTCTGACCCATGGCTCAGGATTTTAATTCGTTGAGCGCTTCGTCCAAGTATTGGCCAAAGCGGTAAATGTCTTCGTAGCTGTTGTACATCGGAACAGGCGCCATCCGAATAACGTTCGGTTCCCGCCAATCGGCGATCACTCCTTTTTCGGTGAGCTTGTCAAAAAGCGCTTTCCCCTGGCCGTGCATCAATACGCTGAGCTGGCTACCTCGCTGAGTCGTATCGCGCGGAGTAATGATTTCGAAGGAGGCTTGGTGAGTAGCCGCTACGGTATCAATGACGTATTCAAGATAACCCGTGAGGTCGCGTCGCTTATCGGCCCGTAGGGCTAAATCCATTTGGTCAAATTGATGGAGGGAAGCTAGATGGGGCGCCATAGCAAAGACTGGGGCGTTACTGAGCTGCCAGGCCTCGGCCGACTCGATAGGCTCGAAGCCGGGTTCCATTAGAAAACGGCGTTCCTTGTTATGGCCCCACCAACCCGCAAAACGGTGTAATGCTCTATCTGCGTGATGGCGTTCGTGGACGAAGATTCCGGAGACGCTTCCTGGACCTGAGTTTAAGTATTTATAACTACACCACGCAGCAAAATCGGGTCCCCATTCATTTAATTTTAAATCAACGTTCCCGGCGGCATGTGCCAAATCCCAGCCCACGCGGGCTCCCACGCCATGCGCAGCGCGGGTAATTTTTTCCATATCGAAGAGTTGACCGCTGTAGTAATTCACACCCCCGATAAAGAGCAGCGCCAATTCATTTCCATTTTCCTCGATGGCCTGGAGCAAATCCGCCTCGCGAATCAGATGCTCCCCTTCTCTTGGCCCTACCTCGATCAAATGCTCTTCGGGATTTAGACCGTGAAACTTCAATTGGGACTCCACCGCATACTGATCGCTTGGGAAAGCCTTCGCTTCCGTCAGTATTTTGGTTCTTGACCCTTCGGGCCGATAAAAGCTGACCATCAACAAATGAAGGTTCGTGGTCAAGCCGTTCATCGGAACAACTTCACTCGGCTTGGCTCCCATCAGTCGAGCTAGGCTCTCTAAAAAGAATTCGTGGTAGGGCATCCAGGGTCGCTTCGCCTGAAAATGGCCTTCGACGCCGTAGGTCGCCCAATCGTCCAATTCCTGCTGAATGTACTCCTTGGCTTTTTTTGGCTGAAGGCCTAGGGAGTTTCCCGTGAGATAGACAACGTCCTGGCCTCCGTGCTGCGGGAAGTAAAACTCCTGACGAAAATGACCCAATGGGTCCAATCGATCTTGTTCACGGGCAAATTCAAGAGATAACTGGTAGTCCATTCAGCTTGGGTTTGAGGCCTTAAAAGTAGGAAACTTCAAAACAACTGAGCTAGCCAAAGCGCCAACAACCAAAGCAGACTTAAGCCTTCTATTCCAACGCTGTAATAGGGCTCCGGTCGGTCCGGATTCGACATAAAGAGCCCAACGACGGCCAATTTAGCAACGCCAATCAGGGCGATCATTTCAGGCAGGGTGTAGAACCCTCGGCCCCATTGCCAGACAATGAGCAGGTCCATGATCAAGATGGCGAAGAGTCCAATTCCCTTGGCCCCATTCATGCCGTAGCGCTGAGGAATCGTCTGGAGCTCTTTACCATCAAAGGGCAAATCCCGAATGTCAAAAGGCAAGGTGATGGCAAAAATGAACAAGAAGCGCTCAGCCGTCAGTAATGCTCCTTCAACGCTGCCGAATGCACCGGCCTCTATAGCGGGTAAGGTCACGGTCACTAGAGACCACAAAAGCGCAATCATGAAGATTTTGAATCCGGGCACTTCGCGCAGTCGTCGGCCGTTTTTTCCAGGTAAGCGAACGGCGTATAAAAAAGATAGTCCACCAAGCGGAATAATGAACCACTGAGTCAAGCGCTCGAAATGGAAAAAATGATAGGCCGATCCGGACAATCCGATCACCACCAAAGCTCCAATTAAGAAGCGATGTTCATTGATCCATCGGTGCAAGGGTGCCTTGGGAGCCCTCGTAGAATCAAGGAGTTGATAAAGCCTCATGAAGTTGTACGACGCCAACGTTGAAAAGAAGGTGAACCAAGTGATGCGCGAACTGGTTAAGTCCAGCAAAACGACCGAGGAATGAACCAGTGCGGCCGTACAGAGCGCCACGAAAATATTCGTGTAAACGAAGTAACGTCCGACGCGTGGAAGCTGGTACATTTTGTAATTTTGCGGTCTTAATTCAGCTAAGATATGAACACCGATTCTTTCTTGTACCGACATGTAGGCCCACGCGAAGCAGACGTGGCCGCAATGCTGGAAATCATTGGCTCCGATTCAGTGGAGCAATTGATCTCCGAAACCGTCCCTGATGGCATCCGGTCAAAGGCGGAATTGGACTTGCCATTGGCCTTGTCCGAATATGAATTTATGAACCACGCTCGCGAGCTCGGTGAAAAGAATCGCCTGTACCGAAACTACATCGGCCTAGGATATCATGACACCATTCTTCCTGGAGTCATCCAACGCAACATCTTGGAGAACCCGGGTTGGTATACCGCCTACACCCCTTATCAAGCCGAGATTGCACAAGGTCGCTTGGAGGCCTTGGTCAACTTCCAGACCATGATTATGGAGTTGACGGGAATGGAAATTGCGAACGCGTCACTGCTCGATGAAGCAACTGCGGCGGCAGAAGCCATGACCATGCTTCACGCTGCGCGCCCGCGGGACCAGAAGAAAAGAGGAGCCGATAAATTCTTCGTTTCCGAAGAAATCTTTGCCCACACCTTGGACGTCTTGATGACCCGCTCAGTTCCAGTAGGCATTGAAATCGTTGTGGGTGATCACCGCACCTTTGAACCGACGGATGAATTCTACGGAGCTCTGGTCCAATACCCCGGACGAAGCGGAGAGGTATTCGATTACCGCGCATGGTCTGAGAAAATGAAAGAAGCTGGATTGGCCTTGGCCGTTGCGGCCGACATCATGAGCCTAGTGCTGTTGACCCCTCCGGGAGAATGGGGAGCAGAAGTGGTCGTCGGTACTACACAGCGATTTGGAATCCCTTTGGGATATGGAGGACCACACGCTGCGTACTTCGCAACGAAGGAGAGCTACAAGCGTCACGTTCCTGGTCGAATTATCGGAGTTTCTATGGATGCTGCCGGAAAGCCTGCACTGCGCATGGCTTTGCAGACCCGCGAACAACACATCAAAAGGGATAAAGCCACTTCCAACATCTGTACGGCACAGGTGTTACTCGCCGTTATGGCCGGGATGTACGGAGTGCACCACGGCGCCAATGGACTCCGAAACATTGCCCGAAAAATCCACGGATTGGCGGGTGCGCTTGCCGAAGGATTGAGCTCTTTGGGTTATTCCATCAAAAACGAAAACTACTTCGACACCCTGACCATCGACTTAGGCGAATCCTTGCTTTGGACGGGTGACTCAACACAGCCGATTGCACGTTTGGCGGAAGAACATGAAATGAACTTCCTCTACGTTGATGACCGCACCGTTTCCATCGCATTGAACGAGACCACTCGTTTGAGTGATGTACAGGAAATTCTGGAGATTTTTGCCACCGCGAAAGGAGCGTCTGTGGAGGTTCCAGAAGCCATCGTGCCGTTAGGCACAAAACTCGGAGAGGGATTGGAGCGGACGTCTTCTTTTATGGAGCATGATATCTTCACCAAGTATCATTCGGAGACGGATATGATGCGCTACATCAAGAAATTGGAGCGCAGAGATCTGTCTTTAAATCACAGCATGATTGCTTTGGGTAGCTGTACCATGAAATTGAACGCTGCTACAGAGATGATTCCGTTGACGTGGCCAACATGGGCGAATATTCACCCATTTGCACCTGTGGAGCAAGCGGCCGGATATCAGGAAATGTTCCGCGAGTTGGAGCGCTACTTAGCCGAAATCACCGGTCTTGAAGCGACTTCCCTGCAGCCCAATTCTGGAGCTCAAGGAGAATATACAGGTCTTATGGTGATTCGCGAGTACCACTGGAGTCGTGGAGATTTTCACAGAGACATCGTTTTGATTCCAAACAGTGCGCACGGAACCAACCCTGCTTCGGGAGTCATGGCCGGAATGAAAGTGGTGGTTGTCGCTTGTGATGAACGAGGAAACATTGATGTTGAAGACCTTCGTGCCAAGGCTGAAGAGTACAGCGATCGCTTGAGCGCGTTGATGATCACTTATCCGTCTACGCACGGGGTGTTCGAAGCCAGCGTTCGCGAGATCACCGACATCATTCATCAGCACGGTGGACAAGTCTATATGGACGGAGCGAATATGAATGCCCAAGTTGGAGTGACCAGCCCAGGAATGATTGGTGCGGATGTATGTCACTTGAACTTGCACAAGACCTTTGCCATCCCTCACGGCGGTGGTGGACCTGGCATGGGGCCTATTTGTGTCGCTAAACACTTGGTTCCTTTTTTACCAAGTCATGTCATGATTCGTGTAGGGGGTGTAGAAGGAATGGGTGCAGTGAGTGCTGCTCCATGGGGAAGCGGACTAATCTTGTTGATCAGCTATGCTTACATCCGCATGCTCGGGCCTGATGGTTTGACCCAAAGTACGGAGTATGCCATCCTCAACGCCAACTACATCAAAACCCGTCTGGAGGAGCATTACGGTATTCTTTACTCAGGCGAGAATGGACGTTGCGCTCACGAGTTTATTCTGGAGTGTCGTGATTTCAAGGCAGCTTCCGGAGTTGAAGTGACCGATATTGCGAAGCGATTGATGGATTACGGGTACCATGCACCTACTGTGAGCTTCCCTGTTGCCGGAACATTGATGATTGAGCCTACGGAAAGCGAAGGAAAGAATCAGTTGGATCGATTCTGCGATGCCATGATCCATATTCGCGAGGAAGTTAAGGCCCTTGAAGAGGACCGCATGCCTAAGGATGATAATCCCCTGATGAATGCGCCGCACACCTTGGAGATGGCCATGGCCAATGATTGGAGCCATCCTTATTCACGCCAAGAAGCTACTTTCCCGTTGGCCTGGATTGAGCATAATAAATTCTGGCCTGCTGTGCGCCGTATCGATCAAGCCTATGGCGATCGCCACCTCGTTTGCTCTTGTGAACCCATGGAGGCCTACGTACAAGAAACGGCGGAAAGCATGGCTTAATGTTCGCAAATGGAACACTAAGTGTTTCGAATTGATACAATTACAAAAGAGGTCTTCGGGCCTCTTTTTTTGTTTCACCTTGATTTCCAATTCCTTATACTTTTTGGCACGGCAATTGGCTTTAGCCGAGTGTAGCAATCGTAGACCTTTCGTTAACACGAACGTCTTTAGCCAGACGACAGGTTTTCCTCTCAGTGTAAGTTTGGGTTAATATACAGTGAGATCAGAGATCCACCTTCGCAGGTGGATCTTTGCTTTTGTACCCATTTGAAACACCCTCGACGGCTATTCAATCTTTTCTACGCCAATTCCCCGCAAACCTGTTCCAAAGTGTTCCATAATAGCACATTTTTGTTTCCAAAAGGAACACTTTAAAGTTGTGGAATAAATCCTATATATCTGTTTATCAGGTACTTAATTTCTTGGCACGCCGGTTGACTATTCTGTGGCAGAAACACTTAACACTCATTATCATGCTTCGCAAAACAATTTTAACCTCAGTATTCGCCCTCCTATTAACTTCTGCATTTGCACAAACCAACGTTACCTGGAACCAAGGGCACGAAGGAAACAGCTTTGTTTCTAAAACATTGCCAGATCATAATGTCAATCGCGACAAAGTGAACTACATCTCTAAGCAGAATGCTCACGAGCACACCCAACGCATCAATGGTGCCGTGCCGCCAACAAACCCATACGTTTTTGGTGGATCAAAACCACAGTTTAGTCCAACGACTCGCGTAGGTTGGCACTTGTTCTTGGGATACACCTTTGTACGGAATCTGGTGACCCTATAACATTGATCAAACTCTGAACAAAAGCCCGAGGTATTGTTTATCTTTACCTCGGGTTTTTAACTTTTATTTTTTACGATTATGAAAAGATCAGTACTCTTAGCTGTCGTAATGATGGCAACTGTTGCGGCTTTCGGTCAATACCGTCAGACCGCAGGTGAGGTCAAACTCACACCAACACAACGCATGAACAGCCTTAATCCTAAGGCCTCTTCTGAATACCGCGGAGGTATCAGCGAGATGTTCGTATGGTATGGCTCTACCGAAGGAGAAATCTACGGTACGCCTCAAACAGAATTCATTTGGGATCTTCACTCACGGGCTGATTCTGCTGACTTGCAGTTTCAATACGTTATCGTGACCTACCCTACCCTTCAAGCTTGGGATGATCCGAACGGAACGAGCGTGATCGACTGGAACAATGTGATCAGTGCCACCGTGGATACCGTTTGGATCCAAATGGGTCACGAAAACAACAGTGGTCAGTTGGATACGGTGAATGTGCAGATAGTTTCTTTGGACGGACAAGGTCGCCCAACGACCAACGTCCTTTGGGAAGAATCAATCACTACCGACACCAGCTTTACCGGTGGAGACAACTGGACAAACTCTGTTTTCCGTCCTTTCCTGCCTAATTTGACGTTGAACGAGCCTTTCGGAGTCCGTGTAAACTACTTCGGATCTAAGCAAGATACGTTCGGAATCGTTGCTGGTTTCTACGAAGATGGAATCTGCACGGGTACTACACCTAAGGCTTTGGAGTCTTTGTTCCCAAACAACAGCTTCCGTTTGTTGTCTCAATATGATTTCGCTGGACTATTGCCTCAGGCAGCAGGAGGAGATATCTACTACGATTGTAATGCAAATAGCGCGTACGATCCCGGAATCGATGGAGAGCACTTTACACAAAACATTAACTTCGGTGTTTCCTTGACCATTGAGGATGATATCTCGGTAGAAGAATTACCAAGTGCTTTGACTGAAGTGAAAAACTTCCCGAATCCATTTAGCCAATTCACCAACATCGAATACACTTTGGACAACAGTGCCAATGTTTCTTTGGAGGTGTATGACCTTACTGGAGCGGTCGTTTTCTCCACTCAAGCAGGTCAGCAAATGCCAGGAACCCACACCATCCAAGTTGATGGTTCAGGATTGGCTGAAGGTATCTACTACTACATCTTGAACGTAAACGGTGGAACCGTTACGAAGAAAATGGTCTTGACTCGATAAGCAAGCCCGAACACATTAAAAAAAGCCGCTTCCTGATTGGAGCGGCTTTTTTTATGATTTGATTTTTGCCAGGCTATATTTTCGCTCGAATCTTCCGCATGAGGTTTGAGCTGAAGACGAAGTTGCTTACTGCCTCATTCCCTGTACTAATAAGCTCTTCACTATTCCCTTCCCAAGCCTTGTATCCTTCCTTAATGAAGATAATGTGCTCCCCAATCTCCATTACTGAATTCATGTCGTGCGTATTGATCACGGTGGTAATGTTAAACTCGTGCGTAATTTCTTGGATAAGATTATCGATCACAATCGCTGTTTGTGGGTCCAATCCACTGTTAGGCTCATCGCAAAAGAGGTACTTGGGCTCCATGACAATAGAACGTGCTATAGCTACACGCTTTTGCATTCCTCCACTGACTTCCGCTGGCCTGAGCTGATTGACTTTCTTAAGGTTGACCCTTTTTAAACAGAAGTTCACTCGATCGAGCTTCTCGCTATCTGACATATCAGAAAACATGTTCAAGGGAAACATTACGTTCTCTTGAATAGTCATGGAGTCGAACAAGGCGCCGCCCTGAAACACCATTCCCATTTCTTGGCGAAGAAGCTTTCGCGTATCATAATCCATTTCATTCAAAGCGCGTCCATCGTATGAAATGGTCCCACCGTCTATTTCATGAAGGCCCACCATACTTTTCACAAAAACGGTCTTCCCCGATCCACTTTGACCAATGATCAAATTGGTTTGTCCTTCGGCGAATTGTGCACTTACACCCTTCAAAACCTGTTTCTCGCCGAAACTCTTGGTAATGTTATCTACGGTAATCATAGCAGAACCTGCGTTAAGACGAAATTCAAAATAATGATGGTAATGGAACTGTAGACCACTGCCTGAGTACTGGATCGTCCTACATCCAAAGAACCACCTTTGGTATAGTATCCATGATATGAACTGACTGTAGCAATCACAAAAGCAAAAATGACCGTCTTGATCATGGCATAAGTGAAGCTATAGGCATTGAATTCTAATGTAGCGCCATCGACGAATTCTCCGACCGTCCATAAACCCGTCAACGGCCCAGCAGCCAAACCACCGAGAATACCAGCCGCTAAGCTCAAAATGATCAACAATGGATTGAAGAAGATGGAGGCAATAATCTTGGGAAGAATCAGAAACTGTGCTGAATTGACACCCATCACTTCTAGGGCATCAATCTGCTCTGAACTCCGCATAGTCCCGATATTCGAGGATATACTAGAGCCTACTTTTCCTGCCAATACTAGAGAAATCATAGTAGGCGAAAACTCCAACACTAGTGATTGACGCGGTCCGTATCCTATGTACCAATTCGGCAAAAATGGACTATCCTGTATGTTAAAGGCAAGCTGTAAGGCCACAACAGCTCCTACAAATATGGAGATGAATATGACGATACCCAACGAGCTTACTCCAATGTCCCAGATTTCACGGGACAACTCTTTGCGAAATGCCGACCACTTTTCCGGAATTCGAAGCACTCGCCAGAGCAAGAAAAAGTACCTTCCAACGTGGAAGAAAAAATTCATTCCAATAATTTTACGCTAAAATAAGCGATTACTTTACATGGTCTTGAAGGAACGAAAGTCAATCCAAAAACTTATCCTAGGCGTCCTCTTTTTGGGGACCCTGATTCTCTCTTCTTGCTCTGCCGGAAAACGCGGTTGTGATTGCCCTACCTTCGGCATGAACCAAAGCGTAGAAGCGCCGTTAAAAAGCTGATTCAAGGCATTCATGAATTGCGGCCAATTGCTTACTTTTGCTGCTTAGAATCAATCTAAATAACTGCTTTTGACACTAGCCGAACTCCGCATGGGTGACCGAGCCTTGATTAAATCGTACGATCAAGAAGATATCGCACTCAAGCTTATGGAACTCGGCATGATTCCGAACGAACTGGTGACCTTGGTTCGCCGCGCTCCTGCGGGTGATCCCATTGCCATCAAAATTGGAAGCAGTATCCTCGCCCTTCGGCTCGATGAGGCGGAAGCGGTGAAGATTGAAAAAATTCAATAGGGATTGGCCAAGGGAACTAAGAAGATCGCCCTCATCGGGAACCCCAACAGCGGTAAGAGCACTCTATTCAATGCTTTAACGGGCTTGAATCAGCGTGTGGGTAACTTTCCTGGGGTTACTGTAGATAAGAAAATGGGATCATTTTCGATTCAGAATGCCCAAGGTCAAAAGGAGAGGTTCGAACTCATTGATCTCCCAGGAACCTATAGTCTCTATCCAAAGTCTGTAGATGAGCTGGTCACTTTTGAAGTGCTGTGTGATCCAGAAAATCCGGACTACCCGGAACAGGTCATTGTAGTAGCAGACAGCACCAACATGACGCGAAGCCTATTTTTAGCCACTCAGGTTATTGAATTGAACCTTCCAACCATCTTGGTACTTAACATGGCCGACTTGGCTGAAAAGGACGGACTGACTTTTGATCTTTTCCGACTGCAAAAAGAACTAGGAGTGCCTGTGGTCCTTATGAATGCTCGGAAGAAAAGTGACCTGAGCAAGCTTAAGGCTCTCCTGGAGATTAAAACTCAGGCCCCCGAAAAAGACTTCATCAAGGTCGGTGAATTCTCTCCAAGGCTTCTGGAACGCGTTAGGAAATCGGTTAACGTGAACAGTGACTATGCTGCTTTTCAGGTAGCCTGCAACTACAAGTTCCTCAGCTATTTCAAGGATCACCCCGAGCGCAGTAAACGGATTCAGGAACTCGTTGTGGAGCACAAGTTTAAGCCCTACAGATTTCAAGCGGATGAAAGCAAAAAGCGATACGAGCTGATTCCCGGAATCATTGCGAGAAACGTCCGCCACTCCAAAAGTACTCGTGAGCATTTGACGGAAAGAATTGACAATGTCCTCACGCACAAAGTCTGGGGCTATGTTACATTCCTGAGTATCCTCTTTGTCATGTTCCAAGCTGTCTTCAGTTGGGCAACCCTCCCAATGGAATGGATTGAATACGTATTTACCAGTTTGACCGAATACCTCGCCACCTCCCTACCACCAGGGATTCTATCAGGTCTACTCACCGACGGAGTGCTGGCTGGTTTGAGTGGTGTTGTCGTTTTTGTGCCTCAAATCGCTTTCCTCTTTTTCTTCATCGCCCTCCTCGAAGACACCGGATATATGTCCCGTGTGAGCTTTATGATGGACAAACTCATGAGGCGCTTTGGACTAAATGGACGAAGCGTGATTCCCTTGGTCGGCGGTTTTGCCTGCGCCATTCCCGCCATCATGGCCACTCGAAGCATTAGCGGATGGAAACAGCGATTGATCACCATATTGATCACTCCATTGATGAGCTGTTCCGCTCGGCTCCCCGTGTACACCCTGTTGATCAGCCTCGTGATTCCCAGTGATGCACAATGGGGGATATTCAATGTCCAAGGACTTATCCTCATGGGGCTTTACTTACTCGGATTTGTCGCGGCCATCGTGGTAGCCTTCTTGCTCAACCTCTGGTTGAACGAAGCCGACCGCAGCTTCTTTGTTATGGAGCTCCCAGGTTACAAATGGCCCGATTGGAACAATATTGGTTTCACCCTGATTGAGAAAGTCCGCATCTTCTTGTTCGATGCAGGGAAGATTATTGTGGCCATTTCCATTGTGCTCTGGTTTTTATCAAGCTATGGCCCTGGCGAGCGAATGGCCCAGATTAACGACAAATACGAGGCATTGTCCGTAGACGGTGAACTCAACGCGGATCTCCGCGCGGCTATGGGGAGTGAAAAACTGGAAGCTTCTTATGCCGGAATCATTGGCAAAACCATTGAGCCAGCGATCCGCCCCTTGGGGTATGATTGGAAAATCGGAATCGCCTTGATTACGAGTTTCGCGGCCCGAGAGGTCTTTGTAGGCACCATGGCGACCATTTACAGTGTTGGAGATCCGGATAATGAAAGCTCCATTCGAGAGAAAATGCAGGACGAAGTAGACGTCATCACAGGCAAGAAACAATACGGCTTGGCCACAGGGTTATCCCTAATGGTCTTCTACGCCTTTGCGCTCCAATGCATGAGTACGGTAGCCGTTGTTCGGCGAGAAACCCGAAGCTGGAAATGGCCCTTGGCCCAGTTCCTCTTCATGGGTGCCATGGCCTACGTAGCCAGCTTGATCACTTACCAACTGCTCGCCTAAATGGCATGGGGCTCCCACATCCCGCCGCAGGCGGAAAACTACGTTAACGAATTACTGAGACCCTATCGGGTCGATGTGCGCGTTTCACGCGCCAGAAGGACCAAAACTGGGGATTTCCGTCCCGGAAAAAAAGGCCATCAAATCTCGGTGAACGGCAATCTAAACGAATTTCATTTTCTCTGGGTACTGATTCATGAAATCGCCCACCTTCACGTGTATGAGGCCTATAAGCAGCGTGTCGCTCCTCACGGCCCTGAATGGAAACAGACCTTTCAAAATTTAATGTGTCCATTGACAGAGGTCGAATACGTTCCGCGGGAACTTCGCGCTCAATGGCAGCGCCACTTGAGAAAGCCCAAGGCATCAACCTTCAGTGATCCCACATTGGTTCAGGCCTTTCGGGTTTACGACGAAGAAGATGACGTGATTACGGTATCCATGTTGTTCGAGGGGCAGGAATTCGAGCTCCCGGGAGGTAGACGATTCAGACGGGGTCCGAAGCAGCGAACGCGTTATAAGTGTCAGGAAATCAGCTCGGGTCGATGGTTTTTAGTTCCTGGTCTAGCCCCGATCGTCTCTTGATTTTCTTAGTTTTGCCACATCAAAATCATTGCGATGAACACCCATACTTATAGTGTCATCATGGCTGGCGGTATCGGCAGTCGTTTTTGGCCCATGAGCCGAACCACGAATCCGAAGCAGTTTCTCGATATACTCGGAACCGGCAAAACCCTGATCCAGCAGACCTACGAGCGTATGCGACGCTTCACTCCCGAAGGGCAAGTGTTTGTAGTGACCAACGAGCAATACTGGGATCTGGTCAAAGAACAGCTTCCGGAAATGGGTGATGATCAAATCCTCCTCGAACCGGCACGCCGAAATACAGCACCATGTGTAGCCTATGCGGCGTATAAAATTCACGGATTGGATCCGGAGGCCAACATTGTAGTTGCCCCATCTGATCACCTCATCCTCAAAGAGGACGAATTTGTCCGCGTAATCGAACTCGCTTTGGATACAGCGGCCAGCAACGATGCCCTTTTGACTTTAGGTATTCGCCCGAGTCGACCTGATACGGGTTATGGGTACATTCAGTACAACGAGGACCAGATCCTGGGCTCGAACGAAGTTTGTAAGGTGAAGACCTTCACGGAAAAGCCAGACCTTGACTTGGCTAAGAAGTTTCTTGAAAGCGGTGACTTCCTCTGGAACAGCGGCATTTTCATTTGGTCATCTAAGAGCATTATCAGCTCCTTCAACGAGCATCTAAGTGAAGTAGGACAACTCTTTGAGGAAGGAGTGGATGCTTTGAATACTCCAGATGAACAGGCGTTCATCGGTCGCATCTACCCCACGTGCAAGAACATTTCCATTGACTACGGCATCATGGAGAAGGCCAAGAACGTCTATACCGTACCTGCCGAATTTGGTTGGTCTGATCTGGGAACCTGGGGCTCTCTTTACACACACGTCGATCGCGATGGTGAAGGAAATGCCGTCGTTGGCGCTAAGCAGGTCATGCTGTACGACAGCAAACGGAACATGGTCAGCACATCAGGCGATAAACTCGTGGTCATTCAAGGCTTGGAGGACTTTATCGTAGTGAATACGGACAATGCCTTGTTGATTTGCAAGAAAGAAGACGAGCAGATGATCAAGCAGTTCGTTGCCGAAGCCAAGATTGAAAAGGGCGATAAATACGTCTAAAGCCCGACTAAGCCAAAAAGAAGAAAAGACTATTTTCCTTCATGCCTGATGAATCCCAAGAAAAAGAGGTTCAAGAAAAAGTGACGCACGGACCGCGTCGGCTATTCCTGATGTTTTTGGCCTATGCGCGACGGACCATCGACATCCATGATGGTTACCGATCATGAAAACACGACGGCGGGTATCAAACGAGACATTGACTTCAAGGGTCACAATGTCTGGATTCTGATTTTTTCCATTTACATCGCGTCCATTGGAATGAAGAAATCAAAGCCGAATGGGATCTTCCTATGAGTCTCGGTGATGAAGGCCGCGAAAAGATCAAAGGCCACAACATCGATTTCTATTTCGAAAAGCTCGATAGTGTTCGCGCCGAAACCGAACGCTCGTTTGCCGCGCTGGACGATGACTGGCTTTGGAAGTCTGAAGAGTTCTTCGGCAACGAGCCCAGGAACAACTACGCCAAGTGGTTTCACGTCTGCGAGCACGAATCCAACCACAACGGACAAATCAAATTCCTGAAGAAAAGTATGTAATAAAAAAGCCCTGCTTTTCGGCAGGGCTTTATTCTTTTGAGCCTACGGCTCGATGCTTACTTCAAGCTTCCGGTCATATCCTCCGGACGCACCCACTCATCGAATTCATCAGGAGTCAAATACCCGAGGTTCACGGCCTCCTCTTTCAAGGTCGTTCCATTCTCATGAGCCGTCTTGGCAATCTTGGCCGACTTCTCGTATCCAATCTTGGTATTCAAAGCCGTGACCAACATCAGACTGTTGTTGACATGCGCTTCTATGTTCTTCCGGTTTGGCTCTATCCCTACCGCACAGTGGTCGTTGAAGCTGACGCAAGCATCTCCAATCAGACGTGCACTCTGCAGTACATTCGCCGCCATCACAGGCTTGAATACATTCAATTCGTAATGCCCTTGAGCACCCCCAACGGCAATCGCCATATCGTTTCCAATCACCTGAGCGCAGACCATGGTCATAGCCTCTGCTTGGGTCGGGTTTACCTTCCCGGGCATGATGGAACTTCCCGGTTCATTAGCGGGAATAATGATCTCACCAATTCCTGAGCGAGGCCCAGAAGCCAAAAGCCGAACGTCGTTCGCAATCTTATTCAAAGAAACAGCCAGCTGTTTCAATGCGCCGTGCGTTTCCACAAGGGCGTCATGCGCCGCAAGGGCCTCAAACTTGTTCTCCGCACTAACAAAGGGCAATCCGGTGAACTGAGCAATCTTCTCTGCCACGAGGTCTGCGTACCCTTCAGGAGTATTGATTCCCGTTCCTACGGCTGTTCCTCCAAGCGCCAATTCGCTTAAGTGATCCAAGGTGTTGCGGAGTGCTTTAAGACCGTGATCCAGCTGAGACACATATCCGGAGAATTCTTGACCCAAGGTCAAGGGCGTAGCATCCATCAAGTGTGTGCGACCGATCTTCACCACATTCATGAAGGCTTCAGATTTGGCCTTGAGCGTATTACGTAGAAGCACAACTCCTGGAATAGTCGTCTCCACAACGCGCTTGTAGATGGCGATGTGCATTCCCGTTGGGAAGGTATCGTTAGACGATTGGGATTTGTTGACGTCGTCATTTGGGTGTATGACGCGATCGCCTTCACCCAGGGTTCCGCCATTCAACACGTGTGCACGGTTGGCGACAACCTCGTTCACGTTCATGTTGGATTGGGTTCCCGATCCTGTTTGCCAGATCACCAAGGGAAATTGATCGTCGTGCTCCCCGTCAAGGATTTCTCCACAGACTTGAGAGATCAAGTCTCTTTTCTCTTCGGCCAAAACACCCAGCTGACAGTTTGCATGGGCCGCTGCCTTCTTCAAATATGCAAAACCATAGACGATTTCGAGGGGCATACTGGCCGCTGGACCAATTTTAAAGTTGTTTCTGGAGCGTTCTGTTTGGGCGCCCCAGTACTTATCAGCAGGGACTTGAACGTCTCCCATGGTATCTTTCTCAATGCGAAATTCCATGTTGTGTTTTTTATGCGGTTAATTATTAAATTTGGGCTCTTAAAGAACAGAACTATGTTTATCGGATTCCTCCTGTTTTTGGCTGTTTTCTTGATGGCTTTCTGGTTGATGCTTTTCATCACCGGTTTCCTTCCTTTCTGGATCGTCGGATATTTCATCGACCTGTTCAGTGACGAGGTTGAAGAAGAAGCCGACGTCGCTGCCGAGTCTTAAGACTTACAGCAGTTCCAAAACATTTTCAGGAGGTCGTCCCAGGACGGCCTTTTTTCCTTTCACCACAATTGGTCGTTCAATCAATTTGGGGTATTCTGTCATAGCGAGCAAAATTTCTTCATCGCCCAGCTCCTTCCCCTTGAACTCCTCTTTCCAGATGGATTCACCTTTGCGGACAAGCTCATCGGGCCGTAGGCCCAATTTGCTCAACAAGTCGCGCAATTCATCAACGGTCGGTGGATTCTCTAGGTAGAGTACGATCTCGGCATTACCCCCATTGTCCTCAATGATGGCCAAGGTTTCCCGGCTCTTGCGGCAACGCGGATTGTGGTAGATTTTCATGCTCATCGCTTATTCGTTTTCGTTGGTCACCCCCTTGCCTTCTTGCATCAAGTAAGCCTTGATGAAGGCCTCGAGGTCCCCGTTCATAACGCCGTCCACATCGCTGGTCTCATGTTGGGTGCGCACGTCTTTGACGAGTTTATACGGGTGAAAGACGTAGTTCCGAATCTGTGATCCCCACTCGATTTTCTTCTTTCCCGCCTCGATTTCGCTCTGCTTAGCTCGGCGTGCTTCCAACTCCAGCTCGTACAGCTGAGACTTCAAGAGCTGCATCGCCTTCTCCTTATTGCCCAACTGCGAACGGGTTTCCGTGTTCTCAATAATGATGCCCGATGGTTTGTGGCGCAAGCGCACTCCGGTCTCTACCTTGTTTACGTTCTGCCCTCCTGCTCCACCGGATCGGAAGGTATCCCATTCAATATCGGACTGGTTGATATCGATTTCGATGGTATCATCCGCCAATGGATAGACGTAGACAGAAACAAAGCTGGTATGTCGTCGAGCGTTGCTGTCAAAGGGAGAAATACGAACCAATCGGTGAACGCCATTTTCGCCTTTCAGGTAACCAAAGGCATAATCGCCGTCAATTTCAATGGTTGCGGTCTTCACTCCCGCAACATCGCCCTCTTGGTAATTGAGCTCGGTGATTTTGAAGCCCTCCTTTTCGGCCCACATCACGTACATGCGAAGCAGCATCGAGGCCCAGTCGCAGCTCTCTGTTCCTCCTGCACCGGAAGTGATCTGGAGCACAGCACTCATGGGATCTTCTTCCGCCGAAAGCATATTTCTGAACTCAAGGTCTTCTACCTTGGTTCTCAGCGCAACGTGGTTCTGGTCAATTTCTTCTTCGGAAGCTTCACCCATCTCATGAAATTCCAGCAGTACACCCAGATCATCTTTCATGGTTTCGATCTCCTCATAAGTCTCCACCCAGAACTTCATCTGGCGGATTTTCTTCATAACGATCTCGGCGGCCTTGGGATCATTCCAAAATTCAGGGTCGGCCGTTTTCTCTTCTTCTTCTCCGATCAGTAGTTTCTTGTGATCGACGTCAAAGATACCCCCTTAACGCGTCAACGCGTCCTACTAAGTCCTTATACTGGTCTTGTGTAATCATGCAGCAAATTTACACAATCGGCGATGGTGAACGTTTATATTTGTAAAAAACAGAACATGTCTTTCGTACTGCTCTCATTCCTATGGATTTGCTATTTCGTGATGCACAGCGCCATGCTCGCTCCGAAGATCAAACAGCATATCCTCGGACTCACTGGGCTACCAGAAAATCGCTACCGCGTCTTATACAACATCGTGGCCATCCTCGGTATTCTACTTCCACTCATCTATCATTGGAGTTTGCCCAAACCCACGCTGATGACCGAGCCCAACGTCCTCATTGAATACCTCGGACTTCTCCTAATGGCAGCGGCCGTCTATTTGGCCTTTAAGTGTTTTCAGGGATATTCCCTTGGGGAGTTCATCGGCTTGGAGCAGCCTCAAAGTGCTCATAAACTCAACACCGAAGGACTGAACGAACTGGTGCGGCACCCGCTCTACTTCAGTGCTCTTGTATTCCTCTTTGGAGGATTGCTTCGCTCACCGAGCTATGTGTACCTCGTGACCATGTTTTGGATTGTTTTGTACATCATCATCGGCGCTCAACTCGAAGAAGCGCGCTTGGTCGAAAAATTCGGCAAGGCCTATCGAGACTACCAAGACAAAGTGCCGATGTTGATTCCTTTCTATAAATTCAAGTGATGATTATAGATCTACGCAGTGATACGGTGACCCGGCCGACTCCGGGCATGATGGATGCTATGATGTCCGCTCCCGTCGGTGATGACGTCTTCGGCGAGGACCCTTCTATCAACGCTTTAGAGGAAGAAGTAGCCCATTACTTCGGTGCGGAGGCGGCCTTGTTTTGTCCCTCCGGGACGATGACCAATCAAATTGCCATTCGCGTGCATACACGTCCCGGTGACGAAGTCATTTGCCACGGGTACAGCCATATCTACAATTATGAAGGTGGTGGTATCGCTCTGAACTCCGGTGCGTCCGTGAACCTCGCCCGTGGCCCTAGGGGCCTTATGACGCCTTCGGACGTGGATGCCTTGGTTCGCAACCCGCAGGACCCGCACGCTCCCTATTCGCGTCTTCTGGCCGTGGAAAACACCATGAACAAAGGTGGAGGTGCGTGCTACGAATGGGAAACCCTTTTGGCCCTAGGGTCCAAAGCAGAAGAATACGGCTTAGGCTATCACTTAGATGGCGCTCGACTCTGGAATGCACTCATCGCTAAAGGTGATGATCCCAAAGCCTATGGTGCCCTTTTTGACACTATTTCCGTATGTCTGAGCAAAGGGCTTGGCTGCCCTGTAGGCTCCGTTCTGCTGGGCAAGAAAGTACATATCGATCGTGCCTACCGTTTGCGTAAGAGCATGGGGGGTGGTATGCGCCAAGCGGGAATCTTGGCTGCCGCTGGGCAGTACGCCTTGAACCATCACATTGATCGCCTCGCGGATGACCATGCTAAGGCTCAAGCTGTGAAAACCTGCTTGGAGTCGTGCTCTTGGGTGCAATCAATTGAACCCGTGGAAACCAATATTGTCATCTTCTATGTGGCAGACGGAATCGATCCAGGGGCCGTGATTCAAAAACTCGACGCTCAGGGCATCAAGATTGTTTCCATGGGCGAAGGAAAGCTTCGAATCGTCATGCACCTGGATATTGATCAAGGGCAGCTCGAGCAACTGCTCGCTCAACTACCTTCAGCAGTATAAAAAAAGCCACCGCGAAGGCGATGGCTTTATTCAGTTGATTAGACCTAGGTTTGGTTAGGGGCAAGCCAACTGGATGATAATGTCTGTTGCCGTCCGGTTTTCCGAGATGGAACATCCCGCTCCAGCCGGATTGACAATAAAGTAATCCGTCATAGGTACGAATCTTACCGACATGATTTCTTTCTCAGCCGGAACCACGTCTGCAAAGAATTCATCAGGAATGAGGTAGCGCTTGTACACACCATCACCTTCATAATCCATCAAGAGATCTGGATTTTGGGTGGTGGTGAAAAACGAACTAATCTCATACTTGGCACTGTCCGTTGTGGTGGCCTCCGCAAACATCCATACCTCATCAGAACCCAAGGGAGAAGAGGAACAGTTGGATGGGTCGCGACGCGTCATACGGCTATCGCTCGTATCCTCACGAGCGTACTCGTAAATGACCTGGATTACGTCATCACTCGCTGGATTCAACGGAAAGGCAAAACCGGGATTCTTTACTGTAATGGCCGGATCTACGGCTAAACTCAAGTCTTCCGTTTTACGGTCAGGATCTCCATATCCTCCACCATCAAGAGGCTTCACTAAGAAATGGATGTCTTCATCGTATACGGTCGAAGCGTCCACTGCATAAAACTCTGTGGGAGTCATGGTATAGCTATAGATACCCTCGGCTTCCTTGGTCATCTTCAGCGCTGGATTTGAATTCTTCCACGCTTGAGATCCAAGCCCATTGGCCAAAGAGTCATTGGCTCCCCACTCATAGGGTTTCCAAGTCCAGATATACATATCCTCGCCTCCTGCGGCGATTTCAATAATCCCCCAATCATTCGAGGTTTCATTCAAGTTCACAATGATCTTGATTTCTTGGTCTGGTGTGAACTCGGGTGGGTCAGTTGTTACTTGACCAATAGCCATCAATCCCGAGAACAATACTGCTGCTGTAAATACTAACTTCTTCATAGCTCTATCTTATTCTCGTGTGAATGAAAAATTGTATTGGACACTTGGTGCTCCACATTTTTCGCGAGGGACATTAAAGCCCATATCGTTATCGATCTCGCGCACCATTCTAGACAATGACGCAGTAACGGTATCACCGGCGTCCGTGAAGAAAATGATATTGCTTGGGAAGCTCGGGTCATCGAATGAATAGGTTCCTTGGGTCCCGATAAAGAAGTCTCCAGCTCCTTCTTCAATGCTATAAGTTCCCTCGGCTCCACTCAAGGTTACTGCTCCAAAATCTGAAGCATAGAACGGAGTAATATCACGAGTTTCTTGCAAGGCTTCTTGCTTATCCACCATGTCCACTTGGCTTAGGCGCCATTTCCCGGAGAATCCGGAAGTAGCGTCATAGCTAGGTCCAATATCTGATGGAATATCTGGCCGGCACGATGCTACCCCTATAAAAAGGACAGCTATTGCGGCTATGGAAAATTGTCTTTTCATCTCTATCTATTTTAGCAACCTCCGGTTGGGTTCAACTCAAATTGATCAGTTTGCTCCGAAATGGGGAACTGCAAAATCATTCCGTCACAATCCCATGGAGCATTGCGCACTTCGCGCTGTTCGCCCAAGGCGCCACGACGCTTAATCCACTGAATGCGCTCTCCTTCAGCAAAAAGCTCAATCCGACGTTCGAATTCAATCGCCGTGCGAATTTCTGAAGGCGACGAGCTGGAAGGAATGTCATACGCATTGGTGCCGTAGGCGCGTCGACGTATATCATTGACATGCTCCGCAGCAGCAGCTGGATCTGTACCCGCAATGCACTCTGCATACATTAGCTTCATACTGGTGGTATGAATCAGAGGAACACTGACAAAATCACGATCAAACTTACTCACCGCAACAAATTCATTAGGTGCACCATCATTCCGAATCTGGAAGAACTGTAATACCCTTCTATCATCCGCATTGGCAGAATAAGGATTCAAGAACGTACGATCCGTCCTCAATTCCGGATTTGGGTTATTATCACTTCTGTAGTTTCCTGTGAACGCACCCCCGCGGTTGTCGACAGTATTGTTGATCGAGGTACTCACAACACGGAAAATAAATTCACTCTGAACGGTACTGGTATCTCCAAAAACGAATCGATCCAACCCAGCGGCGCTGGTGTCGAATGGAAATGCCTGAATGACTGGAGCAGCTTCAGCTGCGGCATCTCCCAAGCGATTCTGCTGAAAATACACTTTTGCCAATACAGCCTGAGCCGCGAAGCTGGTAGCGTAGTTTCCATTGCTTTGTGGAAGATTCTCTTTGGCGAAAATCAAATCCGGGATAATGAGGTCTTCATACACTTCACGAACGGAGTTTCGCGCAGCAATCTCAAAATCAACCGTAGTGCGAATCATGATTCCATCATGACTGTTGTCCGGAGTGTATCCCCATGGCTGCGCAAACAATCGAACGATTTCGAAATGAGCTAGCGCGCGAATGAAGCGAGCCTCCGCTTCCATTCTGGTGCGATCCGCTTCCGTCAAATCCGTGGCCAAGTCAAAATTCTCGATTACGAAGTTTGCACGCATGGCTGCACGATACATATTTCCGTACGTCCCTCCAATAGTCCCATTGAAGAAAAGTGTATTGAAACTGTAGATCTCGCGGTAATCAAGGTTGCTGATCGGCCGCGCGAGATTATCGCTCAACAATTCATTAAAGGTTTGGAAGTTTCCATTGGCAAAGTCGCCTATCGAACTATATGCTCCATTGAGGAACATTTGAAGTGAATCCGTATTGACGATGGCCTCCTCAGTGGTGAGTGAACCATCTGGCTTCACGTCCAAAAACTTTTCACATGACGCTGATACCAAGATCAACGCAAGAGAACTGAATACTAGTGCTATTCTTTTCATGATCTTAGGTATTAAAATTGAACTTCAAGTCCGAAAATGAACGTCTTCTCCTGAGGAGGTGTCAAGTACGTAATGTTCGGGCTCATGTTACGGTCCGTTGGATTCTCAAAGTCACGGGCAATCTCCGGATCAACACCAGGGAATTTGGTGAAGGTCAAGATATTGGTGGCTAAAGCACTCAAACGAATGCTCTGAAGCCCCCAGCGACGTACTTTATCCGTCGGAATGGAATATCCTAAGGTTACATTTCTCAAGCGCATGTAGCTGGCGTCATGCAACCATAAGTCGGTGTTGATCCAAGGTGTTGTAGAACCGTGGTTTGCCGGGTCCAGAGTCAAACGCGGGTAGCGCGCATCATCTCCGGGTTGCGTCCAACGGTCATATACGTGACGCGTCATGTTCCAATCCGACACCATGGACAACTGACGCTTACTAGAAGAGTCATAAATGTTTCCTCCGATCGTAAATACAAAGAGAACGCTCAAGTCCCAGTTCTTGTACGAGAAGCTGTTGGTAATCCCACCGACAGCATCAGGAAGTACATTTCCTACCGTTACCCGGTTGACCGGATCCCATGTATAGGTCTCGTTTCCGTTGATATCAAGGTAAACAGGTGCTCCAGTTTCCTTATCGACATGGGAGAATCGCACCAAGAAATTGGTTCCAACCGGCTGTCCAACTATGGTACGCGTATCGTTAGTACCTCCACTAACCGCATCTTCGCTGTAACCTCCAATACTGGTGATTTCATTGTAGTTGCGGGCAATATTGAAGTCTGTAGTCCATTTGAAATCACCAACCGTGTTTCTCGTGGTCACATTAAATTCAACCCCGGTGTTGTAGATACCCCCTACGTTATCCCACAAGTTGGCAAAACCACTGGCTTGTGGAACCTGTACTTGCAAGAACACATCACGTGTATCCTTATAGTAGTATCCGAGCTCTCCATGGATACGATCATCAAACAATCCAAATTCAAGAGCCGCGTCGAACGTGTACGAACTTTCCCAGCGGAGATTTGGATTCTCAATGATGGTTGGGTAGTAGTACGGAGACCCGTTGTACCCGTTCACATTCTTGACATTGTTCGCCCGCCATTGGTTTGGTGGAATCGCTGCGTTTCCTGTCAATCCATATCCTGTTTTCAGCTTCAAGAAGCTCACGGTATTGTTGTCTCTCAACCACTCTTCCTCGGTGATAATCCACCCAAAAGAGATCGCTGGGAAATATCCGAATCGATTGTTTGGACCGAACTTGGACGAACCGTCAGCGCGGAAGTTCACTTGAGCAAAGTACTTTCCTGCCAAGTTGTAGTTCACACGACCAAAGAAGCTCACGAAGGTGAATTCGTTTGCAGGGTCGTTGAAAATAAAGTCTACTGAATCGCGCATCGCCTTATCCTCCCAGAAGGGGTCGGTGGCGTCAATCACCTCTGCATAAGACGAACGGCTGTATGAGCGCTGTGCCTCGGTTCCAACCAAGAAATCCCAGTTGTGCAAGGTGTTTTGACTCAAGTTGTACTGAGCCGTTAAAGACCCGTTGTAGTTTATGATTTCCGTTGGGATTCGTTTCGATACACCAGCATGGTCACTGTTGATCAACTCTTGAGGCTCATAGATGTCCTCGTTGATCTTCATGTAGTCTAGGGAAGCAGAACCGCGGAAAGTAAGCTTCTCAGAAGCGCGGTAGGTAAGCGCTGCATTGTTGATGGTCCGGTTCTCCGTATTTCTCCATTGCTTCAAATCTTGAACTCGAACGGGGTTTGTTCCTCCGATGAAGTAATCACCCTCAGCATCGTAGATGGGATAGATGGGCAAAGCAGTGGACATGGCTGCACCAAGCCCTCCAGACCATGCAGCATCCACACGGTCGTTAACTCCCTGAGCAAAGCTGCTAGAAATGCTCAAGAGTAAGTCATCGGTCAGATTTACATCACCGTTCAAACGCAAACTCAATCTGCGGAAACGGTTTCCCACGAGGAAACTCTCGTTATCATTGTAGGAAAGACCGGCATAGAAGTTGTATTTCTCGGCACCTTTTGAAACAGAGAAGTCATGATTTTGCTTGAAACCTGTAGCCACTGTTTGGTCCACCCAATCGGTTCCTTCAAAAGCTTGAGCTTCCTCCCAGCTCACACCACCAGGAAGCACAGGTGTTCCGATGTTTCCATCATTAACCCAGGCCTCCTCATACATTTGAAGATATTCTTCCTTATTCAACATCTCAGGCAAAGCCGTTGGATTCGAAGTTCCTAACCGAGCGCTGTAGCTAAAGTGTAGCCCACTCTTTTTACCGCGCTTCGTCGTGATCAAGATAACCCCGTTAGAACCACGAGACCCATAGATACCTGTCGCTGCAGCATCCTTGAGAATTTCAACAGACTCAATATCGTTTGGATTCAGTGTAGCCAGTGGGTTGTTATTCATCGCTCCGGAATTCCCTTTGATAAAGTAATCCTGAGTGATGGGGATTCCATCAACTACATAGAGTGGATCACCACCCGCAGAAATCGAAGCAACTCCACGAATTCGCACGAGTGATCCTGACCCTGCCAAACCGGAACCGGTGATGACTTGGACCCCAGGTGCTTTTCCTTGGATTGCGGTTTCGAAAGATGGTGTGGGCATGTCATTCAGTTCCTGTGAACCGAGCTTGACTACGGAGCTCGTGAGCTCTCGTTTCCGTTGAACACCGTACCCGACGACAACGACCTCATCGAGATCAGTGGCTTCGGGATCCATGGTCAAATCGACCACCGTGTTCTCACCTGCTTTTAATGTAACTGTTCTCGTCGTGGTCGTATAACCAATAAACGAGAATTCGATGGTCACCTCTCCGGCTTCAAGACCCGTAATGGTGTACCGACCGTCAAAATCTGTCGCAGTACCTTTCGATGTACCCTTTACCAAGACCGAGACCTGCGGTAATGGCAAATTGGTTTCATCGATTACGGTTCCTGAAATGCTCTGTCCGTTGACGGTAAATCCGAGACAGAGCCCGAGAAAGAGCGCCAAGACGCTCGTGTAGAACTTCCTCATAATAGACCCATGTTTATCCGTAATGATTTCAAATGTACATAAAAAGACGTAAAGTGTATTTAATACACTTAGGCGTTTATTCTTCCTCAACCAGGTATTCCTGATTGAGTGCGAAAAGCTGGGCAGGCTTGTGTAAAACACCTTGTTGCTTCTCTTCTAGTGGCACCACCCACTTCTCCTTTAAGACCTTTTTTCTGAAGTTTCGCTTGTCCAGCTTCTTCTCCAAAATAATTTCATGCAAGGCTTGAAACTGCGAAAGCGTAAACTTCTCAGGAAGCAGCTCCAGTCCAATTTTTTGATGTGTAAAGTCCTCCTTTAACCTTGCCAAGGCTGCCTCAAAAATGGCATCGTGATCGAAGGCTAGCGGAGGCACTTCATGCACTTCTTTCCAGAACACTTCTTCAGCAAAGGAAGACGCAGCCGGACTAAAATCCTCCATGCGTACTAAAGCCAAGTAACCCACTGTAATAACTCGCGCCTGAGGATTCTGACGATAAGACTGCAGCCAATCCAAATCCTTAATGTTGCTTACACGGTTCGGATCTCCGAAGGAATGAAATTGCCTCAGAAAAATCCCCTCCAGTAATGTTAGTTCTTTTAGAACGCGATTAGCCGCGTCGTCAAGACTCTCGTCTTGTAGCACCAAATCTCCGGGCAATGCATATTGAGAATGCATGCCCTCTTTGAGCTCTTTTTGCTTAATCAACAATACGTTGAGTTGCGTATTGTCAAATCCGAACACCACGCAATCCACAGATACGTTCGGATTAACTGCTTGACCCATTCCCCCGATAATTAAGTGTAGTAGAAGGTTTTAAGTCTCAAATGTCTCCATTCGAGACTGAAAAAGTATACAAATTCAAGTAAAGAGCCAAAATAAGTGTAAATTTTACACTATGTTTGTTTTGAACTTCAACGAGGAAAATGAGTTCGAACAAGATCAAAACCATTGGCGTGCTTACTTCCGGTGGAGATGCACCTGGAATGAACGCGGCGATTCGCGCCGTAACGCGCGCGGCTCTTTTTTATAACAAGAAGGTCTACGGCATCTACCGAGGTTATGACGGCCTGATTCAAGGTGATTTTGAAGAGCTTGAATCAAAGAGCGTTAAGCACATCATTTCAAAAGGAGGGACTTTCTTGAAATCTGCGCGCTCTAAAGAGTTTCGTACAGAAGAAGGCCGCGCCAAAGCAGCTGAGCAATTGCGAAAACATGAAGTGGACGCTCTTGTCGTAATCGGTGGAGACGGATCCTTTACTGGAGCCATGCACCTCAGTGAAGAACATGAGATTCCTATTGTTGGCGTACCGGGCACAATCGACAACGACCTATATGGTACAGATTACACTATCGGTTATGATACAGCAACCAATACGGTTGTGGATGCTATTGACAAAATTCGGGACACGGCCAGCTCGCACAACCGCTTGTTCTTTGTAGAGGTGATGGGTCGTGATACGGGCTTCATTGCCTTGCAAACAGCATTGGCGACCGGAGCACTTTCGGTCATCTTACCCGAACGAAATACACAATGGGAGCAGCTTGTCGAAGACATCAAAAAAGGTGAGGCCGCTCGTAAAACCAGCAACATTATAATTGTCGCAGAAGGGAACCACTTGGGCGATCCTTATGAGCTAAAAAAGCGGGCAGAAGCAGAGCTACCGCAAACCGAAGCAAAAGTGACCATTTTGGGCCATCTTCAGCGCGGAGGAGCGCCGAGCTGCTTTGACCGAGTCATTGCAAGCCGATTGGGCGTAGAAGCCGTTGAAGCTCTTTTGAACGGAAAGTCGAATATCATGGTGGGGTTATTGGACGACAATTTGACCCACACCTTCTTTTTACAAGCGATTAAAAATCAAGCACAAATAGATCAGGATCTAATCCGGATCTCCAAAATCCTTAACACACAATGAAAACTAAAGTAGCCATTAACGGATTCGGTCGAATTGGCCGATTAAGCTTCCGCAACCTCGTTATGAACGAGGCGTTGGAAGTTGTAGCGATCAATGACCTCACTGATCCCTCTACCTTGGCTCATTTGTTGAAATACGATTCTATTCACGGCCGTTTCGACGGAGAAGTCAGTCAAGAAGGTGACGTGATTACTGTGAATGGACAAGCGATCAAAATTTACAGCGAGCGAAACCCTGCGGATTTGCCATGGGGGGATCTTGGTGTAGAGATCGTTCTTGAATCTACTGGCGTTTTTCGCGACGCTGAAAAAATGGGACTACACCTCCAAGCGGGTGCTAAAAAGGTAGTCTTGAGCGCTCCCGCCAAAGGGGATGTGAAAACCGTGGTCCTCGGTGTAAATGACGCCGTGTTGACATCAGATGACACACTTGTATCCAACGCCAGTTGTACGACTAACTGCCTTGCTCCAGTAGCAAAAGTATTGCATGATGAATTCGGTATTCAAAAAGGGTTCATGACGACGGTTCATGCTTACACTGCCGATCAGAACCTCCAGGATGCTCCTCACGATGACTTGAGAAGAGCACGCGCTGCGGCATTGAGCGTAATTCCGACCAGCACCGGCGCAGCTGCCGCTGTAGGTAAGGTGTTGCCGGAATTGAATGGCAAATTGGATGGAATGGCTATGCGCGTTCCAACCCCGACAGGTTCGGCGACGGACTTAACGGTCGTTTTGGACCGCGACGTTACTAAAGAAGAAGTTAATGCAGCCATGAAGGCTGCAGCAGAAGGTCCTATGAAAGGAATCCTTCAATACACGGAAGACCCTATTGTATCCGCAGATATTATCGGGAATCCTTACAGTAGTATTTTTGATGCAGAGTTGACCTCAGCCAGTGGAAACCTGGTAAAAATCGTAAGTTGGTACGACAATGAAGCCGGTTATTCGGCTCGTGCCGTTGATCTGATGGTCCGCTTGGCCAATATGTAAGTAGTATGATCCTGATCGCAGAAAGTGGTTCTACCAAATGTGATTGGGTGTTGTTGAACCGAGATGGAAGTGAAGCCGATCGTTTCTCTACGATGGGCTTCAACCCGTATTTCCACAGCGCCCGATTCGTCGCTGAGCATTTGCGCAATTTGCAGCGCGTACAAAAACTCCGAAAGGACGTCGAGATGATCTTCTTCTATGGAGCTGGATGCTCAACCGAACCGCTCAAACAAGAAATTAAACGAGGCCTTGAACAGGTCTTCGTACATGCAGAGATAGAAGTAGACCACGACTTGGTCGCGGCAGCGTATTCCACGTATAATGGCGAACCAGAAATTGCCTGTATCATTGGAACCGGCTCCAACTCTTGCTATTTTGACGGGCACTCGTTGAGAGAAGAGGTGCCGGCCTTAGCCTTCATCCTAGGAGATGAAGCCAGCGGCTCTTATTTGGGAAAGAAACTTTTAAGTGCTTTTCTCTACAAGCAGCTACCAAAGGATATTGAAGAGGATTTCTTGGCCACCTATCATACGGATAAGGACGAAATCATTGACAACGTTTACAATCAGCCAAATGCCAATGTATACTTAGCTGGTTTTGCTCGTTTTGTCAGCAAGCACAAAGAGGATCCCTTCTTCGAAAAAATCATTTACGAAGGCTTTTTGCTCTTCTTGCGCATGCATGTCCTCTGTTTCCCCGAATCCAAGAACACGACCGTCAACTTTGTTGGGTCCGTTGCATACCACATGGAATCTCTTCTTCGTCGGGCATGCAAGGATTTAGACATCAAATACGGCAGAGTTATCAAAAAGCCTGTGGACGGATTGGTGGCCTATCACTTGAAGCATAAAATTCAACTGGAAGCATGATTAAGAATATCGTCATCTTGGCCCACAATGCTATGAAGCCAACCATGGCCGAGTTCATCAAAGAACGAGAAGAATGGTTGTGGGGTAAGCGCTTGGTCGCTACCGGGCGTTCAGCAGAGTTCTTAGAAAAGAATGAGTTCAAAGTACCCATTGTACACTTGAGCCCTGGTCAGAGCGGTGGTTATTCCGAGATCAACGACATGATTTCGAAAGGTGAGGTCACGCTCGTCTTGTTCTTCGTGGATCCAGATGTGAAGGAGCGCCACCATCCGGATATCGAGGCCTTAATTGAAATATGTATTCGTCAAAATGTTCCCTTAGCCACTAATACGGCTACGGCCGAATTGATGATCCTGGGTCATATTCGCAAAGAAATGGCCGAACGGATGAAACACTGATCATCCCATGCCTATAAAAGCTTTCCTTTTTGATTTAGACGGGGTCATTGTCGATACAGCGAAGTATCATTTCATCGCGTGGAAAAGGCTCGCCAACGAGTTGGGGGTGGATTTTAGCGAGGAGGAAAATGAACAGCTCAAAGGTGTAAGCCGTCGAGGGAGCATTGAGAAGATCATGGAATGGGGGAATGTTCAATTGAGCGAGGAGGAAATTGAGCACTGGATGAAGGTAAAGAACGATTGGTACCTCGAACTAATCGCTCACATGAACCCGAACGAAATACTTGCTGGAGCCAAAGAATGTCTCGAACAGGCTCAGGCACACGGACTTAAAATTGCCTTGGGGTCTGCATCCAAGAATGCACCAATGATCTTAGGGCAATGCGAACTAGAAGATTTTTTTGAAGCCGTTATTGACGGAACCAAGGTTACACACTCAAAACCGAACCCGGAAGTATTTCTGAAAGGTGCTGAGGCGCTTGGCGTAGCGCCAGAAGAATGTGTAGTCTTTGAAGATTCCAAAGCGGGTATTGAAGCGGCCATCGCAGGGGGAATGCGTACGGTGGCCATTGGGACTGCAGAGGTTCTTCCCGGCGCAGAGGTCTACGTCGAAGGGCTCCACGAATTCAATACGGCCACATACCTAAGTTAAAACCTACTCTACACTACCACCTATGCAAGCGAAATACCTAGAGGTCGATGAATGGCGCATCATCGAGCGTCACTGGGACTCCGAAAATCATCCAAAATCAGAGAGCATCTTTTCGATCGGAAACGGCCGCATGGGTCAGCGGGCGAATTTCGAAGAGCAGTACAGCGGTAAGAGCCTGCGCGGTTCGTACATCGCCGGTGTCTACTATCCAGATAAAACGAAAGTGGGTTGGTGGAAGAACGGTTATCCGGAGTACTTCGCCAAGGTCCTCAACAGCGTGAATTGGATTGGTTTAGACGTCGAGGTCAACGGCCAAATGCTGGACTTAGCGAAGGTTGAGGTCGATTCCTTCTACCGCGAATTGAATATGCAAGAGGGCTACCTGCTTCGCTCCTTTGAAGTCACCTTCCCCAGTGGTGAGCGCATCGGCGTTCAAGCTCAGAGATTGTACAGCATGAAGCGCGATGAAATTGGCGCTTTAAGCTACAGCATTACACCCTTGAATTTCGATGGTGAGATTACCCTTCTCCCCTACTTGGATTTCGACGTAGAGAACGAAGACACCAACTGGGAAGAGAAGTTTTGGGACGGCGTTGACCAGGCCACGCATAAGGAAGGAGCTCACGTAACGGCCAAAACCAAGAAGTTGGACTTCCACGTTTGCGCAGCCATGCGCTATGAACTGTTGCGCGATGGAGTGGCCGAACAGACCGAAGAGACCAGCGAGGAACGCAACATGTTTGTCGGGAAACGGATGAAGGTATCGGCCCGTGAGGGCCAGAGCATTACGCTCCAAAAATACGTGGGGATCCTGAGCTCCATGAACCACGCGAGAGAAGAATTGGCCTCCAAAGCCAATGAGCGTGCACAAGAAGGACTTG
This sequence comes from Flavobacteriales bacterium, assembly GCA_965661605.1. Classification (GTDB taxonomy): domain Bacteria; phylum Bacteroidota; class Bacteroidia; order Flavobacteriales; family ECT2AJA-044; genus ECT2AJA-044. The sequence continues at coordinate 151,827 of CBFIEH010000002.1, read as the reverse complement.
AAGCGGGATTTACGCAATTGCTGCAAGAGCAGAAGGAGGCCTGGGCGGCCCGATGGAACAATGGGGACATTGTCATTGAGGGCGATGCCGAAGCACAACAGGGCATTCGCTTCAATATCTTCCACATGCACCAGACGTATACGGGTGAGGATGAGCGTTTGAACATCGGCCCGAAGGGCTTTACTGGAGAAAAATACGGGGGCTCGACCTACTGGGATACAGAGGCATACTGCCTTCCATTCTACTTGGCGACTGCCGAGCCGCATGTGGCCCGGAACTTATTGGTTTATCGTCATAAGCACCTACAAAAAGCCATCGAGAACGCTGCGAAACTCGGCTTTACGAATGGAGCAGCTTTATACCCCATGGTGACCATGAACGGTGAAGAATGCCACAATGAGTGGGAAATCACCTTCGAAGAAATCCATCGGAACGGGGCCATCGCCTATGCGATCTACAACTATGTACAGCACACCCGAGACTACGCGTATTTGGGAGAATTTGGGCTGGACGTGCTGATTGGCATTGCGCGCTTCTGGAGTCAACGCGTCCACTGGAGCGAACACAAACAGCAGTACGTCATGCACGGGGTCACGGGTCCCAATGAGTACGAGAACAACATCAACAACAACTTCTACACGAACTACATCGCCACTTGGTGCTTGCGCTATGCAGGCGAAGCGATGGATCACGTTCGGGAGAATAATGAGGACCGATGGAATGAGATCGCAGCCGACCTGAATTGGTCGGAGGACGAGCGCACGCGTTGGAAGGAGATCATCGAGAAGATGTACTATCCCGAAGATGCCGATCGCGGTGTTTATTTGCAGCAAGAAGGATTCTTGGACAAGGAACTCCGCAGAGCGGATTCACTAGCGGACAGCGAACGCCCCATCAACCAGCACTGGAGTTGGGACCGTATTCTCCGTTCCTGCTTCATCAAGCAGGCGGATGTGTTGCAGGGACTGTACTTTTTCGGTCATGAATTCGACCGAGAGGCCTTGCGTCGGAACTTCGATTTCTACGAGCCTATGACGGTTCACGAATCCAGCCTTTCGCCGTGTATTCACGTGGTGCTCGCAGCGCAACTCGACTACGAAGAAAAGGCCTTGGAAATGTACCATCGAACCTCGCGCTTGGACCTCGATGACTACAACCGCGAAGTTCATGAAGGCCTGCACATCACCAGTATGGCGGGAACGTGGATCAGTGTGGTTCAAGGATTTGGCGGCATGAGCGTGCACGGCGAAGTCTTGCACTTTGACCCCTATTTACCTTCTGAATGGAAGGGGTTGAATTTCCGCATTACCTGGAGAGGGACGCACTTAGCGGTGAATATTACCCCGGATGGGACTCAGATCACCAACGAAGGTTCCGTCCCAGCTGAATTTAACCTCCTCGGAGAACACCACTCGCTTCAGCCTGGAGCAGCGGCCGTATCGGGGACGTCAAAAGCTTAAGATGATGAAGAATTTTGCACTTGCCTTGGCCGGAGCATTGCTCGCAACGGCTTGCAGCCGTGGGCCTGCGACCATGCTCCATCAAGGATCTGAGATGGTCGGTCTGGCCGGTCCTTTGGTATTGACCAAGGACAACCCTGATTTCTACCCTTCGGACTACATCGTGGATACACTGACCTTGGATCGTTTGGAGTTCGAGCACATGGAAGTAGCGCGTGACAAGGCCTTCCAATTGTACCCGGAATCATCGAAGGATCAATACGGATGGGTAGAGCTACATGCCATGAATGGGGATTCCTATGACATACCCGTGTTCTTTGCGCCTATTGAGCCCATCAATTTCGAATATCGTGGCGCGGCAGATTCCGTTTTCATCTTTGGAACCTTTAATGCGTGGAACCGCGGAGCAGACAAGATGGCCAACCAAGGCAATCTCTTCCGTACGACCCTTGAACTTCCACCCGACACGTATCAATTCAAGTACTTCGTATGGAATAACGGCACGGTGACCGAAGCTTTGGACGTATCCATGGACAGCATTTCCAATGGTATGGGAGGCTTTAACTCCAATCTATTGGTTCCACATTCGGGTGAAGGGCCAGCTATGCTCGAGCCCGAGTTGGTCGATTCGCGGACCATCGAGCTCGAAGGACTCGCGGACGATCAATTCGTTCTTGCCTACTGGCAAAACCAGCGCCTAGAACTGGATAGTCTATCCTCAGGCCATTACCGAATCAATATTCCCGAAATAGACGAGAGTTCGAGTTATGCGGAAGGGCGCAGTCACCTACGAGTCTTTAGCGTTCGAAATTTTCAACGCTCCAATGACCTCTTGATTCCCTTGGACGCTGGTAATATTATTACCAACGTTGACGCCCTCGACCGTTCCGACTGGCAAACCGCACGCATGTACTTCATGATGGTGGACCGATTTAAAAACGGTAAAACCGAGAACGACAGTGCCGTGGATGACCCGGACATCCAACCGATTGCCAACTACTACGGGGGCGATATCCCAGGGATCACGCAAGTCGTTGAATCCGGATTCTTCGACGAATTGCACATGAACACGGTTTGGATTTCCCCCATCGTTCAGAACCCTTGGGATGCCTGGGGTCTTTGGGACAAAGGAGGCGTTACCTCGAAATTTAGCGGTTACCACGGCTACTGGCCCATCTCAAATGTCCGTCCGGACGTTCGCTTTGGAACGCCAGAAGAAGTTCGCTCATTGCTCGATGCCTCTCACAACCGAGGCTTCAACGTTTTGACCGACTACGTGGCCAACCACGTCCACCAGCAACACCCGATCTTTATTGATCATCCTGACTGGGCAACGCCGCTGTACTTGCCGGATGGCACGCTCAACACCGAGCGTTGGGACGATCAGCGCTTGACCACGTGGTTCGACACCTTTATGCCGACCCTTGAACTCCGCAATCCGGAAGTCGTCAATGTCATGACGGACTCGGCTATGGTTTGGGTTGCCGATTACGATTTTGACGGGTTCCGCCACGATGCCACCAAGCACATTGACGAATTGTATTGGCGAAAATTGACGCGAAAGATTAAAGAAGCAAAACTCGATCGTCGCATTTACCAGATCGGTGAAACATACGGCTCCCCAGAGTTGATCAACAGCTATGTCAGCAACGGGATGCTCGACGCTCAATTTGACTTTAATGTGTACGACGCGGCGGTGAGCGCCTTCGTGAATGAGGACGCCAGTTCTGTAGAGAACTTGGTGACCACCCTGAAGCAAAGCTGGAACACCTACGGCTACCACAACCTGATGGGCTATATTTCCGGAAATCAAGACCGAAGCCGATTCATTACCCTGGCCTCTGGTGACGTTCGAATGGACGAAGATCAGAAGCTCGCAGGTTGGACACGAGACATTCCGAAGCCGCAACCAACGGCTTATCGCCAGCTGGCTACGCTGCACGCGCTTAACTTCGCCATTCCCGGGATTCCGGTCATTTACTACGGTGATGAGTACGGCATGTGGGGCGCCAACGATCCCGACAACCGGAAAATGATGAAGTTCACGGGTTATGATGCCGATGAGGCAGCCCTACGGGCCGATGTAAAAGCACTTGCCGCAGCACGAGCTCGTGAGATGGCTCTGCTTTACGGGGAAACTGAAATTGAGATTACACACGAAAACGTGATCCACATCACGCGCAGCTATCTTGGAGATCAAATTCAGATTTGGATCAATCCAGGGTCTGCGCCTGTTCCCTGCGCTGCCTCTACCGAGCACATTCTAGCCGGTCACCTTGTGGAGGGTGAAGGTGGAAACCTATTGGAAGCCCACAGTTTTGTTTATGTCAAAGAATAAAGGATGAAGAGATTATTGGTATTTATTTGGGCCGGAATTGCTTTGAGCTGTGCCGGACCTCAACAAGAAGAGTCAGCTATGGAAGCACGTTCAGAAGCTCCCGAAGCCATGGAGAGTCGTCACCCGGATTGGGTTGCTTCGGCTACCATTTACGAAGTGAATATTCGTCAATACACCCCTGAAGGTACCATCAATGCTTTTGCTGAACACCTACCGCGATTGCAAGAATTGGGCGTTGACATCCTTTGGATCATGCCCGTTCAACCTATCGGTGAAAAAAACCGTAAAGGTCCATTGGGTAGCTACTACTCCATTCAAGACTACACGGCCATTAATCCGAGTTTCGGGACGATGGACGATTTCAAGGCCATGGTTGACCAAGCCCACGATTTGGGCTTCAAAGTCATCCTAGATTGGGTGACCAACCACACCTCCTTCGACCACGGATGGACCGTCGATCATCCTGACTTCTACACCTATGATGAAGACGGCAACATCAACGTCGCCAAAGACAACGAAGGATTCTTGACCGACTGGACCGATGTCGCAGACTTGAACTTCGACAACCGCGATCTTTGGTCCGCTATGGCTGGCGAAATGCGCTTTTGGGTGGATTCAACTGACATCGACGGCTTCCGTTGTGACGTCGCTGGATTTGTGCCTATTGAATACTGGAACTTCTTAACGGAAGAACGAGCGACTTGGGGGAAAGAGTTGTTCATGCTGGCAGAATGGGCGGAACCTACAGACATGCAGAACTTCAACATGAACTACGGTTGGGACATACACCACATGACCAATGAAGTGGCTCAAGGACATAAGGCGCCAAGTGATATTGAAGCACTCCGAAGCGTCATCGACAGCAATTACACCCGCGATGATATCCGCATGTACTTTACGACCAACCACGATGAGAACTCCTGGAACGGAACAGTCTTCGAGCGTTATGGAAAAGCACACTTCCAATGGTTCGCTTTCTGCATGACTTTTGATCGCGGCATGCCTTTGATCTACAGCGGACAGGAAGTCGGCTTGAACCGAAGACTCGTATTCTTCGACAAAGACGAAATCGATTGGACCGTGGAGACCGATTCACTCACAGGTTGGAACTATAAAGACTTCTACACGACGATGATGAACATCTACCACAAAACTCCCGCCCTGTATAACGGAGCTTATGGAGGAGACTTCACCCCGCTCATCGTCAATGACGAAGAAGGGACCTACGCCTACAGAAGACAATTGGGCGAAAGCTCGGTCACCATGCTCTTCAACTTTGGCGAGGAAGCGATTCAGAAAAGTATTCAATCCTTGGAATTAGAGGGGTCTTATTCCGTATTTGATGGCCAAGATGAAATTGAGTGGAACGCCAGTCAGGCTGAGGATGTAGTGGTCCTGTCCAAGCAATTCATGATGTTCCGCAAATAATACTCAAGCCTAACCTTGAAAAACTGAACTATGGCACAATCTGTACCCCACGCCCACGGCGAAGCAACGGTCGCTGAAAAACCAAGACTCGGTCTAGGAACCATCATCAACCTCAGCATGGGGTTCATGGGAATTCAGATGGGTTTTGGCCTTCAGAATGGTAATGCGAGTCGAATCCTTCAGAACTTTGGCGCCGACGTTCATCAGCTCAGTTGGTTCTGGCTTGTAGCACCCTTTACCGGTCTCAGTGTGCAGCCCATCATCGGACATATGGGAGACAATACGTGGACCAAACTTGGCCGACGCAAACCCTACTTCTTGATCGGGGCCATCATGGCTGCTCTCGGTCTGGTTTTTCTGCCTAATTCGAATCTCCTCGCCGGAGAATCACTCTCGGCCACTGAGTTTATCGGAATCAGCGCGGTCCTTTGGATCGGCGTTCTTTTCTTGGCCTTGATGGATGCGAGTTTCAACATCAGTATGGAACCCTTCCGAGCGCTTGTCGGAGACATGCTTCCAAAATCTCAGGGGACCATTGGCTTCAGTGTACAGACCATTTTGATTGCCATCGGCGCCATTATTGGTTCTTGGCTGCCTTACGTATTGACCAATTTCTTCGGTGTATCCAACGTCGCCGAGGAAGGCTCCGTTCCGATGAGCGTCGTTTGGTCCTTTTACATCGGCGCTATACTTCTACTGGCCACCATTATTTACACCATCGCCACTGTAAAGGAGTATTCCCCTGAAGACTTCAAGAAATACATGGGTGAATCGGCGGAGGAAGAAGGTCCAAAGCAGAATATGTTCAAGGAAATCTTTGCGGATGCCTTGAAAATGCCTCGACGAAGGCAGCGTTTGGGCTGGGTTCAGTTCTTCTCTTGGTTTGGGCTTTTCACCATGTGGGTCTACACCACCTCAGCAATGGCAACGCATCACTACGGTCTTTCTCCCACGGATACCCATTCGGCAGATTTCAATGAAGCGGGTAACCTGACGGGTTACCTCTTTGGCTGGTACAACGCCTTTGCCCTTCCCTGTGCCTTCCTACTCACGCCCTTGGCAAAGCGAACAAGCCGAAAATTTGTCCATTTCATTGCACTATTGAGTGGAGGACTGGGATTGTTAGGGCTGTACTTCTTACCGACCGACTGGTTAATCTTGAGCATGCTCGGAATCGGGTTTGCCTGGGCCAGTATTCTGTCCATGCCCTATGCCCTCTTGATCGATTCACTACCCATCAACAAGATGGGTATCTACATGGGTATCTTCAACTTCTTTATTGTGATTCCTCAAATCATTAACGGTTTGATCGGCGGACCCATCATACACGCCTTTTTTAATGACTATGCGATGCCCTATCTGGTAGCCGGTGGGCTATTCTTTGTATTGGCAGCCATTCTGACCTTGCGCATTAAAGAGCCTCTCTTCGGGGAGGCCGAAGCTTTAAACGCGAGTACTGAGGTCTAAAGGACTCGGTACACAGCAAAGCCGCGAGCAGGAAGAGTAATCGGCTCGGCATTCCGTTGGTCAGACGCGTCTAGCGCGTTCTCAAGTTTTGTTCCCGAGAATAGGAAATCGACATAGCGATCGAGGTTGAACTCATGCTCCCTGTCACTTCCATTGACTAAGACCATAAAGGTAGCCTCATCATCATGTCGGAAGAAGACATATTCACCCCCTCGCGGTGTGTATTGTGTCAAAGCTCCACTTGAAAATGCCGTATGTTCTTGACGCAATCGAGACAAGGCTTGGATGTAGTTAAAGGCGATGGTCTCCAGACTATCCCGGCCCGAAGCTTCAAACTTGTTGACCGAATCGCCTTCCCATCCTCCGGGGAAATCTTGCCGAATATCCCCATGGCCGTTGGTGGCCTTCATAAGGATTTCCGTACCGTAGTACACACAAGGAATTCCGCGAGTCGTCAAGAGTAGCCCAAGTCCCAACTGGAATTTGGACATGTCTTCACCCACCACTCCATAGAAGCGAGCGAGATCGTGATTGTCCGCAAAGGTGACCAGTGAATCCGGATGGGTATACATCCAATCCGCTGCCAGCGTGTAGTATACAGCCGCTACCCCGCCGGCCCAACCAGGTTGCTCCTTCGCGGCATCTTCAATGGCATAGTACATCTGGAAATCCGTTACCGAAGTCTGAACAGGGTCGAATCCCTCGCGCTGAGCCATGCCTGTTGGGAACCAAGATTGAATCTGTTGCCCGTGAACCCAAGTTTCCCCAAAGAAAAAATATCCCGGATGCTCTCGTCGAACGGCTTCTCCCAACTGTGCCATGAAGTCCTGCTCTGGATAGGCGTAGGTATCAATACGCAAGGCATCCACGCCATAGGTCTCAATCCACCACAAGGTATTTTGAATCATGTACCGAGCCAAGTGCTCGTTGTCGTAGTTCATATCGGGCATATGATCGTCAAACCATCCCTCGTCAAATAGCTTCCGTTCAGATGCCGGAGCATGAGGGTCCAATAATACCGGTGCCCGAAAATTGGTTTTTGTGAACGCCTCCCATTGATGCACCCAGTCCTCAGAGGGCGGATCTAAGTCCAAGTAATGTTGTGAACCAAAGTGATTGTAGACTACATCCATCACCATCTTCATTCCACGCGTATGCATGGAGTCCACCAAGCTGCCGTAGTCCGAAAGCGCTCCATAATGCGGATCAATGCGGTAATGATCACTGATGGCGTATCCGTGGTACGGCTCCTTAAATTCATTCGCTTCTAAAACAGGGTTTAGCCACAAAGCGGTCATACCCAATTCCTGAATGTAGTCCAAGTGCCGTGCAATACCCTGAAGATCTCCTCCATGGCGGGCATAGCCATCTTCCCGATTCAGCTCCATATTATTGGAGCCCTTCACCACATCGTTGTCCGGATCTCCATTGGCGAATCGATCGGGCGTGATCAAATACATCACATCTGCCGGAGTCAAGCCCATCGGCTGCTCGGTGCGTTCGCGAAGCTCATAAGTAAAAGACTTTTTTCGCTTTCCTTTTTGGACGTAGAGTTCCAAGTTCTGACTTTGGGCCTGCGGCCCGATAACAACCGTCAAATACGCGTAATGCGGGTTCGGTGCCACCTCCGCATTGACCAACTGAACCCCTTCTCCTTGCGAAAGTCCAAAGCTGCAATCCGCCCAATCCGTTCCCGATACCAGAAGTTCTATGGTGTCGCCCGACATCCCTGCAAACCAATGAGGTGGATCAATGCGTGTGGGTCGAGTCTGGCCGTAGGCCGAGATTCCAAAAAGAATTGAAAGGGAAAAGACTAAAGTGTGGAAAACGTTGCTGCGCATGGGTCTTAGAATAAGTGTAATAATGACAATTACTGACTAATGTCAGGCAAATTTTACATTTTTTTATTTACCTTCGGCCTATAATTGTACATAGTACACTTAGTCAATAATTAAATTTTACTCATACCTATGAAAAAGCTCTACACTTTTCTGTTGGCAGGTTTGTTGTTCGGGGGGTCTGCCATTGCGCAGCCGTACAATGTGACCTTCCAAGTCGACATGACCGGACAAACTGTGGATCCAAACGGACCACACATTGCCGGTAACTTTCAAGCAGCCGCTGGTTTTCCAGGAGACTGGGATCCTGCCGCTACTTCATTGACCTTGGTTTCTGGTACCATCTACGAAGTATCTGTTTCGTTGCCAGCTGGAAACTACGAGTTCAAGTACATCAATGGCAACGCGTGGGGTAGCGATGAAGCTCCACCCGCTGTTGCTGGTATTCAGCCAAGCAACGGTAACTACAACCGTTTCGTTTCTGTCGTAAGCGACACCACTCTTCCAGCAGTAGTATACGGAGCAGGTGCTCCTGTTGGAATGGTTGCCTGGCGTCAAATGGTCGACATGAACATGCAAACTCCAAGTGCAAACGGCATCCACGTTGCCGGAAACTTCCAAGCCGCCGCAGGTGCGCCTGGAGACTGGGATCCAGCAACAACCGAGTTGTTTGACGTATTGGGTGATGGAGTTTACCAAGGTATCTTCTACGTACCTGCTGGAACCTACCAGTACAAGTACATCAACGGAGACGCTTGGTCAGACAACGAAAGCGTTCCTTCTGCTTGTGAAGTAGGTGGAAACCGCGAAATCGTATTGGCCGGGGACACTGTGGGGGGACCACTTTGCTTCGGTATGTGTACGGCTTGTCCTGCAGCTCCGCTTCCACAATATAGCATGACGATTCAAGTTGACTTAAGCGCTAGCTGTTTGTTGGATATTGCCGGTGGTGACTCAGTTGACGTTGCAGGTACCTTCAACGGATGGGGTGGAACACGCATTTGGGCATTGGATCCAGACGGAGACGGTATCTACGAAACCACTGTAATGGCGGATTCAGGAGAAGTGAAGTACAAAGCGCGTATCATTAAAGCAGCCAGTGACAACTGGGAAGGCGGTGGCGACAAAATCGTTGACCTCTCTAGCGACACTACTTTGGAAGTACGTTGTTTCGGTGCTGACGTAAACGGTGCTTGCGCGCCAAAACCGGCAAATGGACCTGTTACTTTCCGTGTAGACATGAGCAATGAAGTATTGCAGTCTGGTGGAGTATGGATCATGGGAGACTTTACCGAGCCTAATTGGCAAGATGGAGCGCTTCAATTGAGCCCAACCCCTTCTAACCCGGCAGTATTCGAATTGGTATTGAACGATTTCTGCCCAGGATCTGCGCAGTACAAGTTCGTCAACGGTACGCCAAACGCAACCGGAACAGTTGAAGAAGACTACGATTTTGCACAAGACGGATGTGGTGTGGTCAACGGATCATTCTCAGACAACCGTGTTGCAACGCGTACAGACGATCAAATGCACATCTATCAGCACGTATTCAACAGCTGTACCGAATTGAGCATCAGCGTTGACGAATTCAGCAAAGAGCCTTTGACTATTATGCCAAACCCAATGTCAGAAGGAGCTGTAATTGCTCTTCCAGCAGAAGGACAGTTTGACGTGGTTATGGTAGACGTAACTGGTCGTATCGTTCGCAACATGAACGGGGTGAACGGAAACGTAAGCATCGAGCGCGGAAACCTCGTTTCAGGAATCTACTTCTTGAACGTTGTGAACGAAGCTGGATCTGTGAACACTTCTAAACTGATCGTTCAGTAAGACTTTTCATAATCAACTTTAAGGTCCCTATGTCGGCACTCTCGGCATGGGGACTTTTTTTGTTTGGTCAGGTGCTTTTTCCGTACTTGGGGTCAACCTAAGTCCAAACCTAAGCAACATGAAATACCAATCCGAGCTCTTGGAGCTGTGGAAGAACCGATTGCCCGATACCAAAGAAGCAGCTAAAGTCCTTTCTGAAACCCTTCACGTCAGTCTCGACAGTGCCTACAGAAGACTGAGAGGAGATACTGCCCTTAGCTTTGATGAAGGAGTGCAGCTGATGCAGCATGCGGGCCTGTCAAACGGCGCATTAACCGGTGGACAGAGCACTCACATTGCCTTTCAAAGACTCGGCGCCATCGACAACCTCGAACGCTTGAAGGAGACCTACATACAAAATGAAGGTCACATCAATACCCTTCGACAAGGCGAGGGTCATATGCTTTACATGGCGAAGGATATTCCCATTTTCTACAACTTTCTATTCGGTCAGATTGGTGGATTTAAATCCTATGTCTGGGCTAAATCGCTGTACAACTTTAGTGATGAGCAGCAGGAAGTATACAGCGAGGGAAGTGCTCCCGAAGATTTACTTCAAGCAGGCCAACAGATGGCCCTGAGCTATCAGAAACTATCCAGTACAGAGTTCTGGACGGACAGCACAATTTCGAGTGTATTGAAGCAATTGAAGTACTACTATGAGATGGGTGCCATCAAGACACAGCGATTGGCATTGTCTATTTTAGACGATGTCCGAAAGCAAGTTGATCTTATAATTGAGCAGGCAAAGCTTGGGCAGAAAATCAATCCTTCAACGGGGGAACCTATACCCGGAACAAGCTTCAAGTTATACTACCATGAACTCCTGGTGATGGATAATTCCGTTCTCGGCTTAACCGAGGATCGCAAGCTCTATTTTGCTCCATACAGCGGACTAAATTACCTGAGCACGGTTGATCAAAACTACTGTGCCGAAATAGAAAAATGGGCACACGACCAAATGGACAATAGCATCCTACTGAGCAAGAGCTCGTCCAAGGAACGGGTCAAATTTCACCGACGCCTTCACCAACAAATAGACTCTCTTTACGAATACATCAAATACTTCTGATCCATGAAGTCAGATCTCGAGATCGCACAGGAAAATGAAATGCGCCCACTGGCAGAAGTGGCCTCGGAAATTAGGGTAAGCGCCGAGGACCTAGAATTCTATGGGCCAACCAAGGCGAAAATTCCACTTCATTACCTCGATCCAGATCCGAGTCATTACGGCAAACTGATCTTAGTAACCGCCATGACCCCTACTCCGGCTGGTGAAGGAAAGACAACGGTCTCCATCGGGCTCGCCGAAGGGATGAACCGAATTAAAAAGAAAACGACTGTGGTCCTTCGTGAACCCAGCCTTGGTCCGGTCTTCGGTATCAAGGGTGGCGCTGCTGGTGGTGGATATAGTCAGGTGGTTCCCATGGAGGAGATCAACTTCCACTTTACAGGGGACTTCGCAGCCATTACGGGCGCCAACAACCTTCTGGCGGCCATGATTGACAATCATCTTCACTACAGTCACGAGCCCAAGATTGACGCTCGGCGCATTCTGTGGAAGCGCGTTACAGACATGAATGATCGCTCGCTTCGCGAGATCACGGTAGGCTTAGGCGGGCCCACAAATGGATTCCCGAGAACTGGCGGGTTTGACATTACACCAGCGTCGGAGATCATGGCCATTTTATGTTTGAGTGAGAACTTCGCAGACTTAAAAGAACGCCTAGGGAATATACTGGTCGGTTTCACGAGGAAGCTTGAACCGGTCTATGCGCGTGATATTCGCGCCGTAGGCGCCATGGCTTTGCTTCTTCGAGATGCCATTAAACCGAACTTGGTGCAAACGCTTGAAGGAAATCCCGCTATTCTGCATGGAGGTCCCTTTGCCAATATTGCGCAGGGAACCAATTCCGTGATCGCGACTAAAATGGGACTGAGCCTTTCGGACTACGTTGTTACGGAGGCCGGATTCGCCAGTGATTTGGGCGCCGAGAAATTCTTCGATATCAAGTGTGGATACTCGGGCTTGAAGCCCAGTGCTTCGGTAGTGGTCGCGACGGTACAGGCACTCCATTACCACGGAGGTGTGGCCTTAGATCAATTGAAGGAAAAGAATGTAGAAGCGGTCCGAAAGGGCTTTCAAAACCTTTTAGCGCACCTCGAAATCGTTCGCAAATACCGCATCGAGCCGGTTGTGGCCATCAACGCGTTCCATACGGATGACCCTGAAGAGCATGCTTTGATTCAGGAACTCTGTGCGCAACACGGCGTCCAGGCCGTCGTCAGCGAAGGTTTTGCCAAAGGCAGCGAGGGTACGGAAGCTCTAGCACGTGCTGTAGTGGAAGCGGTGGACGGAGTGCGCAAAGGGAGTTTCAAGACCCTGTACTCCTGGGATCTTACGGTGAAGGAGAAGATCGAAAAAGTCGCTCGAGAAATCTACGGAGCTTCGGAAGTCGAATTCGATTCCAATGCGGAACGAGATCTTCGTCGAATTACGCGCCTGGGCTTAGATGGACTACCGGTGTGCATCGCCAAAACGCAGAAGAGCTTATCGGACAACGAGACGCTGAGAAACCGCCCGAAAAACCACATACTACATGTGCGCGGCATTGAGATTGCCGCGGGTGCGGGATTTGTGATTCCGATTACCGGAACCATTATGCGGATGCCGGGACTTCCTAAAGAACCAGCCGCCTACCATATGGACGTGGACGACAACGGTCGGATCAGTGGTCTGAGTTGAGAATATCCCAGATCAAGTCGGATTCAAATCCCTTCTGAAGCGCGTAGTTGGCTATTTTCCGTTTCCGAGTGAAGGCGTTTGTGTCCTTGACACTCGCCGCTTTTCGTTCCAGTAAATCGGTCAATACTCGGTAGTACTCTTCATCATCAATTTCAGAAAGTCCGGCATTGATGCAGACCTCGGAAACGCGCTTGAGCTTCAAGGCCTGCCGGATTTTGTAGCGGCCCCATTTGTTGGACCTGAATTTCCCCCGAGCAAAGGAACGGGCAAAGCGCTCTTCATTCAAGAAGCCGTTGGAAATCAAATGCACCATCAATTCATCCGACTGCTCCGCATCGAGATCGTACTTCTGCAGGCGCTGTTCCACCTCAAACTGTGCGCGCTCTTGATAGGCACAAAAACGCTCCAGATCACCGCGGACTTCGGCCAGAGAACTTGATGAGGATTCTGATGTTGACATGAACTAAAGATACCTACCTTCCGCCCAAATGAAAAACCGCTCGGCCCTGACTTTTCTCCTCAGCTCGAACATCGTTTCGGGCTTCGCCCAGGGCATATCGGTTCTCGCCGTGCCGTGGTACTTTGCGGACATTCTGGACCAGAGCAGCCTATTCGCCGTTGTCTATGGCCTCGTCACCTTTTTAAGCCTATTCTGGAGCCTCTACGCGGGAACGCTCATTGATCGTTATTCGCGCAAATCACTCTTCCTCTACGCCAATTTAATCGCGGGTTCACTTGTTGCCTTAGCGGCCATTTACGGTTTCGCCTACGGCGCGATGCCTTCTTGGATGATTCTTTCCGTCTTTGGCATGACCTCGCTCTTCTTCAACATCCACTACCCCGCTCTCTACGCCTTTGGACAAGAGATTACCGACCCAAAAGACTACGGACGAATCAACAGTCTCTTCGAAATTCAAAATCAGGCCACCAAAGTCTTCAGCGGGGCAACCGCGGCCGTACTCATCAGCGGAACGGTTGCCTACGAAGCCATCAATGTCCTCGGGTTGAATGTGGAGCTACCCTTTGCCATTGAAGCCTGGGACTTGCATGCCATATTCGCCTTTGATGCCCTGACCTATTTTGTAGCCATGGTGCTGATCAGCCGAATCAAGTACACTCCAGCGGAAAAGAAAAAAGTCGACCGAGGAAGGGTCCTCGATCGACTTCAAGCGGGATTCCGCTATTTCCGTAAACATCCTTTGGTCTTCAAATATGGACTCTTCACACATTCGCTCTTCGCCTTCGTTCTGGTCCAAATCCTCGTCGTCCTCCCTCAGTACGTCAACCAATGGATGTCCTCCGGACCCGACCTGTTCGCGAGTGGACAGGCGTACTACGCTGTCGGCGCGCTCACGGCCGGATTCGCCATACGGCGAATATTTTCCCGAACCAACAACATCGCCTCGGTCATCATCCTGATGCTCTTGGCGGGGTCGGTCTTTGTCTACTTGAGTCTCGGCCAGGTGACCCTGCTCTTCTACACCTGCCTATTCCTTACAGGTATCACCAATGCCGGTACTCGAATCATTCGCGTGACCTTTCTCTTCAACCAAATCCCTAACCACGTGATCGGTCGCACGAATAGTGTTTTTACAGTAATCAATTTAATTGTGCGCTCGGTGCTCATCGGAGTCTTCAGCCTACCCTATTTTATGGGTGGACCTACGGTCCGATACGCGTATTTGTTTGGAGGATTGTTCGTCGCTGCATCGGCTATACCGCTGCTGATCGACTACAAAAACCTTCGCGCACTTAGTGTCGACTCGTCAGGCATTTAACTCTTCGCCGTTCTTATCGAAAAGATGAAACTCGAGATACTTATAGGCGTCTCTGGGAATCACCTTGAATTTCATTTTATACGTCGCATTCCATTTCTTGCGCATGCTTCTCCAACCGGTGTTGAGATAAGCCGCAATAAAGGGATGGGTATGCAATTCGTGAACCTTCTCACCCTTGTTCATCAAAGCCTCTAGGGTCGCTTCCATCTTATCGATAATCAGGATTGGTGCTTCCACCTCTCCTACACCATCTGGATCTTCCTCTCGGGTCTTAATGTTCATTTCTGGGCGGACGCGCTGACGCGTGATCTCCACAAGCCCAAATCGGCTCGGTGGCAAGATCTTATGCTTGGCGCGGTCTTCGTCCATCGCTTCTTTCAAGCCTTTGTACAAGGCCTGACGGTTCTCCTTCTTCTGCATATCGATGAAGTCGACAACGATGATACCACCCATGTCGCGCAGGCGCAATTGTCGGGCAATCTCCTTGGCCGCGATCAGGTTTACCTCAAGCGCATTCTGCTCTTGGTTCTCCTTACTGTTGCTGCGGTTTCCAGAGTTCACATCCACCACGTGAAGGGCTTCCGTATGCTCCACAATCAAATAGGCTCCCTTGCTCATGGAAACGCTCCGGCCAAAGGCGGCCTTAATCTGTCGCTCAATGCCGAAGTGTTCGAAGGACGGAATGCGTCCTTGGTACAACTTCACGATATTCTCCTTGTCGGGGGCAATCGTGCCGATGTACTCCTTCACATCGTTGAACAGCTCTTCATCGTCAACGACGATGCTGGTGAACGATTCGTTAAAGATGTCTCGGAGAATAGCGGTCGCACGATCCATTTCAGTCAGGATCCTATACGGCGCCTTCTTGCGAGGCAAGAGTCGGTGCATATTCTTCCACCTCTTCACCAAGTCATTCATGTCCTGGTGAAGGTCGGCTACTTTTTTCCCGGTAGCCACGGTACGAATGATGACCCCAAAACCCTTCGGGCGAATGGATTCAATCAATCGGCGAAGTCGGTTCCGTTCTGCTTTGTCCGGACTTTTGGAAGAAACTGAGATGCGATCTGAGAAAGGCATCAGTACCAAGTAGCGGCCTGCGATCGAAATCTCAGAGCTAATACGTGGACCTTTCGTAGAAATGGGCTCTTTGGCCACTTGGACCAAGACGTCCATCCCCTTCTTGAGGACCTCATCTATTTTCCCGTTTTTATTGATGTCTTTCTCCCGCTCGAAATTTTCAAGCGCCCACTTTTGACGTCCGGTAGTCGATCTCTTTTGATACTTCAAAAGGGATTTGACCTGAGGACCTAGGTCGTGGTAATGGAGGAAGGCGTCTTTCTCATAGCCGACATCGACGAAGGCGGCATTGAGACCGGGAACTGTTTTCTTTACTTTTCCGAGGTAGATGTCCCCTACCTGAAATTGGCGTCCTTCTACTTCTTTCTGCAATTCATGCAGACGTCCGTCTTTAAGCAACGCAATTTGTACATCGGAACCGTTACTGCTATCAATGATCAGTTCGGTACTCACAATAATAAAGTTTTGGCCAGCGAGTCCCTACAATAGGGATTCGGCCAGATGCTCAAAGCAATAGGGAAAGGAAAAGAAAGAACTTACTTCTTCTTATGACGATTCTTTTTCAAACGTTTCTTACGCTTGTGGGTCGCCATCTTATGACGTTTACGTTTTTTACCGCTAGGCATAATGCTCTGCTTTAAGACGTTAATAATATTTTAATTACTCCATTGATCCAGCAACGCCTGCACTTCAGCTTTGGCTTCTTCGTCGGTACTCAACTCGAGATAAGCCCCATAGGCCGCTCGCGTTTCCAACGTATCGCCCAAACTACGGTGCGAATCCCCTAAGAAACGGTAGGCATCCACGTTGTTTGGATCTAATTCGACGACCTTTCTGAACCGCTCCACAGCTTTTTCATACTGACCTGATTGAATACTGAACAATCCAAGGTAAAACTGTGCTTTTGGGTTATTCGGGTGTTCCTCTGCAATTTGGCGGAGGCTCATGATCCCTTCCATGGGAGCATCACCACGAACTTTCTCAATGGCTTCGTCGATTAACTCATCAACACTAGAAGTCTGTGTGACTTCCGGTGTGGTTTCTTTTAGCGCTGTTCTCGGCGCTAGATATAAAAGAACGGTGAGAAGAACACCGACCGAGATCAATATGATCGGTCCGGTTTTTCTCATTTCGCTACGCGAACTTTGTTTTTCACTCCTTCAACAAAAGTCTTGCTCGGTTTAAAAGCAGGAATGTTGTGTGCTGGAATGATGATGGTGGTATTTTTTGAAATGTTGCGGCCGGTCTTCTCAGCGCGCTCTTTCACGATAAAGCTTCCAAATCCACGGAGGTAAACGTTCTCGCCATCTTCCAAAGAACCCTTTACTTCATCCATGAACGCTTCTACAGTGGCTTGTACTTCCAACTTTTCTAATCCTGTCTTGTCCGCTATATTGGCCACGATATCCGCCTTGGTCATCTGTTTATGTATTTTACAATTGAACGATCGACATATGCATGTCGTTTTTCAGGGGTGCAAATATACAGCAAAAAATCCTTTATCGTAAAACACAAGTGTGTTTAATTTCTCGTGCTAAAGCACTATAAGTCAAACGAATTCACACGGCCTTTATGCGTTTTTCAAGCATTTTAATCGACTGGTACGAACAAGACCACCGCTCACTGCCTTGGAGGGACACTCGTGACCCGTACAAGATTTGGCTCAGCGAGATCATTTTACAGCAAACACGAGTGGATCAAGGACTTCCCTACTACCTCAAGTTTGTCGCGGCCTACCCGACCGTTCAAGACCTCGCTCGCGCCCCACAAGACGAGGTGCTCAAACTGTGGCAAGGTTTGGGTTATTATTCTCGAGCGCGCAACCTTCAAAAAGCCGCTCAACAGGTGACGGAGCATCACGACGGTGTCTTTCCAGCAGACTACAAGGCCTTGATTGAACTGGCAGGTGTAGGGCCCTACACTGCAGCGGCCATTGCCAGCTTTGCCTTCCAACTCCCCCATGCGGTGGTCGATGGAAACGTATACCGCGTACTGAGTCGATACTTTGATGTCGATCTGCCCATCAACAAACCCAAAGGGCAAAAGCACTTTGCTGCCTTGGCGCAAGAGGTATTGGATACCAGTCGTCCGGACCTTCACAATCAGGCCATTATGGAATTCGGAGCACGGCAATGCACGCCTAAGAATCCCGATTGCATGTTCTGTCCACTGAACGAAAGTTGCGCCTCGCATGCCGTGGGACGGGTTCAGGAACGACCGGTGAAAGAGGGAAAAACCGCGGTGAAAAAGGTGTGGATGGACTACCTCTTTGTGGAGAGTCCGGAAGGGATTGCCGTCCGAAAACGAGCGGACAAGGGCATTTGGAGTGGACTGTATGACTTTCCGCTGATTGAGGGAGAAAAGGAGACATCGCGCCGTGAGGCGCAAAGCAGCGAAGCTTGGAGGTCTATTCTGGACCCCGAGGCGGAGGTGCTCTCTGTGACTGAGGGTATTGTTCATCGACTGAGTCACCGACTGCTGCACGTGCGCTTTTGGCGGGTGAAAAGTGCCCGAAAGCCGGACTTTCCAGGGATCGTGCTGGTGGATCGGGAAGAACTTCCGAACTTTGCCGTCCCGGTAGTCATTCACGAGTGGATGAAGACTCAGGGTCTCGCCTAGTTTAATTCGGTGAGAATTTTAAATTTGTTAGAAAGCATTCAGGTATGGCAGGTAGTTTGAATAAGGTGATGTTGATCGGAAATCTAGGGGCCGACCCAGAAGTACGTCATTTCGATGATGGCGGGTCTTTGGCACGTCTGCGCATCGCTACTTCCGAAAGCTATACCGACCGAGAAGGGAATCGCGTGGAAAATACGGAATGGCACACCGTCATCTTGCGACGTGGCTTGGCCGGTGTCGCAGAGAAGTATTTGAAGAAAGGCGATAAAATCTTCATCGAGGGGAGCATCCGCACCCGCCAATGGCAAGATGACCAAGGGAACGACCGATACAACACGGAAATTCGCGCCATCAACATGACGATGCTCGGTGCACCTGGTCAAGGATCGGGTCCGGTCAATCCAGAACCGACTTCAGCGCCAGCGGCAGCACCAGTGAATCCTGCCCCGCAAGGCAATAGCGGCCCCGCACCAGCCGACCTTGGCGGTGGCGAGGAAGATGATTTGCCCTTCTAGTACGAACCAAACATCCAGCGATTGGACCCTGACCCCGAACCTTTACTTCTTCTTAGTATACTTCTCGAAACACCGGTGACCACGATCGGCTATGGCATTACTCTGGCCATTCTGCTCATGAGTTCCGCTTTGATTTCAGGTGCAGAGGTGGCTTTTTTCAGCTTGACCCCTACGGATTTTGCGAGCCTAGAGAAGCGCAAAACGAGCGCCGACGACACCGTCCTCAAATTGCTGGACAAGCCGAAGGGACTGCTTGCGACCATATTGATTGCCAATAACTTCATCAATATCCTGATCGTTCTGATCTCAACCTTTTTGATGGATGAACTCTTCGATTTCGGCAATAACGTCGTACTGAATTTTGCGGTGAAAGTCTTGGGCATCACCTTCATCCTGCTCCTTTTTGGCGAGGTACTTCCCAAGGTTTATGCCAACCACAACAGCTTGCGATTCAGCAAGACCATGTCTCAGCCACTGGTCTTGCTGGGCCGATTGGTCAAACCATTGAGCGGCTTTTTGATTGGAACCAGCAACATCATTGAGAAACGCCTCAAGCCCTCCGGCCAGAACATCTCTGTCGAAGACCTGAGTACGGCCCTGGAATTGACCACGGACGACAAGCAGGAGGACGACGATCAAAAACTCTTGGAAAGCATTGTGAAATTCGGATCTATTGAAGTGCACCAGATCATGAAACCGCGGATGGACATGATTGCCCTCGACACCGAGATGAGCTATCCAGAAATCCTAAAAATCATCTTGGACAATGGGTTCTCCCGTGTCCCCGTCTTCGAAGAGAATCTTGACCAGGTCAAGGGATTACTCTATAT
This sequence comes from Flavobacteriales bacterium, assembly GCA_965661605.1. Lineage (GTDB taxonomy): Bacteria > Bacteroidota > Bacteroidia > Flavobacteriales > ECT2AJA-044 > ECT2AJA-044. The sequence continues at coordinate 131,862 of CBFIEH010000002.1, read as the reverse complement.
CAAAGACCTGCTTCGCCACCTCAACGCCGAGCCGGACTTTAAGTGGACCAACCTACTTCGTGCGCCCTATTTTGTCCCCGAGAACAAGAAGATCGATGACCTTTTGAAGGAATTTCAGGAGCGCAAAATGCACATGGCCCTTGTCGTAGATGAATACGGCGGAACCTCTGGCTTGGTGACCATGGAGGACGTTTTGGAAGAAATTGTCGGCGACATCAGCGATGAGTTCGACGATGAAGCCATCATCTACTCCAAACTCGATGACCAGAACTACGTCTTCGAGGGAAAGACGCCGCTGAACGATTTCTATCGCGTCTTGGACATCGACGGTGAGGAATTCGACGAAGAACGAGGTGATTCAGATACGCTCGCCGGTTTTCTCTTAGAAATTTCGGGCAAATTCCCGGACAAGAATGAAGAAATAGATTTCCTTCATTACCGTTTCAAGGTAGAAGGAATTGATCATCGCCGCATCAAGCGGATTAAAGTGACCCTTCTAGATCCAAAAGCTTCTGATGATGAACATTAAGGTACTGGCGATCTTTGCCTTTTTCCTGACCGCCTGCAGCTCTGAAGCCCCGGTGCCCAAGCCTTTTGGCCATGTGCGCATCGATCTCCCGGAACACAACTATGTTCAATTTGCCGAGGACTACCCCTATACTTTTGAATTCCCTGCCTACGGCACGATGCGTCAGCGCCCCGACTACTGGTGCACCGTGGAAATGAAGGACTTCAAATCCGACATTCACCTGACCTACAAACCGCTTGACGGTGACCTGTTCAAATACCTCGAAGAATCGCGCGACCTGGTGTACAACCACACCAGTAAAGCGGACGGTATTCAAGAGCGCCTGTTCATGAATCCAGACCGAAGGGTTTATGGCGTGATGTATGAGATTTCCGGGGATGCGGCTTCTCAGCTTCAGTTTTTCATCACCGACAGCACTCAGCATTTCTTAAGGGGGGCTCTGTACTTCCGCGCTACGCCGAACTACGATTCCATCAGGCCCGTGTTCGAGCATCTTCGCGACGACGTCATTCACTTGATGGAGACGACTGAGTGGAACCAGCCGTCCTAAACCACACATAGGCCTGAAGGGCAAACATCAGAAAAGAGAATACCAAGTGTACGGGCTGAAAAGCCTTGGGCAAACCGGCATAGGCCAAGGTAATTCCCGTGATGATTTCTAGGAGGACCAGACCACCCAGCCAGTACATTTCTTTGATCGGCTCCCAGCGCAACCAATTGAAGACTACCAGCGCCGCATTTACGACCAAAACCAAGATCGAGAAGCTACGGTGTACCTTGAAAATCATAGGTAGTCCCGCAACCCACGTATCGCGACCCGCACCTCCAAAAGCTTTCGCAATGACGTCAATTTCTTCGCGCACCTGTGTGCCCAGTAGTATCTGAATAAGGCTTAATAATATGGCGATGGAGAGTATGAGTCGAAAGCGCGCATCGGCCCGCAGGGCCATATCCCCAGTGATTCGACGAAGGCGCCCCAAAAGGGCTAAGAGCAAAGCGACGATGGCCAAGGCGCCGAACATGTGAATGGTGATTTGACCGGGCACCAGGTTGCCGTCGACCACAACCTTCCCCAGCCAGGCCTCAAAACCGAGCAGGATGAGAACACCGAAGGCCATGAGCGGAATACTGGGCGCACGGCGCAGCCAAGCCAAGCTCAAAACGAAGGTCAAGAAGACCGGGATACCGCTGAAAGCACCGATCAATCGGTTGATGTATTCGGTCCAAGTGTGGAGGGCGTTGAAAAGCGCATAATCGTGTCGGGTGTACTTTTCCCAACGACTGGCGTCGTAGTTCTGGCCGCTCGTGAAGTCACTCTGAGCCACCCAAAGCGCCTCATCTCGAATGATCATTTGCCCACTTTCAAAGACGCGCCCTGGAGCCCATTCCAAAACCGCGCGCTCAGTAGGTGGAATCAGGTATCCGAAACACTTGGGCCAATCCGGACATCCCATTCCGCTTCCTGTCATTCGGACCACGCTTCCTGCCAGTACGACGAGTAAGACGCAGACCAAGGACATTTTCGCTGTAAAAAAGAGTACTTTCTTCATGATAGGCCAGGCAAATTTATCATTTTTGAGTTCGATCTATGAACGGATTTCTCCACCAACTTGCCGAGGAAATTTGGAACGAGCATCGCGACCAGCTCGGCGATGTACTTGTGGTACTGCCTAGCAACCGTGCAGCGCTGTTCCTGCGCAAAGCGCTTTCCGCGTTTATCGACAACCCTGTACTGGGACCAGAGATCTTATCCATAGAATATTTCTTGTCCCGCTGGAGTGGCCTGAAAACTTTTGACAAGGTCCGCCTGTCCTTCGAGCTTTATGAGAGCTACCTAGAGGTGTACACCTCCGAAGACGGATCCCCACCCGATTCCATCGACCAGTTCAGCAAATGGGGGCAAATTTTGCTTCAAGACTTTAACGAAGTAGACCGGTACTTGGTTCCATCGGAGGAGCTATATCGTTCCTTGGTTGACATCAAGCGCATTGAGCTTTGGATGCCGGATGGAGATCCAGAGCCCACGCCGCTCATGCAGAAATTCCTGGATTTTTGGGACACGCTTGGACCCTTGTATCAAGCTTACCGAAAACGGCTTTCTGCCCAAGGTGGTACCTATCAAGGCATGCTCTATCGACACCTTTGCGATGACTTGGAGCAGGCGCAGGATCTATGGCCCTCTTCTTGGACCGGTCCTCTGTACATTGCCGGCTTCAATGCCATAAACAAAGCGGAAGAGACCCTATTCAAGTGGTTGGTGAAGGAACGCAATGCCCGGCTGCGCTGGGATGTGGATCGTTTCTATCTGGAGACTCCAAAACACGAAGCGGGAATCTTCTTGCGGCGCTTCCAACACATCGATGCCTTTATGGAAGACGGAGAGCTTCCCTGGACGGGTGATTACTGGGGAACAACCGCCAAAAAAATACGCGTCTGGGCCACGGCCAAGAATATGGCTCAGGCACACCATGCCGGGCGCCTACTTCAGGACCGCCTCGAAGTTGATCCAGACTTGACTCAAACAGCGCTGGTCTTAGCGAATGAGGACTTGCTTTTGCCAGTGCTCAATGCGCTTCCAAAGGAAGTGAAGCACGTGAACGTGACTATGGGCTACTCCATTCGACACGGCCTTGTCGTAGACTTCTTGGAGCAGTTGATCCGTCATCAAGAATCGATGGAGAAAGGAGTCTTATCAGGAAAAGGACTGCGCTTATACCATAGAAACGTCATCCGCTTGCTCACCCATCCCCTGTGGAAATTGGCTTTTCCTGAAGACCCCATCGAAGAGGTACATCGCGCAATCGTTCGGCGCAATATGATGTACTTCAAACCCGGGCGATTGCAATCTCTTTGGGAGGAAGCCGAAGGTACTTGGAGTCCACGTGTAGCGCGAATTTTTGAGCCTTGGACTTCAGGAACGACTTCCTTGATGGATTGGGCCCAAGACCTCAGAGCCGCTTTAGACGAAATCGAAAGCGAGCGAATTCCTTGGGAGCGTGAATTCCTCTTTCAAGTGTACAAGGTGCTGGTTCAACTGCACGAGTTGAACAGTCGTTTTGGCCGATTGGAAAGCCTGATGGCCCTGCGCACTTTTTTGCGTCCCCTGCTTCAACAACAAGAACTGTCCTTCTATGGTGAGCCCTTACAAGGGCTTCAAATCATGGGAATGCTCGAAACCCGAACCTTGGATTTTGAGTGCGTCATTGTCCTATCTGTGAATGAAGAAGTCTTGCCGAAAGGGAGCGGAGGCCAGAGCTTCATTCCCCTCGACCTCAAAAAGCAATGCGGGCTTCCGGGCACGGCTGAAAAGGACGCCATTTTTGCCTATCACTTTTATCGACTGTTGCAGCGAGCTTCTGAGGTTCACTTGGTTCACACCACCCAAACCGATGACTTTGGAAGTGGAGAGCGCAGCCGATACATCACTCAAATCGAGCACGAATTGGGCCGTACCAGAAGTGCCATTGACTACAAAGAAGGGGTGGTGACCACACCGCTGAATGCCCCGGAGTTAAATCCCTGGCAGATTGAGAAATCCCCCGAGCTGGTGGAGCGGCTACAAAAATTGATGCGCGAAGGATTGAGTCCTTCTGCACTGAACCGCTATTTGCAGGCCCCCATGGAATTCTATTTCCAATACGTACTTGGGCTTCGGGAGGCGGATGAAGTGGAAGAGTCCCTCGAGGACAGCACCTTTGGAGATGTGGTTCACGACGCTCTGGAACAGCTTTACAAACCCCTTGAGGGCCAGATTCTGACTCCGGAGGCCATGGATGAGCTGCTGTCCAAGCACGAGGAGCAAGTGGATCAATCATGGACCGAGAAGTATGCCGGTGGAGACCCAAACACGGGTCAGAACTATCTGGGAAGTCGGGCCGCCAAGAACTATGTCAAGCGTTTTTTGACCATGGAACGCGAGAAAGTGAAACGTACCGAGATTCACCTCATCGCCACCGAAAAGCGATTAAAAACACTATTCACCTTACCCGATGGAACGGAAGTCTTGATCAAAGGGATGGCCGATCGTATTCACAAGGAAAACGGAGCCTTGTGCATTATTGACTACAAATCGGGATCGGTTAAGGATAAGAATATATCGTGGAAAGGATGGGCCCATGTTCGAGAAAACGATGGGCAAGAGAAAGCGGTTCAATTGATGCTGTACCGCTGGCTTTGGCATCGTGCCGAAGGCACAGAGATTCAGGATATAGCTGCAGGAATTTACTGGCTTCGCCGCCCTGATCGACCAAATTTCCTCACGTTTGGGGACAAAAAAAAGGCCCTCTCGGAAGAGGACCTTTCTGAATTTGAATCGGGACTGGCTTCAGTCATTTTAGAGATTCTCGACACTGATGTGCCTTTTGTGAATCCGGTTGAAGCGCCCTTTTTACACTTTTCGAAACCGACCGAAGTCTGATCAGGCTTCTTTCATTTTCGCCGAGCAGGCTTTGGCGCAGTCGGTTTTCCCTGCTTTCTTGCAGGCTTCTTTCATTTCAGAAGTGCATTTGGAAGGGTCACAGTTCTTCTTGCTTTCGCCTTCAACGGCTTCCTCTTCCGATCCGTCCCATGAAGCCAATTTGGCCGTGTAGATACCATCGTGTAATCCGTTGATCACTTCAATGATTTCGTCTTCAGAAATTTCCTCTGAATCGAATTCTACCTTGGCCGAGCTTTCGTCAAAATTGACGCTGGCATAAGACACTCCTTCTGTGTTGCCCAAGGCTTTTTCAATGGTGCTGACACAACCGTGCGAACACATCATACCATCAACGCTCAAGTCTACGCTGGCCGCCACCACTTGGGTGCTGACCTCTTCAGAAGCTACTGCCTCTGTTGACGCTTGCTGTCCGCAGGCGGCAAATAGCGCCAAACTCGCGGTGATGATTCCTGACAAAAGTACCTTTCTCATATCCCTCATTTTTCTCGTTAACAATCTTATTCTGAAACGATGTGGTAGGCCTCCGTTTCGGCTACCGCCTCGACCAATCGATCTTTGGAAACCTCACTTCCTTCAACCACGGCTTTTCCGCGTTCCCAACTCACATCGGCGCGTTCCACACCTGGAACACTCTCTAGTGCGGATTGAACCGTTCGCGCGCAATGCATGCAGCTCATTCCTTCTATCTCTAAATTCAGTTCCATGGAACAAAGTTACGAGTAAAACGCTTATTCTGAGCAATTATTCCACACCTTTGCGGCCATGCGCAACCGCTTTGATTCAACAGCCGGACATTGGCTAATCCTCGTCCTTCTCGCCATCATTTGGGGGAGCTCCTTCATCTTGATGAAAAAGGGCCTTACGGTCTATTCCTTTGATCAGGTGGGCGGACTTCGCATGACCTTCGCTTTTGTCTTTATAGGACTGCTCGGCTTCCGATACTACAAGTACTTCCAATGGAAATACGCCCTTCCCCTTTTCTTGGTAGGTGCCTTGGGAAACGGCGTCCCCGCCTTCCTCTTCACCAAGGCCGAAACACGGCTCGATAGCTCCATTGTCGGAATTCTCAACTCTCTAGTCCCTCTCTTTGTAGTCCTTATCGGAATCGCCTGGTTTGGGCTCAAAACGCACCTCTTACAAGTCATCGGCATTCTCCTTGGCTTGGTCGGTGCGGCTATCCTGATGTGGCCCTCGGAGACGTTTGAAGGCGCCCAATACTGGTACTACGGTTTCTACGCGGTGGTGGCCACCGTTTTTTACGCCATCAGCACCAACATTATCAAATTTCAACTGCATGACCTCAAATCCCTAGCGATAACGGTTCTCGCCTTCAGTTTTGTCGGTCCCATCGCTCTGATATACGTTTTGACGACAGACTTAAGCGTGAAGATTCAGGAGCCGGGCGCCTACGGCGCGATGGGTTACATCGCCATCTTGGGCATCATTGGAACGGCCGTTGCTGTTTGGATCTTCAATGGGCTCATTAAAATGACCACACCCATTTTTGCGGCCTCCGTGACCTACCTCATCCCCATTGTTGCCATCGCATGGGGCGTGATTGACGGTGAACAGTTACTCCCCCGCCACTTCATTGGTGTGGCGGCCATCCTAAGTGGTGTTTATTTGGTCAATGGGATTAAACCGATGGGGTCCAAATCGTCTTCGCCGTCTGAATGATCTCTTGACGGGTCTCGTACAAGCCTTGCATGAGTTTACGATGCCGCGCGTACTTGGCACGGAACCGCCACTTGGCCGCCCATTTGCGAATTCTTCCGGCGTAAACGAAGGCGAAAGAACCCATGGCATGCGCGAAGAAATAAAAGTAGATTCCCAGCCACCAGGTGCTGCTCAGCCCAATGACAAGAGCCCAAACAGTCCACCATAGCGTGTGGGTAACCAGTCCGAGGAAAAAGAGTCCAGTTCCCTCAAAATTCTTCGATTTGAATATTTTGTATGCGAAGCGCTGCCCCATCTTATACGGCAGGATGTTGATTGCGAATCCCAAAAGAAATAAGGGAAAGCTCAACAGATAAAGTATTGCTTCACCCAGCAGTTCGTGTAAGGGCCAATTCTTTCGAGCAAATAACCCCTGTCGCAACTTGAGTTCGCGCATTCTATGGTCAAAGCCTTGGACCTTCTCCTTCAAGGCGGTGAATTCCTCCTTTCGAGCATCTTCCTGTTCCACAAAGGTGTTGGCAAACTCCTGATCATACCGCAAGCGATCGGTGTATCTTTTCGTCTTAATCCCAGCATCTTTCAAAGCACCCGTGACATACATTTCGCGCAGGTGTTCGATGGTCGTATTGAATTCAGCCGACGGGATGTTCATCATTAATTCCCGCATCCTATCCGATATCACCGGCAGGAGTTCCTTGATGGTCTTGGCATCGTGACGTTCGTTGGCTTCCCAAATCTCCCGGACACTCACCGGCTCACCAAAATTAAGCACACAATGACGGCCCATTTTGGCGTGTGATTCGTAGGTCAATCCCGTCGGAACCATCTGAAGATCTAGATCTCCGTCCATTTGATTCAAGGCCATCATCGCCATCCGGAATGTTCCCTTCTTGAGCGGGCGTAAACGGCGCGACATATTCTGATCTCCTTCCGGATAGATCAAGATGCGCTGACCTTCCTTCATGCAATCCACGATGTCTTGCATGATTTGCTCGTTTTTTGACATGTTCTCGACACCGTCTTGAGGGCGGTAAATCGGAAACATGCGAATGCGCTTGAGCAATCGAGCAACAAAGGGGTTCTGAAATGCACCAGCCCGAGCAATCGAATACGGTTGATCGGGCATTTGCGTAATCACAATGACGGCGTCTATTAGAGCATTCTCATGATTAGGCATTACAATAAAAGGCTTGCCCCAAGGAAGGTTCTTTCGTCCGTTGACCTCTATTTTCCAAAAAGTTCTCAGACCCGCTCCAATCCAGAAATGCAGGAGTCGGTAGATATTACTCTTTCTGTGTTTTGCCATACCTAACTTGGAATCGCCGGAGTCGGCGCGTGACGGCTCCAAAAGTACGAAATGGAAAGGCCGACTGCAATGTGCCATATACTCCACCAAGCGGCCAGAACAGCCATTCCCCCTAAACCATCAAAAAAGTTGAAAATGAGAATCAGTCCGAGCCCAGAATTCTGTATGCTGGTTTCAATGGCAATGCTTCTACACGTAGGAACATCGAATTTCATCAATTTGGCAATTTGATAGCCGCCAGTCAGTGCCACTGTGTGATGAATCAACACAATAATTACTACGTATTGGATCACTTGCAAAAAGATGTTGTAATTCGCTCGAAAGGCAAAAACCACAAAACCGATAAAAATCAACATGCTCAAGTTTTTAATCGGCTTTACAATGGCCGCTGTGAACTTTGGGAATCGGTACGCAAACCCAATACCAACCACTAAAGGAATAATCAAGAGCAAAGCAATGATCTTAAAGACCTCAACTGGGTCCAAGGCAATCGTTTTCAAAATATCGTGGGTAGGAGGATAAAGCGCCGCCCAAAAGGCAAAATTCAGAGGTGTCATCAGAATACTGAAGGCGCTTGAAAAAGCCGTCAAACTTACACTCAGAGCCGTATTTCCACGTGCCAAATGCGACATGAAATTTGAGATATTCCCACCAGGAACAGCCGCCAACAAAAACATTCCCAAGGCCAACGAGGGCGTAGGGCGAAGAATCCAGACGAGCCCCAGCGTGGCCACCGGTAAAAAAATAAACTGGCTGAAAATGCCAGTAAATAATGCCTGCGGGTGATTGACTACCTGCTTGAAGTGATCGAGCTTAATCTCCAATGATACTCCGAACATGATGAAGGCCAAACAGATGTTCATGAACAGCATGTTCCCTTCACTAAAGTTGAGTTGAATTCCGTCGAGTTGCTCCATAACCAAGTATTGAAGAAATATATACATTTCTCGCCAACCACATTAGGGTGACTTATGCAGCAAACCTCGGGACTCCAGGCAACAAGACCATACGGAATTGCACGTCACCCCTTTCGTTTTTGCATTAAACGCAAAAAAGGCCTCCCGTGAGGAAGGCCTTTCTTAATTATTACGCCTACGGCGCGATACTTTTACTTCACATCAAAGGCTCCTGACTCAAATTCAGGTGCAAAGTTGACTTCTTTGGTAAAGGCATCAAGCTTTTGAGGACCCAATGGAATGCTCACTTTACCCGGGTACATCACACCATCAAAGTCTTGGTAATCGGCGTAGTCCGTTGATTGAACGATAGGACCTTCTGGACCTTCAGCCTCTACAGAAGAACGCACTTTGTATCCCGACTCAACATCGTAGTACTCGCGCTTTTCATCTCCATTCGGCATGGTAAGCACCATTTCATAGGCCGCGGCACCGTTCACGCTCTTGATGGCTGAAAGCTCTGCTTGAACACCCATCTCTTTGTAGTGCAATTCTGGGAAGATCAAAGCATCCCTTTTGAGGTCTGCAATTTCCTCCTCGCCCATTGGGATATCCTGACCTTGCTGGGTCATTTTCGCTTCATCTCCGTTCAAGCGCATGCTGAAGATCGCCATGGATCCCATGGACATATCCTGCGCCATTTTATCCGGCTCAGAATATTTCTGATCCATTTGAAGGCGCATGCCTTGCATCGAGATTTCCATCTTGATTTCCGCCTCAGTAATTTCAGAAAGCTTCTCGCGTCCACCGATGGCTGCCAAGTAGTCTTCGATTACGGTCTCCGCGGTAACTCCTGCAGGAATTGGGATGCTAGGCTCTGTTGTAGGCTCTCCGTAGATATCAAACCACTCAATGGTTCCCATCGCAGACAAGCCGCCCATAATTTCATCACCCTTACCCACAATCAGTACCGTAGCGTTTTCGGGCTTGATGTGCTCTTGAGCCATCGCCTGAATGTCTTCAACAGTCACCGCTGACATACGCTGCAAGTACGTTGCGTAGTAATCCTCAGGTAGACCGTAACGCGCTGTATTCAATGCGAAATTGGCCACTGTATTTGGGTTCTCCAGACTCAAGGCAAAGGTTCCATTCTTGTAGTTCTTTGCTTTCTGAAGATCTGCCTCGTCTATGGGCTCTGTGCGAATACGGTTCAATTCGTAAAAGAACTGAGCCAATGCGCTGTCCGTAACTTCATTACGAACACTGGCACTCGCGCTAAACTCACCCACCAATTCATCCGTACTGTAGGAAGAGTAGGCACCATAAGTGTACCCTTTGTCTTCACGAATATTCTTGTACAAACGACCTTGTGATCCACCACCAAGTACTTGATTCATCAAGGACACCTTTACGATGTCTGGATGACCTGGCTCTAGATCAATCAAGTTTCCAATCTGGACAATGGACTGAACGCTTTCGTCGCGGTTTACCACGGCTAGCTTCATTTCCGCAGGATTGGATGGCGAGATGTATTCAAACGTAGGTACGTCTGCCGCTTCCCAATCGCTCAGGTATTTCTTGACCAATTTCTTGGCCTTCCCTTTAGATATGTCTCCTACGATAGCCAAATAAGCAATGTTCGGACGGTAGTAGGTATCATAATACTCCTTGCAATCCTCTAAGGTGATGGCCTCAACGGTTTCTTTACGCTCGACATCACCATAAGGGTGCTGAGCACCGTACATTAAACGATTCCATACTTGAGCGCTGATAGCGTCTGGATTGTCTTTGGCGAATTCCAATCCGTCCAAATTCTCCTTTTTGAGTTTCTCAAATTCCTCTTCAGGAAAACTTGGGTTCAACAAGACATCGGCGTAGATTTCAAAGAACTCCTCTGTTTGAGCGGAAAGACAATTCCCGAAAACACCTGTTGAAGAGGTGCTCAAGGAAGCACCGAGAAAATCGATTTCTTCATCGATCTCAGCTTTTGTACGAGTAGTTGTTCCACGGTCCATCATGGAACCGGCCATACCCACATATCCAGACTTATCTCCTTCGAGAATTGGATCTCGGTCCAAAACCAAACGGAAGGTTACGCGAGGCAAACGGTGGTTTTGAACGACGAATACCTTCAGTCCGTTCTTCATTTCAATAACTTCGTACTCACCTATGTTCAATTCAGGTGCCGGCTGAGCCGTCGGACGAATGGATCGATCTAATTCTTGGGCCTCGAGGCCAATCGCAGCGATCAGCGCAACGAATAGAATACTTAGCTTTTTCATGATTTTCTTATTCAGCTGATGCTTGTTCTTGATCTTTAGGCAGGTAGATCAATTTCACCCGATTGTTCGTGTTCAAATATTGCTGAGCCACGCGTTGAATGTCCTCGCGCGTCACATTCATGTAACGATCAATCTCGTTGTTGATCAAGTTCGCATCCCCATAGTACACATGATAATTAGCCAAGCTTTCGGCAATACCCGACATGCTCGAGTTACTTTGGATGAACTGTGAACGAATTTGGTTTCGAACCTTCTCCAGTTCGCGTTCAGAAATCAATTCGTTCTTCACTTTTTCGATTTCTTCATCCAAGCCCATAGCCAGAGTATCCAAGGACTTACCAATTTGCGGCAAGCCGAGAACAATGAAAATTCCTTCGTCTTCTAAGGTGTAAGGAAAGGCGAAAACCTGCAGAGCTTTCTCTTCCTCATCAACCAAACGCTTAGGCAGACGTGCACTTTCTCCACCGGTCAACACATTGGTCAACATGCTCATGGCGTAGGCGTCCGCACTCGTCTCTCCTGGCATACGGTATCCCATAAAGACGGCCGGGATTTGGATGTTGTCATAAACCGTATCTACGATCTCGCCCCCTAAAGGTGGTTCTTGAATATTTGGACGCGGAATCTCTTGGGTTCCAGTCGGGATGGTAGCAAAGTATTTGTTGATCCACTCTTTAGCTTGATCTGGATCAATATCCCCAGCAATGGAGAGTGTTGCGTTGTTGGGAACGTAGAATACTTCATAGAAATCCATGAACTCATCGAGCTTAGCCGCATTCAAGTCATCCAATAAACCAATCGGCGTCCAGTTGTATGGATGCTCGGTAAACGCGCGCTCAAACATTTCTGCCGAGAAACTCGCGTAAGGTTGGTTATCGATACGCTGACGCTTTTCTTCTTTAACGACTTCGCGTTGCGTGTCTACACCTACTTGGTCGATGTTCGCATGAAGCATGCGCTCACTTTCCAACCACAAGCCCAATTCCAATTGATTGGAAGGCAGGATCTCGAAATAAAATGTACGATCTTGGGTGGTATTCGCATTCAGAACACCACCATTAGCCTGGACAATCTCAGAGTATTCGCCGCGCGCGATGTTCTCTGAGCCTTCGAACAAGAGGTGTTCAAAGAAGTGGGCAAAACCGGTTCGACCTTCCACTTCGTTTTTCGAACCTACGTGATACAAAACCGTAACGGCCACAATAGGTGTCGAATGATCCTCGTGAAGGATCACGTGTAATCCGTTGTCGAGATCGAATTCCTCGAACTCAATCTCGCGCTGAGCCATTGCAGGAGCTGTCATAACAACCAGACCCAGCAGCAATAGGAGTTTCTGTTTCATAAAATGAATAAGATTAGATTTGAGCAGATTTACTGTCTTTACAAAGGATTGGCAATATAAGGATTGTGGACGTACCAAAGTCCTGCACTGGCGCGGTTTTCCTTCGATCAAGAATACTTTTATCCGCAACATTCGTCAATAAGTCGAATCCAATTCAACTTATACCCTGGATTCCAGTGTTAAAAAGGAATTCTTTTCTATCTTTGCCGTCCCGATTTCGGGAAATGATTTTTCGTTTAACCAGTTAATTCATAGCGATGTACGCAATTGTAGAGATAGCAGGGCATCAATTCAAGGTTGAGAAAGATCAGCAGATTTACGTGAACCGCTTGGAAGCCAAAGAAGGCGACAAGGTCACTTTCGACAATGTATTGTTGATTGAGAATAAGGGTAAAGTAACTGTTGGCGCCCCCGCTATAAAAGGAGCCAAAGTAACGGCTAAAGTGCTCGAGCACTTGAAAGGCGACAAAGTGATCGTCTTTAAAAAGAAGCGTCGCAAAGGGTACCGTAAGAAAAACGGTCACCGTCAGTATTTGACTTCATTGGAGATTTCTGGCATCACTGCCAAAGCCCCAGCGAAGAAAAAAGCGGCACCGAAAAAAGAAGTTGAACCCAAAACGGAAGAGGCCGCTCCAGAAGCAGCCGCTGAATAATCCGTAAAAACTCTTTGTCATGGCACATAAGAAAGGAGTAGGTAGTTCTAAGAACGGCCGTGAGTCGGAAAGTAAACGACTTGGGGTCAAAATCTTCGGTGGTCAGGATGCCATCGCTGGTAATATTATTGTACGTCAACGCGGTACTCAACACTATCCGGGTGAGAACGTAGGTATGGGTAAAGACCACACCTTGTTTGCTCTAACCGATGGTAAAGTAGCTTTCCAGCGTCGTAAAGGAGACAGATCCTACGTGAGCGTTATCCCAACTGAGGAAGCGAATTAATACGTAGAACGCATATTTTTTTACAAGGCCGACTCCTCATGGATGTCGGCCTTTTTTATCTTTGAGGCATGTTACATGTAGCCCGAATTCGCGAAGAAAAAGAAGCCGTTTTGGCCGGATTGGCCAAGCGCCATTTTGCACAACCCGAAATCTTGGATGAGATCATCGCTAAAGACGATGAACGCCGTCAAACGCAAACCGAGTTAGACGAGACGCTTGCAGCCATGAACCGCATCTCTAAGGAGATCGGCGGGTTGTTTAAAGAAGGTAAACGCGAAGAAGCCGAAGCCAAAAAAGCCGAAACAGCAGAACTCAAGGATCGATCTAGAGCCCTACAGGATCAGATGGCTGCTGTAGACGGAGCCCTTTTCGACCTATTGGCCCAAGTACCCAATGTTCCTCATGACTTGGTTCCAGAAGGAAATAGCGAAGCGGATAACGAGGTGGTTCGCGGTGGAGGTGAGAAACCCGATTTAGGCGAGCAAGCTCAACCCCACTGGGAGTTGGCGGACAAATACGATTTGATTGACTTCGAATTGGGCGTAAAAATCACCGGGGCGGGTTTTCCCGTATATAAAGGAGCAGGGGCAAAACTTCAGCGCGCACTCATCCAATTCTTTCTCAGCCGAAATACGGGAGCTGGATATACAGAGATTCAGCCGCCATTGGTGGTGAATGCAGCCAGTGGTTTTGGAACGGGCCAATTGCCGGATAAGGAAGGTCAGATGTACCATGCACAAACGGATGATTTGTACTTAATTCCAACAGCAGAAGTCCCCGTAACGAATATCTACCGAGATGAAATTCTTGCGGCTGATCAGCTTCCTCAGAAATTGACCGCATACAGCGCTTGTTTTCGACGAGAAGCGGGCAGCTACGGAAAAGACGTTCGCGGGTTGAATCGCCTTCACCAGTTCGACAAGGTAGAAATCGTTCAAGTCCAGCATCCAGAAAGGAGTTATGTAGCATTGGACGAAATGGTAGCTCACGTCGAAAGCCTGCTGAAGGAGCTGGAACTCCCCTACCGAATTCTTCGCCTTTGTGGTGGAGATTTGGGCTTTACCAGTGCCTTAACTTATGATTTTGAGGTTTGGAGCGCGGCTCAAGAGCGCTGGCTAGAAGTAAGTTCTGTCTCAAATTTTGAAACCTTCCAAGCGCGACGCTTAAAGCTTCGGTACAGAGACGAAAACAACAAACCACAAATTGCACATACACTTAATGGTAGCGCATTGGCATTACCTCGTATCTTAGCTTCATTGCTGGAAAACAACCAGACGGCTGATGGCATTCGTATCCCGGAAGCTTTGGTGCCCTATTTCGGTAGTGACTCTATTTCGTAATGCCTAGTGTTCGACGTTTCCTTTCGCCCATCTTAATCGCGATCATCAGCGCGATGGCCTGGACGTCATGTCAATTTACATTCACCGAAGAGCAAAGTGCTCGTCACATTGAATTGGATTCGACTCTGTATTTCTTGGAAGGCTCTATTGAAACTGTACCGATAGACAGCCTACAATGGATCATTAGCCGAATGAATACCAGCCTTGAGGCCTTGAGAACAGCTTATAAGGATACTACGGACACCTTATTCCTAGTAGAGGTATTGCCTTCATATCAAAGTAGTCATCAAGAATTAAAGCAGCTTCCGGACCAACTTGAGCGGCTGACCGAACAAATTGACTACTCAAAACGTCAGCTGAGCGGTCTTCAGGCGGATGTAGAGCAAGGAAAAATTAAACCAGCCGAGGTCGACGAATTTCTCGATGTAGAGGAAGCTCACATTCAGGAAATGCTAAAAAGAGCGGATACGCTGAGACATATACTCGAAGTTGCCTTGAGACGTTATTATCACACCCAACCGCAGGTTGAAGAACGCATATGAAAAGACTCTCCTACATCGTACTCTTCCTTGGGCTTTCCCAAGTTGCCCTAGGACAAGGCTGGAAAGAAAAGCGTTCCCTCGGTGAGCAATACTTGGAATTGGGGGACTACGCCAAGGCGCAAACCCTTTTTGAAGAAGCGTATTCGATTCAGAAAAACGGAAACACTTACCAGTCCTTGTATGGGGTTTACATGGCTCGTGAAGAATTTGATGAGGCGGCCAAACTGGCTAAGGAATTTGCAAAGCGAGCCAATCAGCTTCGATTCAATGTGGATCAGGCGATAGCACTGGAAGCCAACGGCGAACAGAAAAAAGCAGACAAGGTTTGGGCCGAAATCGAAAAGGGGGTCAAGGACAGGCCAAATCAAGCCTTATCCATCGCCCAACGATACAAAGATTTGCGACGATTTGAAGAAGCTTTGGGCATGTACCGCATCGCCCAAGCCAATAATCCTAAGTCGAACTTACACTATCAAATTGCGGACATCTACTCCGCCATGGGGCGAATTGACTTGATGTACGGGGAGTACCTCAACATGATTGAAGAAAACCCAAACTACCTCAGCTCTGTCCGAAACCTGCTGAGCAGAAGCGTTTCGGATGATCCTGAAAGCGAAAACAACATCATGCTCAAAGAGGCATTGATCCAGAAGATTCAGCAAACGGGACAACCGGAATATAGTGATCTACTTTCCTGGGTCTATGTACAGGAAAAGAACTTTGGCAGCGCCGTTCGGCAAGGTATTGCCCTAGACAAGCGACTCAAGGGCAACCAGTCAGAAGTCTATCAATTAGCTCAGGTTTGCGAAACCAACGGGGCATATAACGAGGCCAGTGACTGCTACCTCTACATCGTCGATGGCGTCGGTGAAGACAGCCCGTTTTATGAAGTAGCTCAAATCGGCCTACTACGAGTTTATCAAACTCGATTGGACCAGGATAACCAGTACACGGAGGAAGATGTGCTCGAGCTCAAGGCGGCCTACACCTCAACGATTGAGGAATTTGGCGCAAGCGAATACACCGTAGCATTGCTTCGAGACCTTGCCCATCTGGAGGCCTTCTTTTTGAAAAACATTGACGGAGCACAAAGCATCCTAGAAGAAGCCCTAGAGTATACAAATGCACGTTCTTTCGATATCGCTGAGGTGAAGCTGGAACTGGCGGACATCTTACTGCTCAAAGACCAAGAATGGGACGCTATTTTACTCTACGGTCAGGTCGAAAAGGACTTTAAAGAAGACATCATTGGACAGGAAGCCAAGTTCCGACGTGCGCGAATCAGCTACTACCAAGGTGACTTCCAGTGGGCTCAAGCCCAGCTTGACGTATTGAAGGCCAGTACTTCAAAGTTGATTGCCAACGACGCAATGAACCTATCGCTCCTGATCTCGGACAACCTCAATTTGGACACCACCAGCGAAGCCCTTGAGACCTATGCGCGCGCTGAGCTTCTGGCCTATCAACAGCAATATGAGAAAGCGCTTACCATCCTTTCCTATCTCGAGACCTCCTTCGGCGGACATCCGTTGATCGACGAAGTCCTCTACAAACGGGCTCAGATCTATTACGACCTTCGGAATTGGGAAGCCGCCGCAGAAGCCTATCAAGTAATCGTTGACAGCTATAGCTTTGACCTACTCGGCGATGACGCCTACTACAACCTCGCACGCCTGTATGACGTGCAACTGAACGAACCAGATAAGGCCTTTGAACTATACGGGGATATGCTGACCAAATACCCCGGAAGCAGTTACACTGTGCAAGCCCGAAAACGCTACCGCGAAATGCGGGGCGATAATCAAGACCTATGATCATATACAACGTAACCCTCAACGTAGACGACTCCATTCACGAAGACTGGCTTCAATGGATGAGGGAAGTGCACATCCCAGAAGTTATGGCCACCGGCCACTTTATGGAAGCGCGCTTCACCAAAGTCCTCGTTCAAGAGGAAAGCGGGACCACCTACAGCATTCAGTATACGGCACCCCACATGATTGCCATTCAGCAATACCAGCAGCACGAAGGACCGGGACTTCGCCAAAAGACACTGGATCGCTACGGAGACAAAGTCGTGGCCTTTAGAACCCTCCTTGAGATCCAAGAACTCTACAAGTAATTGGTTCGCGCAAAAAAACATCTGGGGCAGCATTTCCTGAAGGAGCCCGAAACGGCGCGTAAGATCGCTATGGCCCTTCGGGCCGATGACTATTCCTCCGTTCTGGAAATCGGGCCGGGTACAGGGGTACTCACTCAATTTCTCATGGAACGTGAAGGCATCGATCTCTACCTCAGTGAGGTCGATACCGAGTCCATTGAATTCTTACAGGCGCAATATCTAAAGTTTCCCAGGGATCACTACCTCGGAAATTTCTTGAGGATTGACCTAGCGTCCAACGTACCCGTACCCTGCGGCATCATCGGGAATTTTCCGTACAACATCAGCTCTCAAATTCTTTTCCGGGTCTACGAACAGCGGAATCACGTACCCGAAGTAGTCGGTATGTTTCAAAAAGAAGTCGCCGAGCGCGTCGCTGCTGGGCCTGGGAGCAAAACCTATGGCATATTGAGCGTGCTCCTGCAGGCGTTCTACGATATCGATTACCTATTTACGGTCAAACCAGGAGCGTTCAACCCTCCCCCAAAGGTGAATAGCGGGGTCATTCGACTGGTCCGAAACGATGTGGAAAAGCTCGATTGCGACGAATCCCTATTTAAGTCCGTGGTCAAGATGGCCTTTAACCAGCGGCGCAAAACATTGAGAAATGCCTTGAAAAGTCTTATTTTCGACGGGCCTACGAAAGAGCTGGAAGTCCTGAATCAGCGCGCCGAGCAGCTTTCCGTAGCGCAATTCGTCGAACTTACGCAACAGCTTCAAGAGACATCCCGTGGAACTGACTAAGGAATACATTGAGCACATTCAAGAGCGCCTAGCCACGGGGAACACCGGCGAGCTCGTTGCTGAATTCGAAACCCTCCACCCCGCCGACGCCGCGGAAATCATGGAGGAACTCGATGAAGATCAAGCCACCCTATTTTACCAACTCTTTGACGAGGAGAAGTCCGCAGACATTTTGATGGAACTCGAGGAAGAAACCCGCGAGCGCGTGGTTTCCCATCTCAGTCCAGATGTTATTGCCAACGAGATTCTCTTCAACCTAGACTCCGATGATGCTGCCGATTTTGTCGCAGAGCTCGACGAAGACGTCAAGGAAAAGGTCATCGAAGAGATTGAAGACCTCGAGCAAGCCAAAACCATCGTTGACCTACTAGCCTATGAAGAGGACACGGCCGGTGGTCTTATGGCTAAAGAGCTCATCAAGGTCAACGAAAATTGGTCGGTGATGACCTGCGTTCGAGAAATGCGACGACAGGCGGAAAATGTGGAGGAAGTTCACACCGTCTACGTGGTCGATGACGACGATCGCCTGAAAGGAACACTTTCCCTGAAAAAACTTCTGACTAACAGCACGCGTACAAAGGTCAAAGAGATTTTTAACCCCACAGTTATCTCCGTCAAAGCGACTACAGATGATGAGGAGGTTGCTATGATCATGCAAAAATACGACCTCGTTGTACTACCTGTCGTGGACGACCTGGAACGGCTCTTAGGGCGAATAACCGTTGATGACGTTCTCGACGTCATGAAGGAAGAAGCCGAACGCGATTACCAAATGGCCTCGGGTATCTCCGAAAGCGTAGAACAAAGCGATGATCTGTTTCGATTAACTCGAGCGAGGTTGCCTTGGCTCCTGGTTGGGATGTTCGGTGGAGTGGTCGCCGCTCAAATGCTCGACTTGTTCTCCCTAGAAGAGAATGGAACTATGGGGTTGTTCATCCCCCTCATAGCTGCGATGGGCGGTAATGTAGGCGTACAATCAGCAGCCATCATTGTGCACTCGTTGGCCAACGAAAGCATCAAACGAGGCACCATCGGAAACAAACTAGCCAAAGAGCTGGGCGTTGGATTGCTAAACGGAGCCATTATTTCTGTCCTTGTATTCGGCATCAGCCAATTGCTCGGCTGGGAAATCATGCTGGCCACAACCGTCAGCATCGCCCTCTTCGCCGTCATCATTTTCGCTGCCCTCTTCGGAACCTTTGTGCCCTTGACCTTGGACAAATACAACATTGATCCTGCCTTGGCTACAGGCCCCTTTATCACCACCACCAACGACGTGATTGGTCTGTGCATTTACTTCGGTATCGGTAAAATAATCCTCGGTTTCTAATGGCGGGCCGTGTCCTGCTCATCGATCACAATCACGACGCGCTTGTAGCGGGCTTAACCGAATTGGGTTATACCTGTGAACCAGGATATGAATTGAGCTATCAAGAGATACTCGATCGCGTTCACGAATACAAAGGTCTTGTCATCCGCTCGCGCATTACCATAGACCAAAAGCTATTGGAGGCGGCTGCCCAACTCCGCTGGATTGGAAGGGTCGGCGCAGGCATGGAGAACATCGACGTTGCCTTTGCCGAATCCAAGGGAGTCGCTTGTTTGAATGCTCCGGAGGGCAATCGCAACGCTGTTGCCGAACACGCCATAGGCATGTTGCTTTCCCTGTTCAACAACTTGCGCAGAGCAGATGCGGAAGTTCGTCATGGCGTATGGAAGAGAGAGGCCAATCGAGGACTCGAGCTCGCTGGAAAAACGGTGGGCCTTATTGGATATGGATATATGGGCTCTTGGTTTGCGCAACGGCTGGCTAGTCTGGGCGTGGAGGTTTTGGCCCACGACAAATACAAGACGCTTTTCGTTCCGCAGGAACACGGGGCGCACATCAGAGAATCAAGCCTAGAACAGCTTCAAGAAGAGGCCGACATCATCAGTTTACATCTACCCCAGAGCGAAGAAACACATCACTATATCGATGAGGCCTTCATTGAAAAATGCGCTCGTCCCTTTTTCTTGGTCAACACCGCGAGAGGTAAAAACGTAGATACAGGAGCACTGATTCGAGGGCTCCGCAGCGGCAAAATTCTGGGAGCTTGTTTGGACGTTCTGGAATACGAGAGCAGCAGTTTTTCAAATCTATTCGATCGGGCCTCAGTACCAACGGATTTGCAAGCGTTGCTCGAGGAAGACCGAGTCATTTTAAGTCCACATGTAGCGGGTTGGACCCACGAGAGTCATCGCCGATTGGCCGAGGTGATCGTGGAAAAGGTCGCAGCTTTAGCGCTTTAATCCTTCCCTTCTTCCTTTTTTCGCTGAACAAAGGCCTCAACAATCTTTTCGTCACCGATCTCTTCAATGACCTGATTCAGGGTTTCCATTGGTGTATCCAAAAGGTCTAGAATCATAAGACCATCCAAGGCGTTGTTGAATTTGGGATCGACATTAAAGCCCACAATGCGCGCATTCTGCTTGATGTATTTTTTGAGCAAGATGGGGAAGCGCATATTGCCTGGATCCATTTCCTCCACCAATTTATCGATGCGGTTAACATCGTCTTCGCTGAGATCAACGAGCATTCGATCCGCCTTTTTCAAGCGAACCCGAAAGCGTTTCCGTGGATGCACGTGCTGAGCAATGTCGTAGTCGTAGTAGTTCTTTTTGATGAACTCAATAATGAGGGACTTGCTGTACTTCGAAAAGTTGTTGCTAATGCTCACACAGCCGATGAAGTATCGGTACTGTGGATTCTTGAGCGCCATAATGGTCAGGCCTTTCCACAACAGAAAGAGCGGATAGGGCTTCATTTGATATTCATTGACAATAAACGCCCGACCCAATTCAATGGTCTCCCGGAGCATCGGCAAGACCGGATCATCCAAGCGAAAGAGGGACTGAAAATAGAATCCGCGCTTGCCATATAGGTTCATGATGTCCGCTCCCATCCCAACGCGGTACGCACCCACGAGCTTTTGCGCATCCTTATCCCAAAGCACCAAATGACGGTAGTACAAATCAAACTCGTCTACGTCAATTTCATTTCCGGTTCCTTCGCCTACGGCGCGAAAAGTATGTTCCCTCAAGCGACCAATTTCCTGCAAGAGCTTCGGCATTCGATTTCCCGGAATAAAAAAGAGCTCAAAGCTTCTAAAAGAGAACTCGAAAAACTCCTCGCGCAGAAGGGTCAGTTCTTCTTGAACTTCTGAAGAAGGCAACGGCTCTACCACAGGCTTCATCTCCTCCCCTTTTTTCGGCACGAGCCGTACTTTGGGAAAAAAGCGGTTCACGTGCATGGCATTCCCCAGGGCATAGGTCTTCATCCTCAAGAATCGACCATACTGATCCACACTTTCGAACTGAGCTTGTTGATCCACCGAGATGGCATGCCCAATTCGGACAACCACCCTCTTATTCTTCTTAGCAACGACCTCGGAAGGCAGCTTGGCCGTCCGCAAAACCGGATGCAACATGCCCAGCAAGTGGAACATGAAGCTGTTGCTTCCCTTCCTTGAGGTGCTGCAACGCCTCCCGCAGCCCGCCCAGATTACTCTTGGCCTCCCGCGCATTTTCGAAGGGATTCACCCCAATGAAATTGGGTGCCAAGGGCTGAATACGCTGCAACAAGAAGTTGGCCATGACCTTGAAATCAGGGCGACGTTCCGCCAATATCTTAATCAGAATGATTCCGTCGATGCCACCAAAAGGGTGGTTGGAAGCCGAAATAAAAGGTCCCGTCTTGGGGATGCGCTTGAGTTCTTCCTCGGAGATTTCTACCTCAACCCCCAGCCTCTCCAGCACGGCGTCTGCAAACTCCACGGCACCAGGAGCATCGCTGAATTCATCGTAAATGGCGTTGACCTTATCCAGCTTGAGCAATTCCATGATGAGCTCCGCCACACGCGGCATGCCCAGCTGGCGTAGACGCGTAAACTGCGCGAACTCTTCTGGATCGACCAAACTCACGCTTCGCTCAATAAGAGTTGTAGGGTCTCCGGGGTGCGCTGCTCCAATAAGACCTTACGGCCCTCCAGAAGGTGCTTCCATTTGTCCGCATAGTGGCGGACCGTATACAAACTTAAACCGCCCTGGGCCTGAACTTCAAAGTGAGCGCCCAGCTCGCTGACCAGTTTGGGCAACTTCAACTCATCGTCATCCGTCACCACGGAGAAAGACACGGCACTGTTTTGCATCATATTGACCCGAAATCCGTGCTGGGCCAGCGTCGCAAAAATGCTGCTCATATGCTGTTCCGCAATGAAGCTCAAATCCCGCGCTGCAATGTTGATCAACACTTGATCGTGCTTGACAATGTAGCTCGGAACCTCAGGATGTTGACGGCTTCCGCTTTGAATGGTGGAGCCCTGCGCCTGCGGCGCGATAAACGACTTCACCCGAAGTGGAATATTCTTTTCCTTGAGCGGCTGAATGGTTTTAGGGTGAATGACCTTGGCCCCAAAGAAGGCCAACTCAATGGCTTCAGCAAAAGAGACTTCTTCGAGCAAGGTGGATTCTTCAAACTCGTTTGGATCGGCGTTCATCAGCCCGGGAACATCTTTCCAAATACACACCTCTTCGGCATCCAAGAGGTAGGCAAAAATAGCCGCGCTGTAATCCGATCCTTCACGACCCAAGGTCGTATTGAAGTTCTCGCTGGTGCATCCAATATATCCTTGGCTCAAGTAGCGTTGACCCCTCTTGATGTAGCGGCTCGCTTGCTGTTGACACAAGGGCCAATCGATTCGCGCATCTCTATGACGGTTGTCGGTTTTGACAATATCACGTGCGTCCAACCAGGAATGCGTCCAATTTTGTTCTTCCAGGAACGCCGAAACAATTCGCGAGCTGATGAGCTCTCCGTAGCTGACAATTTGGTCGTAGTTGTAGTCGTACTCTTCTCGGGCTGGATCCTCTACGGTCCACTCCAATTCTACGAAGAGGTTGTTGACCTCATCGTGCACTGGATGATCGGCTGGAAAGAGTTCACCCATGATGGATATGTGTCGTTCCTTACACTCTGAAAGGAGAGCAAAGGACTTCTCGGTTTCCCCGATGTAATGCTGTTTTACCACCTTTTCCAACAAATTGGTGGTTTTGCCCATGGCCGATACAATGACCAAGGCGTCATCGGCAAAAGTGCCTATGATGTTTGCGATTCGCCGAACTCCTTCGGCGTCTTTGATGGATGCTCCTCCGAATTTATGAACCTTCATTTCCATTCCTTTTAGCCGCCCATGCACGCAGCTCTTCATTCATCACCTTCCACAACTCCCACTCCGGATCGCCGGTAATCCCATATCGACCATAAAAACGCTTGGCCGGTTCGTTCCAGCCTAAGACTTCAAACTCCATTCGGCCCACGTCCCACTCGGCGGCCTTATCGAGGACCGCTTCGAACAACAGTGCTCCAATGCCCGCTCCTCGCTCCGATTCGCGAACGACAATGTCTTCCAGGTGCAAGGTCTTGCCCTTCCACGAAGAGTAACGAGCGTAGTACATGGCCATCCCAAGGACCTCGCCGGATCGTTCGGCGATGAACGCCTCGTATCGGGCCGTAGGCCCAAAACCATCTTCCTCCATTTGCTCGAGGCTCAAGGTGTGCTGCTCTTCGGCCTTCTCGTAAATGGCCAGCTCCCGAACCAGGGCATGCATGGCGGGGACGTCCGTTCGAACCGCTCTGCGGATATTGATTTCGTGATCCTTCATATCGAAACAAAGGTACACATTGGATTCAACCATTTATTTCGATATTTGCTTCAAAGCCTAACCCAACAATGGCGGTACAAACGCTGAGCGAATTCATTATTGAACGTCAGGCCGAGCTCCCACACGCGACCGGCGAATTCACCCGACTTTTTGGAGACATTACCATTGCTGCGAAAGTGGTGAACCGCGAGGTCAACAAGGCCGGATTGGTCGACATCCTCGGGGCCGCAGGGAGTGGAAATATTCAAGGGGAAGACCAGCAAAAACTGGACGTCTTTGCGAATACGCTCTTTATGGATCTGCTTCGAAATGGTGGAGAGTGCCGAGCCATTGCATCGGAAGAAGATGAAGACATTGTTGTGCTCGACGGTATCGCCGATGACGGTAAGTACCTGGTGGCCATGGATCCCTTGGACGGCTCGTCGAACATTGATGTCAACGTCTCCATAGGAACCATTTTCAGCATCTTCCGCCGCGGAAAATTTGAAGGCCCTGTGACCGTAGACGAGTTTTATCGGCCCGGAACGGAGCAAGTGGCGGCGGGTTACGTGATTTACGGATCTTCGACCATGCTCGTATACACGAGTGGTCGGGGAGTGAATGGCTTTACCTTGGACCCCTCGATCGGTGAGTTCTGTCTATCGCACCCCAATATGCAGGTGCCTCAAGACGGGAGCATTTACTCCATCAATGAAGGAAACTTGTTTTCCGCACCACAAGGCGTTCAAGACTACGTGCACAAGTGTAAAGAGCGTCAATACAGCGCCCGGTACATCGGCTCTTTAGTGGCTGATTTTCACCGGAACCTGTTGAAAGGCGGTATCTATATGTATCCTTCTACGGAGAAGGCACCGAACGGAAAACTTCGCCTTTTGTACGAATGTGCTCCTTTGGCCTTTTTGATCGAACAAGCAGGAGGTTATGCCTCGAACGGCGAACAGCGCATCATGGAAATTGTGCCTACGGATCTTCACCAACGTGTCCCTTACTACGTCGGATCACCAAAAATGGTCTCCGAAATTGAACAATTGATGCGCGGCTGACTTAGTAAAGGCCGATGAACCAGCAAGAATTTACGCAGCTTTACGAAAAGGACCTGCAGGTCAAACGGGTCGCGGAAAAACTCCACGAGCCCGGAGTACAACGCGTGCACCTCAAAGAGCTGGCGGGATCCTTATCGGCCATCATCGCTGCTTCCGTTTTCAAGAACTCCACTGTGCCTCACCTATTTGTCCTGAACGACAAGGAGGAGGCCGCCTATTTCTTGAACGATATTCAGAGCATCTTGGGCGAACGGGACGTGCTGTTTTTCCCGGGGAGTTACAGGCGCCCATACCAGATTGAAGAGACGGAAAATGCGAACGTGTTGTTGCGAGCGGAGGTTCTGAACAGACTTTCATCGCGCCGTAAGGCGGCAGCTGTAGTCACCTATCCCGAGGGGCTCTTCGAAAAGGTGATTACTCGAAAGGAACTTTCCAAGAACACCTTGCGGGTCAAAGAGAGCGATATGCTCAGTCCAGACTTTCTCAACGAGACCCTAAACGAATATCATTTTGAGCGGGTCGATTTTGTAACCGACCCCGGTCAGTTCAGCATTCGAGGAGGAATCGTCGATGTCTTCAGTTTCAGCAACGACATGCCCTACCGCATTGAGTTCTTCGGGGACGAGGTCGACAGCATTCGATCCTTCGATATTGAAACACAGGTCAGTGAAGAGCGCGTAAAGGCCATCACCATTGTGCCCAACGTGAGCGACAAGACCATGGTGGAGCAGCGCGAGAGCTTTTTGCACTACCTCAGTAAGGAGACGGTCATTTGGACCAAAAATGCAGAGTTGGCGGGCGATCGACTCGAAAAGAATTTTGAAAAAGCTCAAGAGGCCTTTGAAGAGCTCAGTGGCGGTGTTCGTCATCGAACCCCGGAGGAACTGTTCTTGAACCGGAAGGCCTGGAAGAAGGAGTTAAACGACTTCGATTTGGTGGAATTTGGTCAGGGCTTCATGCATCGGGCCGATGAGGCCTTCGCCTTTGGAAGCGTCCCGCAACCCGCCTTCAACAAAAATTTTGAGCTCCTCGCCGAAAGCCTTCACAAGCACGATGAACAGGGCTATGAGAACCTCATCCTGTGTGCATCGGCCAAACAAGTAGAGCGCTTTCACGACATCTTTGAGGACATCGATGCCGAGGTGAAGTTCACGCCTGTGCTCTATACCCTGCACGAAGGGTTCATCGATCACGAGCGCAAAATCGTTTGCTACACAGATCATCAAATCTTTGATCGCTACCACAAGTTCCGACTCAAAACGGGATTTGAGAAGAAGCAGGCGATCACCTTAAAGGAGTTGACGAGTTTGCAGGTTGGGGATTTTGTGACCCACATTGATCACGGAATCGGAACCTTTGGTGGGCTGAAGAAAATCGATGTCAACGGCAAGCAGCAAGAGGCAATCAAGCTGATCTACAAGGACAATGACATCCTGTACATCAGCATCCACTCCCTGCACAAAATTTCCAAATACAACGGCAAGGAAGGCACCGCACCCAAAATCCATAAACTGGGATCGGGAACCTGGGCAAAGACCAAAGCGAAGACCAAGACCAAGGTCAAAAAGATCGCCTACGACCTCATCAAGCTGTACGCCAAGCGGAAAGAGCAAAAGGGTTTTGCCTGTGGACCCGACAGTTACCTACAACTGGAACTTGAAGCTTCCTTCATTTACGAAGACACTCCGGATCAGGAGAAGGCTACGGAAATGATCAAGGAAGACATGCAAAAAGAAATGCCCATGGATCGCTTGGTCTGTGGAGACGTGGGCTTTGGTAAGACCGAATTGGCCGTGCGCGCCGCTTTCAAGGCCGTGGACAACGGAAAGCAGGTCGCCATCCTAGTACCGACTACCGTTCTAGCCTTCCAGCACTACAAGACTTTTGTGGAGCGATTGAAGGACTTCCCCGTGACGGTCGAATACATCAACCGCTTCCGCAGCACCAAGCAGCAACGCGAGACTTTGAAGCGCTTAGAGGAAGGCAAGGTCGATATCCTCATCGGTACGCATCGGATTGTCGGGAAAGACGTCAAGTGGAAAGATTTGGGCCTCCTGGTCATCGACGAGGAGCAGAAATTCGGGGTTGGGGTCAAGGACAAACTCAAGACCATTCGCGTCAACGTAGATACACTGACCTTAAGTGCCACGCCTATTCCCCGGACCATGCAGTTTTCGCTCATGGGCGCGCGGGACCTCAGCGTGCTGAGTACGCCTCCGCCGAACCGTTATCCAGTGCAGACTGAAGTGCGCGGGTTCAATGAAGAATTGATTCGCGATGCTGTGGCCTATGAAGTAAGCCGCGGTGGACAGGTATTCTTTGTTCACAATCGCATTGAAAACATCAGTGAAGTGGCGGGAATGATTCAGCGCCTACTGCCCGATGTCAAAATCGGTGTGGCTCATGGACAGATGGAAGGCGCCAAGCTCGAAAAAATCATGCTCGCCTTCATGGAAGGGGAATTCGACGTGCTCATTTCGACGACCATCATCGAATCCGGACTCGATATTTCCAACGCGAACACCATCATCATCAACAATGCCAATTTCTTTGGACTCAGTGACCTCCATCAAATGCGGGGCCGCGTAGGGCGATCGAACAAAAAGGCCTTTGCCTACATGATTGCTCCTCCCTACTCCGCAATGACGGAAGAGGCTCGTAAACGCCTGAAAGCATTGGAACAGTTCAGCGACCTGGGCAGTGGATTCAATATTGCCATGCGCGACCTGGAAATTCGCGGGGCTGGAGATCTGCTCGGCGCCGAACAGAGCGGGTTTATCGGAGACATCGGCTTTGAGATGTATCAAAAGATCTTGGGTGAGGCTTTGAATGAGCTCAAGCAAGAAGAATTCAAGGACCTGTACAAGCAGGAAGAAGACAAGATGAAACATTTCTTGGCAGAAGAAACCCTTCTGGATACCGACCTTGAAATTCTAATTCCAGACGATTACGTCAATAATATTGCCGAACGACTCGCACTGTACCGCCAACTCAACAACCTACAGACCGAAGAGGAATTGCGCAAGTTTGAGCAGGGCATGATCGACCGATTTGGAGAAATCCCACCGGCTGTTCACGACCTACTGATCAGTGTGCGATTGCGCTGGATTGGCCGCAAACTCGGCTTCGAAAAACTGACCCTAAAGGCCAACAAGATGATTGGCTTCTTTATCAGCGACCAAAGCAGTCCGTTCTACCAGAGTGCCACCTTCACGCAAATCCTGAACTACCTCAAGAACAACTTCAGAACGGTCACCATGAAGGAGCGAAATAATCGCCTTACCTTGAGTTTTCAGAACGTCCCATCCGTAGACCGCGCCATCGAACTACTCCGGGATATCTTGACCGATTGAACATGAAAGAAATTCGATCTTTCCAGGCCGCATTCCACGGACTCTGGCTTTTGTGGACACGCGAGCGACACGGTCGCTTTCACTTGGCGGCTTCCATTATTGCCCTCATGGGCGGATGGTATTTTCACCTCGAAACATTCGAGTGGATTGCCGTGTTGATGTGCATTGGATTGGTCAACGGACTTGAGGCGCTCAATTCATCTTTGGAGCAAACCCTCGACCACCTTCACCCGGAGCACGATCCATCCATGGGTCGGGCAAAGGACGTGGCGGCTGGAGGAGTCTTGATTGCGTCGATTACTTCAGCCATCATTGGCTTAGTGGTTTTCGGACCACATATCCTCGAGGCAATAGGCCTTTAATTCGTATTTTTGACATCTATTTTTGCGCCCATGTTACAAGAAGCCAAGCATCAAGAAATACAGATCAAAGCAATCGAAATTATCGATAAGAATCTCAGTATGCGGGAGAAGCAAAAAGCCATTTGCGACTTACTCCTTCACGAGATTGGGCATTATGATTGGGTGGGCTTCTACATGAAGGATTCAGAGAAGGATGAATTGGTGCTTGGACAGTACGCCGGTGAGCCCACGGAGCACAAGCGTATTCCCTTTGGAAAAGGGGTTTGTGGTCAAAGTGCCGTTCAAGAACGAACGATCAACGTCAGTGACGTGACGGCAGAAGACAACTACATTGCCTGTAGTATTGAAACCAAGTCAGAGCTTGTGGTGCCCATTATGGATGGAGATCGATTTGTCGGCCAAATCGACATCGATTCCCACACGCCAAGCGCTTTCAACATTCGCGATGAGCGACTGCTGCAAGCCATTTGTAAGAGATTGGCTGAGTTTTATTGATTAAAAACGTCTCGAATCAAATCGAGTGTCGCGTTCAGGTCTTCGAGCTGTTTTTCTGAAAGCCCCCGAAGCATTTCCACAGGTGATGGCTGCTCCTTTGTAATTAAGTCCAGAAGGTCCAGTCCTTCCTTTGTGATGAAGATGTCTACTTGACGTCGATCGCTTTCGCAAAACTCGCGAGTAGCCAGTTTCTTTTGAACCAATTTGTCTACTAGTCGGCTCACATTGCTGGATTTATCCAACATACGCTCAATGAGCAACTTGACCGAAGCGGGCTCACCTTTACGACCGCGCAGAATGCGCAGCACATTGTATTGCTGATGCGTCAAGCCGTAGGCTTTAAAAACTTGCCCCTGACGCAGGGTCAAGAAGTTCCCGGTGTAGAGAATATTGATCAAAGCCTTTTCTTGTTCGGTCTTGAACGTCTTCTGTTTGATGGCTTCTTCAATGCTCATAGAAACAAATCTACACATTTTTTTTAATGTAGATACATCTATTATCCGGGTATCTGCAGTCCTCCTAGGATTCCTGTATATTAGAGCTATGAAAAGATCGCTACTACTCCTTGTCTTGGTCGTTTCCTCCCTGTCCTATGCACAGGAAACACCGCTTCCACGATTCATGACCCCGACTGAGCAAGCCCTCATGGACTCATATGTTCCTCCTTCACCAGAGGGAATCCCCACACCCCCGCCTGGTCCCATGCGCACCATGGCGGAATGGGAAGAAATTGAGTACTTGACCATTACGTGGACAGGATACGCCGATATCCTAGCCGAAATTGTGGATGCCGCCCAGGATGAAGTTACCGTGATCATCACCTGTAATGACTCCAACAGCGTCATTACCGCCCTTGCAAATCGCGGGGTTCCCAACCAAAACCTGCGCTTCATTGAGCAGGGCTTTAATTCGGTTTGGTGTCGAGATTACGGACAAAACAGCGTCTATCTGAATGATGTCGACAGTCTAGTGCTCGTGGATTGGATTTACAATCGCCCACGTCCCTTGGATGATCAAGTTCCGGAGGGCATCGCCAACGAATTCAATTATGCTTTATACTCGTCTACTGTTGCCCCGGACGACTTGGTCCATACCGGTGGAAACTTCATGAGTGAGGGAACCGGAATTGGTTTCTCCAGTGAGCTCGTAGTTGTGGAGAACGGACCTACCGGACAGTTCAATCAAACGGTAAAAACAGCTGCCGAAGTCGATTCCTTGATGAAGGATTACATGGCTATCGATCCTTATGTCCGAATGGACGAGCTCCCCTTTGACATCATTTCGCACATTGACATGCACATGAAACTCATCAATGAGAATACCCTTCTGGTTGGAGAGTTCCCTGCTGGAGTTTCTGACGGGCCACAATTAGAGGCGAATCTTCAATACGTATTGAGCAATTACACAGCGCGTGACGGAAACCCATTCCGACTCATCCGTGTCCCTATGCCGCCTAGCTTGGCCGGAAACTACGCGCCCAACGCCTACTACCGGACCTTCACCAACAGTATTTTCATCAATAAAACCGTTTTGGTACCCACCTATCGGGAAGAGTTTGACACCACGGCCTTGCGCATTTACAACGAGGCCCTTCCGGGCTACAACATAGTGCCGATTAATTGTGAAGCCATCATTCCTGCCGCCGGAGCTCTTCATTGCATCACACACAGTATTGGTGTTCGTCAACCGCTTTTAATTCAGCACTGGAATCGCGACACCCTTTCGACCATTAACGTCCCGCTCATTGAAGCGGAGATCCAGCACAAGATCGGTATTGCGTCGGCTACATTATTCTTCCGGTACGGAACTACAGGAGCTTTCACGGCTCTTCCGATGACAGCTGGTTCAGGAAATTCTTGGTCAGCCCCCATCCCCGTAGTCATTACACCGACCACTCCGTACGATTATCTACAGTACTACATTGAAGCTGTGGCGAACGACGGAAAGATTCAGCGTCGCCCAATGCCCGCACCTCAAGGATACTTTGAAACAGTCCTGGCCAATGCCATCAGTCTAGAAGAGGAAGGCGCAGCGCTCAAAAATGTCTATCCAAACCCAGCTTCGGCCATTACTTGTGTGCCTTTAAATACGCCTGTTGGAGGAACGGGAACCGTAGAGCTCTTAAGTTCAAATGGACAGGTCATCCAAGTCTTACATAATGGAAAATTGGCTGCTGGAACCAATCGCTTTTTCTTCGACGCTTCCACTTTGGCCTCCGGCTGGTACCTTGTTCGTGCTTCGGTCAATGGCCGAATGATGACCCAAAAGGTCAGCGTACAGTAAGAGTTTTACATGCCAGTGCGGATCGCTTCAACAGGATCCAATCGAGAAGCGGTGTACGCAGGGATAAATCCGCTAATGACACCGATCAAGGCGGAGATTCCGACCCCAGTGATGACGTTGCCTATGCTCATGGCAATGTTAAAATCGGCAGCCATTCGAACCGCTGTGGCACCTCCAAAGACCAAAAGCAATCCAACGCCACCTCCAAGAACACAGAGGATGACTGATTCAAATAAGAATTGGAGCATGATGAAGGAGTTCTTGGCCCCGAGGGCCTTCTGGATTCCGATTTGATTCGTGCGCTCCTTTACGGACACGAACATAATGTTGGCAATACCAAAGCCCCCCACGAGGATAGAAAAGCCGCCAATAATGGCTCCTGCCGCCCCAATGATATCGAAGAGCCCTTCAATTCCTGCTGAGATGGCGCTGATTTCATTGAGTTGAAAATTGTCCTTTGCTTTCGGTTTTAATCGACGCACATTACGCATCACCCCGCGAAGCTCGTCTTTCAATTGATCCGCCGCAACGTCGGGCTTGGCCTTGGCCATGATCATCGGGTTACTGCGGTCCATATCGATGAACTTCCTCAGGAAATTAATGGGCACCACCACAAGCTCGTCAGGTGAATTTCCAAAGGTGTTGCTCCCTTGCTCCTCAAAGACTCCAATGACGTACAGCTTTTGACCCAATACGCGAATCTCCTGTCCTATGCCCCCTCCACCTGGGAAGAACTTTTCGGCAATATGAGCGCCAATCATGGCAAAGTTTCGACCGGTTCTGAATTCAAGATCCGTGAAGTACCGTCCTTCGGTCAAATCAAAATCCCACATGACATCGTAGTCCTCACTCACACCAAATACTCCAGCGCGCTCTATGGAGTTTCCTTCGTATTTCACGGTTACGCTTCGGGAAGCTCCGAATGTCGCTGCAAATAAGCTGGGCGTTTGTTTCTGTACCACTTCCAACTCTTCGTACTTGACTTCAGGCCTTTTCATGTACTCCCACCATTCGTACTCTCCGCCACCGCCGCCCCACGGCCACTTTTGAATGTAGACGACATTGTCTCCAAGTTCGTTGAGATCATCGCGAACGTTGCGCTCGAGTGAATCCACTACGGTGAATACAGCGATAATGGCAAAAATACCGATGGTAACGCCCAGTAAGGAGAGAACCGTGCGAAGTCGATTTACAGCAAGTGCGTGGAGGGCGAACTTGATGCTTTCGTTGAAAAGGCGCAAGTAGATCATAAGTCCAAATATAGCGAAGTGCAGGTCAATTTGTTACCTTTGGCGTCTTCAAAAGTATCCCCATTCTCATGGCTGTCAAGAAAATTAAAACCGCCCTCATTTCGGTATTCCACAAAGAGGGTTTGGAGCCTCTCGTTCAATTGCTCCACCAAAACGGAGTCACCCTTCTTTCTACCGGTGGAACCTATGACTTTATTATGCGTCAAGGTATCCCATGCGAGAAAGTTGAGGACCTCACTTCCTATCCATCCATCCTGGGAGGTCGCGTCAAAACGCTTCATCCAAAAGTTTTTGGCGGCATCCTCGCTCGACGTCCACTTCAAGATGACCTCGACCAGCTCGCGGAGTACGATATCCCAGAAATTGATCTAGTGATTGTTGACCTCTATCCTTTTGAAGATACGGTAGCTAGTGGGGCAGCTGAGCAAGACATCATTGAGAAAATCGACATCGGCGGGATTTCACTAATTCGTGCCGCGGCAAAGAACTTCAACGACGTGGTCATTGTCCCCTCACGTCGGGACTACGACTATCTACAGCGCATTTTGGAAGAAGGTGACGGTACCACCACTTTGGAGCAGCGCAAATACCTAGCCGGTCGCGCGTTCAACATCAGCTCGCACTACGATACGGCCATCTACCACTACTTCCAGCACGATGAAGACCAGAGCTTTAAGCGTTCAATCCCGACCGCGCATGTCTTGCGTTACGGGGAAAACCCACATCAAGAAGGTGTTTTCTACGGGGATTTAGAAGGCATGTTCGACAAGCTCCACGGCAAGGAGTTGAGCTACAACAACCTTTTGGACGTGGACGCCGCAGTGAACTTGATGAAAGAATTTGATACCTGCACTTTTGCCATCCTGAAGCACAATAACGCTTGTGGTGTGGCCAGTCGCGAAAACTTGGTCGATGCGTACAAAGATGCTTTGGCAGGTGATCCGGTATCGGCCTTTGGTGGAATCTTGATCACGAACGAAACTATTGACGTAGCCACGGCAGAAGAAATCAATACGCTGTTTTGCGAGGTGGTGATTGCTCCGAGCATCGTGCCGCAGGCACTGGAAATTTTGAAGAGCAAAAAGAACCGAATCATCCTCATTCAGAAAGAAGTGGACTTGCCTAAGAAGCTATTCCGCACCACCTTGAACGGTGTTCTGGAACAAGATCGCGACAGCGTGACCGACCGCAAAGAGGAGATGGAAACGAGAACGCAGGTGGCTCCGACTGAGGCTCAATTGGTGGATTTGGAGTTTGCGAGCAAGATTTGCAAGCACACCAAATCGAACACCATTGTTCTGGCCAAAGACGGCCAGCTTCTGGCGAGCGGAACTGGACAGACCAGCCGGGTCGATGCTCTTCGCCAAGCCATTGCCAAGGCGCGTAGCTTCGATTTTGACCTGAATGGGGCCGTTATGGCGAGTGATGCCTTCTTCCCTTTCCCCGACTGTGTGGAGATTGCCGATGAGGCGGGAATTAAGGCTGTTATTCAACCCGGAGGATCCATCAAAGACCAGCTGAGCATCGATTATTGCGATGCGCATGAAATGACCATGGTATTCACCGGAACGCGTCACTTCAAGCACTAATTTTTTTACTTTTAGAGGATTGACTAAAAGAGCACGAGGCTGATGGGTTTATTTGATTTCATGACGCAGGATATTGCGATCGATCTAGGGACAGCGAACACCTTGATCATCCACAATGATAAAGTCGTCGTGGACGCGCCGTCCATCGTTGCCGTGGACTCCATGAGCCGTAAGGTGATCGCCGTTGGGCGTACTGCTCAGCAAATGCACGGAAAGGCGCATGAAGGCATCAAGACCATTCGCCCACTGAAGGATGGTGTGATTGCCGACTTTAACGCTTCCGAGCACATGATTCGGGAGATGATCAAGAACATCCCCGCACTCAAGAACAAATTCTTTGCTCCATCACTGCGCATGGTCATCTGTATTCCTTCTGGGATCACAGAGGTCGAAAAACGCGCGGTGCGTGACTCTGCGGAGCACGCGGGTGCCAAAGAGGTGTACCTCATCCACGAGCCCATGGCAGCAGCCATCGGAATCGGTGTGGATGTGACCGAGCCGAAAGGAAATATGATCATCGATATCGGTGGGGGTACCACTGAGATTGCGGTACTTGCTCTAGGTGGAATCGTCGCCGACAAGTCCATTAAGGTTGCGGGTGATGTCTTCACTAGTGATATCGTCTACTACATGCGCGCCCAACACAATTTAGCGGTTGGAGAGCGTACGGCGGAACGCATCAAAATCGAGACTGGAGCGGCTACTGAAGATCTTGAGAATAAGCCAGAGCCTTATGCCGTACAGGGTCGGGACTTGTTGACCGGGAAACCCAAAGAAGTTAAGGTCACCTTTGGCGAGATTGCCAAGGCCCTCGACAAGTCCATCATTCGTATTGAAGACGCGATTATGGAAGCGCTGTCCATGACCCCTCCAGAACTCGCCGCGGATATCTACAATACGGGAATCTACATGGCCGGTGGAGGATCCATGCTTCGCGGTCTGGACAAGCGAATTTCTCGCAAAACAGAACTGCCGGTATTCATTGCAGAAGATCCATTGCGAGCTGTTGTTCGCGGCACCGGAATTGCCTTGAAAAACGTCGACAAATTTACGTTCTTAATGCGTTAAAGTTGTAGGTCGTTTTTCATCCATGCGCAGCATCCTTTTATTTCTATATCGCTTTCATATCACTCTGACTTTCATTGGTTTAGAGTTGATCGCTATGGTGCTGATCGCGCGCAACCACAGCTTTCAAAACAGTGTTTTTTGGAACGGCACCACTGAGGTCACAGGACGCCTCTACGCCTCCATCGACTACTGGCGTGAATACTTCCACCTGCGCGAGAGCAATAAACTTCTGGTTGACGACAACGCCGCCCTCTATAGTCAGCTCCCGTCCTCGGGTTTTGATAACGGAATTGAGCGGGTCCTACGGACCGATAGCACGCGCGAGCAGCAATACCATTTTTACGGGGGCAAGGTGGTCAAAGCCACGTTCAACAAACGTAATAACTACGTCACCATCAACCGCGGAACAAGGCACGGCGTTCAGCCGCGAATGGGCGTCTTTGATACCAAGGGCGTAGTCGGAATTGTGAAGAGCACCTCATCGCACTATTCTGTAGTCCTTCCACTCCTTCATCGGGACGTTATGATCTCTGCAAAACTGCTCGGATCGGATCATTTCGGTATTCTGCAGTGGGATGGTAAAAACCATCAGCGAGCGAAACTTCGAGATATCCCGAAGCACGCACAGATTACACCCGGGGACAGTATTGTAACCAATGGCTTTTCCAATATTTTTCCCGAAGGCATCATGTTGGGGATCATCGATGACGCGGAACTGGTTCCGGGCACCAATTACTATGACATCACCGTTAAGCTGAGTACGGACTTTTCGCGCTTGCGACATGTGTACATCATCGAGAATAAATTGACTTGGGAGCGAGATTCCCTTGAAGCGGCCACTATCGATGAATAGGCCAGGACTACATCTCACCCGCTTCTTCGTTTTGATGGTCACTCAGGTTGCCCTCTTGAACCAGGTTCAATTCAGTGGTTACATCAACCCATATTTGTACATCCTCTTTATTCTCCTACTCCCCCCTCGACTGAACAAGTTTTACCTCTTGCTCATCGGATTTGGTACGGGATTAGTCCTTGACGTGTTCATGGGCAGTTATGGACTACACGCAGCAGCCTCGACCTTGGTGGCCTACCTGAGACCTTGGGCGATTCGCCTCTATGCCACGCGCGGAGAAGACGAGTGGGAATACTTGGGCCTATCGACCATGGGGACCGCGAAATTCTTGAGCTATACCGTTCTATTGGTTTTTGCGCACCACTTCCTACTGTTCTTTCTAGAAGCCTTCCGCTTTTCCGAGTTCTTCACCGTACTGGCTCGGACACTCTTAAGCACGGTCTTTACCGTTGCCCTCATCTTCTTGGTTCTGCTCATTTTTAATCGACGCAGCGAATGACCCAAGGTGATCTCTTTGAACGGCGAAAACTTCTGGTCTACCTGATCGTCCCACTCCTTGGCCTGATCTTTCTGATTCGCTTATTCTATCTCCAAGTCGTTGACGACCGATACAAGCTAAGCGCAGAAAGCAATGTGCTCCGCGCCATTACACTATATCCGGACCGAGGATATATCTACGACCGAAACGGAACGCTCATTGTCAGCAATCAACCCGCCTACGACCTCATGGTGATTCCTCGCGAAGTTGAGGATCTCGACACAGCTGCGTTCTGTGCGGACCTAGGGATCGACACGCTCCAGTTCGCGAAACGATGGGATGCGCTTCGACGCCGGCGCGGGTACTCGTATTACAAGCCCTCAGTCTTTCTGAAACAAATTAGCCGCGAGCAATTCGCGGGGGTACAGGAAAAGCTCTTTAACTATCCCGGGTTCTACGTCCAAAAAAGAACGCTCCGTCAGTATCCTTATGCATCGGCGGCCAACGTACTCGGTTTCGTCCGAGAGGTATCGGACCGAACAATTCAGGAGAGACCGGAGTACGCGCCTGGAGATTACATAGGAGGTGCTGGGGTAGAAAAGAGCTATGAAAATGCCCTTCGAGGTCAAAGAGGAGTATCATACCGCATGGTCGATGTTCACAATAGGATCAAAGGATCTTTTCAAAAAGGTAAATACGATACGGTACCCATTCCAGGGGCCGAAGTGACCACCACCATCGATATTGACTTGCAGCGATTTGCAGAGGCCCTAATGACTGAGAAAAGAGGAAGTATTGTGGCTAT
The DNA here is from genome assembly GCA_965661605.1 of Flavobacteriales bacterium. Lineage (GTDB taxonomy): Bacteria > Bacteroidota > Bacteroidia > Flavobacteriales > ECT2AJA-044 > ECT2AJA-044. The sequence continues at coordinate 94,387 of CBFIEH010000002.1, read as the reverse complement.
TGAGCCTTCCTCAGGAGAAATCCTCGCCTTGGTCAGTGCGCCAACCTATGATCCAAACCTGCTCGTCGGGCGAATTCGGAGTGCGAACTTCCGGAAGCTCGATGCAGACACGCTTAATTTGCCCATGTACGACCGTGCTGTATTGGCGGAATACCCCCCTGGGTCACCCTTTAAAATTGTGAATGCCCTAATCGGGCTCCAAGAAGGGGTGCTGACCGAATTCACAACGCATTACTGCCGACATGGATGGCGTTACAAATCTCTCCACGTCGGATGCCACAGTGATCCCGGCCCCTATCGACTAGACAAGGCCATCGTGGCTTCTTGCAATGCCTACTTCTGCGAAACCTATAAGGACATCATTGAAAAATACCCAAGCACCGCGGAAGGTAAGGACGCCTGGTCCCAGCACGTCAAAAGCTTTGGTTTGGGACGGTATATGGGCAACGATCTCCCTACGGGACGAAAAGGCCACGTCCCAGATGCCGACTATTATAATCGAGTTTATCCTCCCGGGTCTTGGCGAGCCGTTACCACCATTTCCAACGCTATTGGACAAGGTGAACTGCTGGTCACCCCAATCCAATTGGCCAATCTTTCGGCCACCATTGCCAATCGAGGGTTCTACTTTACTCCTCATATCGTCAAAGCCATTGACGGACAGGCCATCTCGGACACCAATTTCACTCAGCCTAAATACACCACAATTGAGCCACGCTACTTTGAGCCCATTGTAGAAGGTATGCACGGCGTGTATACCGATGTAGACGGTACGGCTTACTGGTCGCAAATTGAGGGAATCGAAATCTGCGGGAAGACAGGTACAGCAGAAAACCCACATGGACAAGACCACAGTATTTTCATCGCCTTTGCCCCTAAGGACAATCCCCAAATTGCCATCAGCATTTTTGTTGAAAACGGCTATTGGGGATCTAGATGGGCAGCGCCAATGGCCAGCCTCTTGGTGGAGAAGTACATGAGAGACAGTATTTCGCGAACAGATTTGGAGCAGCGAATGCTCGAAGGAAGCCTGGCAGAGGAATACGAACAACAAGCACAGCGGATCGGTGAGGAACGATAAAAACCCATTTGCGAATATCGATTGGCTGACCGTAGGCCTTTATGGCCTTATGGTCCTCCTAGGATGGCTGAACATCTACGCCGCGGTCTACAATGAAGAGCACGCGAGCATCTTTGATATGAGTCAGAAATACGGAAAGCAATTCCTTTGGATTCTGACTGCCTTGGTGCTCATTTTGCTTATTGTTATCGTAGATGGAAAGTTCTTCAGAACCTTCGCCTTTCCGCTTTACGGAATCATGATGGCTGCTCTGCTCGGCGTTTTATTCTTCGGCAAGGAGATTGCCGGGGCTCGTAGTTGGTACGCTTTCGGCGGGTTCAGTATTCAGCCTTCAGAGTTTGCCAAATTTGCAACCGCTCTTGCCTTGAGCGCCTTTTTAAGTGGTATGAATCGTTCATTGGCCACTTGGAGAGATAAGCTCTATGCGCTTGGAATTATTGCCCTCCCCATGGTCCTGATCATTCCTCAACCGGATCCTGGATCTGCTCTCGTCTTCACCGCCTTGTTCCTCGTCCTTTACCGGGAAGGACTGAGTGGGAACTATCTCGTCATCGGCGTTTCTGCTGCCATTCTCTTTTTGCTGGCCTTGCTCATAGATCAGTGGTGGCTGAGCGGATTGATTCTCCTGGCCGGGCTTGTTTTCATCTATATCACACGTAAAACAAAAAGGGCATGGATCTTTATTTCTCTCCTAGGCCTAGGAGCTATTGGCTTTACTCAAAGCGTAGACTACGCCTTCAATAATATCCTGGAAGACCGTCATCGCAATCGAATCAACATTCTTCTCGGAAAAATGGATGACCCGCAAGGCGTCGGTTACAATACCGAGCAAAGTAAAATTGCCATCGGTTCCGGTGGGTTCTGGGGTAAGGGCTTTCTCAATGGAACACAAACAAAGTATGACTTTGTCCCCGAGCAAAGTACCGACTTCATTTTTTGCACGGTCGGAGAAGAATGGGGATTTGTGGGCTCTTTATTAACCATTGCCCTATTCGTGACCTTAATTCTTAGAATTATCCAAGTTGCAGAGCGCCAGCGCTCTCATTTTAGCCGCATTTACGGCTACTGCGTAGCCAGTATACTCTTTGTGCACTTTGCTATCAATATTGCCATGACCATTGGCTTAGCCCCGGTTATCGGAATCCCTTTACCCTTCTTTAGCTACGGGGGATCCAGTTTGTGGGGGTTCACCATTCTCCTGTTCATTTTTGTCAAACTCGACGCCTACCGGATGACCATTCTTCGGTAAAAAAAATCCCCGTCAACAAAAGTCAACGGGGATTCGCTTAGATATCAAAAATCTTATTGGAAACGTGCACGGTTGTCCACGACGCTAGCCTGCGTCTTTAAGCTTTCGAATACATCATTTGTGATACGAGTACCGTATTGGTTTCCGATCTGTTGAACCTCGGTAGCATAGCTTTCTTGCGCGGCAGCTTCATTGCGGCTGTTCACCTGAATCACAAAAACGCCTGAATTTCCAACGATTGGCTCACTCACGGTATTCAATGGAAGAGAAACGGCTGCTGCTGCAATCATTGGCTCATTTCCGACACCGCTAACGCTGCTGTTCGCAAAAGAAACTGCAGTAGCATTGATTACTTGTGTCCCTAGAGACTGCGCCAAATCGTTGAGGTTGCTCGCTCCTTGGAGATCAGCACTTAAGGTTTCCGCCTTCTTTTCACGAAGTGCGCGATTTTCCACTTGAGCACGTACGTCTTCCAAAGAAGCATATCCTTCTTCCTTGATCTTAGTCAAATAAGCAACGACTACTTGATTCGAAACGTCGAAAATGTTGATATTCCCTTCTGAACTTCCATCTTCGAATGCCCAACGAACGATGACACGACTGTCCGCAATCCCAGGAACTGTCTTGTCCAAGGGGCGTAGGTTGGTAGCTGGACGAACTTCTGCTCCAAGCTCTTGAGCTTTGTCACGGAAGGCTTCCAAGGACTCGGCAGACCCTGCCAAATCGTTACTCTCAGCGTAGATTCGATCTTCTGTTGCATTTGAAGGCAGGATTCGTTGATCCAAGATCCCAACTTTAACAACAGGGCTTGCACCACCTTGATCCGTGATCTCGATGATGTGGAATCCGAATTCGGTAATTACAAGACCGATATCGCCAGTTTCGTTATTGAATGCGTAGTTGTTGAAGTTAGTCGTCATCATTCCAGGCTGGAACCACTCAAGATCCCCACCTTTAGTTTTGGATGGTCCATCTGAGTACTGGCTAGCCAAGCTTGCAAATTGACCCGGGTTTTCCTTCACTACGCCAAAAAGGCTGTCCGCCAACACCTGGGCAGCCTGAGGTGAGCGTACTACTTCTGGCGCTGCGCGTTCTGCACCGGCAAAAGCAATCAAGATGTGACGAGCGCGAACAGAATCCGGCTGAACACCTTTGTCAATGAGTTTTGCAGCCCGGTAAAAATCACCATCGCGATAAGGTCCGTAGATATACCCAGGCTCACTGGCAAACATGAGTGAGTCGTAGCGAGCGTCCAAAAGACCTTCTGTCAACCACTGTCCAAAATAGCGGCTTTGCTCACTGTTTGCATTGATAAACGCAGAGTCATCTTGTGTGTTGATGAAACCGCGAAGCGTATCATTCTCCTTAGTCTCGTTGTTGTACACAACTTCATCCTGCATAAGCTCATCAAAACGACGTGCTGCCGCGTCGATGTCCTCTTCAGAAGGCACAATGTTGAATACCACGTACTCGATGTCACGAGCGTCCTCTTGTTTGTAGAGCTCCTCCTTGTTCTTGTTGTAATATCCTTTGATATCATTTTCCGAAACGGTCACAGAGCTATCATTGATGCTCGTGTAAGGGCGATAAATCAAGCTGATGTTCGCCGTTGTGTTGCGATCGCGGAAACTCATCTCCCCTTGGATATTCGTCGCGATGATTCCAGCAGAAATCAAGTTATTATACTTGCTTTGGAACTGAGTGGTGTACAGCTGATCTTCAAAAGCTTTCCACTGAATCCAAGCCTCTTGCATTTGAGGGTCAGTAGAACGCTGCTGCTCCAAGTTGTCGATGTACATTTTAACGAGAGCCTCGTCAAACTGTCCGTCGCGCTGAAATCCTTGATTGGTATTGATACTTGGGTTGGAAATAATGACATCCCAGAGTTCTTTTCCAGTCACTTGAACCCCGAGCTCTTCGTACTGACTTCCCATAATCCCCTCGCGGAGAATTTCGTCATAGGTTAAGTCAAAGAATTGATCTCGTGAAGCATTGGTCATTCCCACATCACCGCTAGAGGCAATGTAGTCGTCGATTCTCTTCTGAACGCGTTGATTGAACTGGATCGAATTGATCTTTTCCCCGTTAATCTCGAGGATCGTATTTCGGTCACGCTGGAGAATGGAACCTCCTGAACTGAGAAGGTCTGTCAGAATAAAAGCAAGCATGGCAAATCCCACAATTCCGATCAAAAGTCCGGAACGCTTGCGGATGTTCTGTAATGTGGCCATTCCTATGGATTTTAATTAAGGCCACGAAGATACAAGTATTGACAGAAATTTGAAAGCCCCTATTCCTCCTCTTTCACACGAAGAATAACCTCTTCAATGCGGTTGTGACGTGAACTCTTAATCGTGAAAATAAAGGGCTTGACCACGATTACATCATCCTTTACCGGAATGCTCTCGTAGTAATGAGTAATCAAGCCGCCGAGGGTCTCATAGGACTCGCTAACAGGCAAGTCCATTTTGTACTTTTCGTTGAGATAATCGATCTCCAATCGAGCGCTAAACAAGAACTTGTTCTCGCTGAGCTCTTCCTCTACTAAGTCTTGACGATCGTGCTCATCTTCAATCTCTCCAAAGATCTCTTCAATGACGTCCTCGATGGTTATCAATCCACTGGTGCCTCCGAACTCGTCCAAGACAATAGCCAAGCTCTTTCGCTCGCGTATCAAAAGATTGAGCACTTCATTGGCCGGCATAGACTCAGGGACCATGGAAAGAGGAAGCAGAATATTGCGAATCTGCTTGGGCTTCTTGAACAACTCAAAGCTGTGGACGTAACCGATAATATTATCAAGGCTCTCCTGGTAAATCAAGATCTTACCCAAACCCGTTTCGATAAATCGCTGACGGAGCTCCTCAATGGAATCACTCACATCCATGGCGATCAATTCAGTGCGAGGAACCATACACTCCCGAGCTTTTACCTTTCCAAAATCAAGCGCATTCTGAAAGATCTGAACCTCATTCTCCACCTCTTCCAAATTGTTCTGATCTTCGATCTGTTGACGAACATAATTATCTAAGTCAACTCTGTTGAACATGGGTTTTTCATCGTCTAAATCTGCCCGAAAAAGCGTTTTCAGCAGAAAACTTGAAATCCCCATAACGAATCCTACCACTGGAAACAAGGCATAATAGACCAAGAGGACGGGCAAGGCAAATGCACGTAGCAACTGGTTTGAATAGAGCGCAAAGATGGCCTTAGGCACGTACTCCGCCATGATGAGAATAATGAGCGTACTGAACAGCGTTTGAATCAGTAAAACAGCCACATCATTTGAGGTGAATTGATAAAGCGTTGGCTCTACCCATTTGGCCATGAAAATTCCATACACCACTAATGCAATGTTGTTTCCAACGAGCATAGTAGCGATGAATCGGCTCGGGTGAGCCATCAAATGAGACAACAAGCGCGCGGCAAAATCACCTTGCTTGTTCTGAAGCTCAATCTGCAGTTTGTTGGATGAAACATAGGCTATCTCCATTCCAGAAAAAAAGGCGGAGAGGAGAACAGAGGCCAGTACGATTGCTATAAGTGTAGAGACCATGAGTCAATTTAGCCATTCCGATCACGCATCTTCTCTTCCATTCGGATGCGCTGATTGCGTCGGAACCAATACATAAAGATAGCCAAAACCAAAAAGGCTCCGAAAATCCATTTCTTATCTCCTGGAGTATTCCACAGGCGAATGAGCTCGATCAAGGATACGCCGGCAATGACGATCCACATAATCTCAATGACTTTAATTGCTGCCTTCATCTTCTTCTAATGCTATGACCCCTGCGGGCTTCTTAATCGTGTAACGGGTAAAGGTTTGATTAGATTCAAGACCGTAACCGGTTAACTGCTCCGTGGCCGTCGTAATCCGAACGAACTCATCCGTATAGATCTTTTCGTTGGTCTCGTCCCAAGTTAGGTGTTCTGTCTGTAATTTCTCTCCGTCCTCGTTGACCACAATCACATTTCGCTGGGCATCGGTAATTCCTCGATCCTGATATTGAATAGCGTATTCCGCACTCAGTTGAGTAGTAACCTCTCCCAAGCTATTGTAGAATTCGACTTCGAGCCCTTTCGGATACTCCGTATATGGCTTCTCCAAAGAAGCGTACCTCGCAATCTCTGGAGCATCTAGCTTTAACCGGATGGTTCCGCTATCACTGTACAGAATCTCAATATCATAGGCCAGCTCATCCGGTATATCCACAGGAGCACTTTGTTCCATAACTCCGTTTTCAGGTTTGGAGCATGAAAAAAGCATTGCCGACACAAGGACGGCAATGCTCCAATGATATCTTATTGACAACAGAATCAAGTTAGTCGCGATCCGGGAATCGAACAGTAGCTGTTTCGTTAATCCAACAACCTACTGGCACACTAGTATCCTCGTGCTTTCCAAAGTTGAACGCCAAGGTAAAGTCAGGGGCGTACTCTTTGTACGTGCTGATACGCTTGTTCGCTTTATCCGCCGCAGAAGGATCAATGCTCTTAGCGTAGTAATATTTGTCCAAAGCAGCCCAGTAAACCGTTTTAACTTCAAACTCCGTTGATCCACAACCTTTGGTTGACGCGTATAAGTCACCGATCAGAATAAAAGGATCTCCCCATCCGGTACGATCATTGGCAGCTTTAAGGGCAAAGGTGCGCGCTGAAGCACGCTGTCCAAGTTTTTGGTATGCAGTCGCAATCTTCAAGTTGGTTTCCGCACGACGGTTGGCGACTGTATCGCGAGAAGCTGCCAATTGATAGTATTCAACCGCTTTTTGCCATTCTTCACGAGTCATACTCATGTTTCCCATGGCAATACCGGACTGTATATCAGGATTCAAGCTGAACATCTGAGCAGCAATACGGAAGTATATGTCGCTATCCGTACATTCCTTGCGCTCCAGCAACTTCGCTGCACGTGCAAGTCGAAGTTCATCTCCCGCAAAATTGTCATAGGCTTCTTCGAATAGCGGAATGAGATCTTCACATTCGAAAAGTGGCCCCAACATTCCGTCAATTCCGGTGCGAGCTTGCTCATAGTACTTCATATACTTTTCTTCACCGAACTCCAAGTTGTAGTCGATATGACCCATGGTTGTTTGGTACACATCGATGAGCTCAAATTTGTCCAACTTGTCGTCGTTGTACATCATGGCACTCGACTTCACGTAGTTAAACAAATCCGTAGCACCAGCTTCATTACCCTCTGCAGCGACCGCCGTTTTCAATAGACCATATGCTTCTTCGAAGGATTCTTTTTTGCGGTACTTCATCATAATATCCGCTTTCTCCCCTTGAATGTAACTTTCTTGACCTGGAAAGTGCTGATTACGAGCATCCCAAACCATGAGCAGGGTATCCACAAGCCCCTGAAGTACTTCAGGATTATCTTTATTTGCGGCAATACGGGCCTTCATCAATCGTGGTCCAATGATGTAGATGTTCTTGCTGGAGGCAGGACAGTTGTCAAAGGTCCATTTCCAAGGCTTATAAGCATCTCCGTAGTTCTTTGCTTTGTAGAACTCGTAAAAAACGGAGAGCTTTTCGCTACACGTTAAACTATCCGTTCCGTAGCTCTGAGCTTGGACCTTTCCGAAGGAAAAGGTGAAAACAAGGGCCATCCCAAGGATGATCTTCTGTTTCATCGTTATTGAAATTTTAGTCAATTTTTCTTTTTGCAAACCATCTGTCGTTCATCGTCAGCCCAACCGTGAATCGGGCGTAACGCTCACGAATCAATTCATTCTCTATTGTTCCCTTCTGTCCCAACTGCACTCCAAAGTTCAAAGTGGAAAGGGATTTGTTCAGGAACGGTAATGCTACTCCAAAAGTCATACCAGCATCGTTAATGACCTTTCCACGTAGCTCCAAATTCGTAGCTCCGTAGTAGGCCCCAGCTCGATATTGCACTCTCGACCAATAGCTTCCAACGGAACTCCAATCAGGAGTCCAGTAGGCTCCTACGGCAAAACGATAGCTATTGTTCAAACTATCCCCAATACCATTGCGATTATAATCACTCCAGTTCTTAAACTGGTAATCCGCACCGATGAAAAATTCGTTGTACTTCCCGTAGCCAATCCCAAAACTACCTTCCGTGGGATAAACAATGCTACCTATAACCTCATCAACAGCCTCGAGGGTGTCCTTGATTACGGAGGTACCCAAAATTGTACCCGTGTAGCTATAACTTAGAAAGTCGGTTTGCACATCTAATTCTGCTTCCGGACCCAAAACTGCCCCAAAGGTCATGAAGCGACCCTGATCAAGGTTCAGCTTGTACTGAACGCCATAACTCAAGTAAAAGTTAGATACACGTAGAGTGGCCTGTTCACTTGTGTTATAAAAACCCGTTGAATCGAACTCTACGCTATTGGTGCGATCTTGACGACCAAAGACATAGTTCAGGTTTACACCAACACTCAAACCCTTTATGGGCATATACGCAATACCTGAGGTAAAGATGTTAATTCCTCCAGAGCCTGTGTAAAAGTAATTCACTCCTCCTATGTCTTCAATCTCTTCCGAGGCTTGAAGATTATAACCCAGAGTGGTGTATGGATAAATAGTGAAACCCGCTCCAAATTTCTTCCCCATGGGGATACCGACTGCAATGTGGTTCAAGTAGGTCGCATTGCTGCTCTCTGCCCTTTCGGCTGTCGCGACCTCTGAAAAATTCTGCACAGCACCAATTTCAAAGGAAGTCAAACGAAGATGTGTGTAACTCGCAGGATTGCTAGGATTCACGTGCAATGAATCGATCATAGGGGCCAAGAGACCACCCATTTGTTGGTTCTGCCCAAGTCCGTAGAATTGAATCTCCCCGGGTCCAAATCGGGCATAGGGACTCAGTGAACTGGTTTGCGCCGTCACGCCTCCCACCGAAAGGGTGAAGCTTAAGACAAAGAGTAAGTGTTTAAGTGCCCGCATGATGCGTAAAGATCTCGTTCAGTCCCCGAAGAACGTAGAACGGGTCGGCAAAGATGTCCAAATTTTCAGTCGATTCAAAGTACTGCGCATCTCCACCGGTTAAAATAACGTTAAGATGAGGGTGTTCTTGCTTCATTTGGCGAATGTATCCCTCAATCTCTAATTGCCAGCCCTTTAAGCCCCCTTGCCAAAGAGAATCATGGGTACTTTTTCCCGGCCAAGCAGAATTATCGGGCGCATGTTTGACCCTTGGTAGACGTTCAGTGAATTCGTGCATTGAACGAAGACGCATCTGGAGACCCGGGCTTATGGACCCTCCCAGGTATCGACGACCTGGCGCAACTACATCAAAGGTGATGCATGTACCGCAGTCAATAACGAGCGAATACTGATCCGGATGAGCCGCCGCCGCTGCAACAGCCACCGCCTTCCGGTCCATTCCTAGAGTTTCTGGTGTGGTGTACTCCATATGCAGGGGCACCATGGACTCAGGCCTCAAAATAAAGGTCTGATAGTCATCTTGAAGAGAAGCAACGAAAGGCTCTACGTTAGGCCCCGTACTCGCAGCAACAACCGATTCGACATTCATCCCGTGGACCCAGGGCTCTAAATCAACCAAGGTAAAGTCTGTCATTCGGCCATGGTCTAGAAGCTCGGAACCATCAAAAACTCCGTACTTTAAACTTGAATTCCCCCAATCCAGAACAAGTGTTCTCATTTGCCGCATTGTTTCCCAGCGAAGATAGCCAAAATCTAGCCCTCGTATTTGGAGTATTCAGAGCAAAAGAATTACATTTGCGCCCCTCTACGCTGGTACCATAGCTCAGTTGGTAGAGCAAAGGACTGAAAATCCTTGTGTCCCTGGTTCGAATCCAGGTGGTACCACAAAAAAGCCGCATCCATCTCAGATGCGGCTTTTTTTATTAGTTGCGGAAGAGTGTTAGACTTCCCGTTCTTTCTTCTTCACCCGGCGGGCGAATAATGTAGTAATACGTCCCTTCTGGACAATCCGCTCCAGTGTTGTTCACTTTACCGTTCCAACATCCCGAATCACCGTTGTTCACACACTGACCACCGTAGTTCGCGCTTTCAAAAACTTTCTGTCCCCAACGGTTCATGATGTACACCTCTGTATTCGGGAACTTATCCAAGTTCTCAATCCAGAAATAATCATTGTTCCCGTCATTATTGGGCGTAAACACATTCGGCACTTCAAATTCACAAATCTCAGTCACCAGCGTCACTTCAACGGAATCGCTTGAACCACATTCATCAAAGGCCAAAGCCATATAGGTCTCCGTTCCTTCCTCTGGCCCCACAACCAAGGTAGTACTATCTGTGACGAGATCTCCATTCATGTCGTACCAACCAAAGGTAACAGCCCCACCGCCGCCGGTAACCAAGGCGTTCAACGCTTGCACATCTCCGAGACACAAATCGTAGTCCGTTGCCCCGACTTCAACATCGACGGGATCGACGTCTGACAATAAGGTAACCTGAATGGAGTCCTGTATTGTGAGACCTATACAGGCATCGGTCATGGTAACGTAGTAGGTTGTGCTCGTTTGGGGCGAATCGAAAAGATCGAAACCCGTGGATGTTTGACCATCATACGTCCAATCGAAGCTGATTGGTGCCACTCCTCCCGAGGGCTGCAAATAGAGATAAAGATCTTCCGGACCGCAAAGGACTTGATCTGGACTCTTGAAGTCGAGTTTCAGGGAATCAATATCCCTCAACAACAGATTAATCTTTACGGGCTGGAATCCTGCACAAGCGTCCTGGAACGGGAATTCAATGATCACACTTTCATTGGGCTCATCTATACCGTCCCAAAGTCCAGTCACAGAGAATTGAATGCTGTCAGAACCAGCGGGAATCAAGAGCACATTAGGCGTTACAACGTAGTCCACCCCTAGCGTTGCAGTTCCCGATAACTGATAAGGAACAATGGAATCAGTAGGTGTTACGCGGTTCAGTTTCACCGTAATCAAGGCGTCGCCGCAACCTTCCAAAATAGTGGTATCGTTTTCGGCGTACGCGGATGTAGATACGGATGTCAAGGTTGCACCGTTTGACGAGAAACTCGCCGCCTCCAAGAATACTCCAGAGTCAAAAGAGAAGTCTCCAGCATCCGCGATGGCAATTTTAATGCTGTAGTTCTGGTTACAAATCACCTGAGCCAAAGCCGTCAATACCGTAGTAAAGGCATCATACTGAACCGTCGGACCTCCCGTGTTGTCAACGTAATACTGAGAATTCACGCCAATATTCACATTGTCAATGGTGACGGGTACTGTTGTTCCCGGAATCAGCGCGATATTCTCGTCGACGTACATCCCACCATTGGGGTTTGGGCCGCTGATGAAGAAGGCGAAAACGTCGTTAAACGACGAGTTGACGAACTCGGGATACTCCTCTGAACCAAAGACAAAACGAAAACTCGCCGTGTCGCTTTCGGGAATAAAGTCGAACTGCAATACAGAAGCATCGTTCGTAGTACTGGTCGTCAATAAATCCAACTGAGGATCTCCAGGGGCATTGTTGCTTGAACCAGCCGAACCAATGTTGTTGGGTCCAACGGCATTGGCAATATCTCCCGTAGTAATGACAATACCACTATCGAGCCCAATATTGGAATTGACCCCGTTAAAGAACCCAATAGCCGCAGGAGCCCCTATATACGTAATGTTCGAAGTCTGGATACCCTGACCAATCAATACACTATCCACCAAATACGAAGGTGAATTGTAAGGAGCTGCATTGGTCACCACAAGCTGAGCTGAAGACCAATGAAAGGCCACAACGGACAAAAGGAGTAGAAAAAATCTCTTCATAATCATCTAATTAATTGCAGATATCCCGAGTACTCTGGCACTTCGTCGGTCAGCGGCAATTGCAGTTCGATCCGGTATAAATAGGTTCCTTGGGGGGCTAATTCACCTTTAAAAGTCCCATCCCAAGGGGCATTAACGTCGTCAGTTTCGTAGATCAATTCACCCCATCTGTTCCAGACCATGAGCCGATAATCACTAAACCCTTTGCCCGTTCCCCCAAAGGTTTCGTTGTTACCGTCTCCATTGGGTGTAAAGGCATTAGGAACGTAAAAATAGAATTCTGAAATAACTTCCACTAACTGAGCAGTTGAATCCACACATCCGTTCGGACTGGAAGTCGTCAACCACACTTCAAAAAATCCGGCTTGATCATACTTGTGCGTCGGATTCTCATCCGGACTAGATGCCCCATCTCCAAAACTCCAATCGAATATGGTCGCCCCTGTGGTTTGATTCGTAAAGGAGATCTGCTGGTTGGTCAATTGCGTGAAGAAGTATTGCGCCTGCGGCGCGATTTCCACCTCCACCGGAGCTGAAGCGCTGACCATGTTTCCGCATGCATCCACTACATCTAAACCAATCGTTTGTGAGGCCGTCGGGTACCAACCAAATGCTGTGTCCGTTGATCCCGTATTCCAGCTAATGGTCAACGGCGGTATACCTCCGGTAATCAAGGCTTCCGTGTACAGTGAGTCTCCCTCGCAAATAAAGGCGCTGTCGAGCGAAACCGCCAATGGCGGGAAATTGGGAACAATGATTTGAAAAGTGTCTACTGCCAACTGCGTATCACAGGTATCCCGAACCTCAACGAAATAGGTCGTGGTCGTGGACGGGGCAAAAGTACGAACAGAGTCCACGGACCCGTCATCCCAGAGGTACTTGAAGTAACCAAAGCCACCTGTCCCTTGAGCCTGAACAGTGATGGAATCTCCCCCACAGGCAATGGTGTCTGGTATATCTATGATGCCCAGCGGAGGCTGGTCAATGATGGTCAATGTAATGGTATCCGGTGGGTAAGTCGTACAGCCCGTTGTTATGCTGTCCGTGTAGATTATGATGGTTTCAAGGCCTTCTGGAATACCGTCACCGAAACTGGTAAAGGGAATTTGCAGAGTGGCGCTGTCGGGCAACATGACGATCGTGTCCGGGAGAAGATTGTAATCCACCCCATTGATGGCCGTACCTCCATAATTTAAGGGGACCAGAATTGAGTCCTCCAGTCCTCCAGTTCGAACGAGTTCGATGTACGCTGAACCGCAGTCCTCAATTAGGGCCGTATCGGTGAGCCCCTGAGTAAAGGTGGCCAAGGTGTTGATGGTCAAGGTTGGCGAGGTAAAACTACCCGCCTCAATGAATACACCCGAATCTAAGATCCCATCTCCCCCGTCCGCAATACCCATTCGGATCGTGTACGTTGCTCCACAAACCACATAGGCTTCCGCTTGCATCGGAATGGTAAATCCGTCGTATTGAATGGTCACCCCTGAACCCGACGCCGTGCACAAATAGGATGGCGCGCAGGTCGTGTTGGCGGGATCATTACAGATGTACTGGGCCGAAAAGTTTTGGCAATTCAGGGTATTGATGGTCACGGGAACGGTTGAGGCACCGATGGTCGCCAGGTTTATGTTGTTGTAGGTTCCTCCACTGGGGTCAGGCCCGGTGAGGAGGAAGGCAAAAACATCGTTGACCGATCCCCCGACGAATTCGGGATACTCTTCCGAACCAAAGACGTAGTTGAATCGGAGCGTATCGCTCTGCGGGACAAAATCGAATTCGAGAATAGCCGCATCAAAGGTCGGAAAGCCTGAAAAAACCGTGAGGTCTGGATCCCCAGGTTGGCCGTTGGCTCCCGTTTGGCCTGGACTCGTGTTTGGGCCGATGGCATTGGTGATGGTTCCCGACGTAATGACAATCCCGGAATCGATACCAATATTGGATCCGGTACCGTCAAAAAAACCAATAGCCGCAGGCGCACCTGTATAAGTCCAGTTGGAGGTTTGAACACCTCCGCCCACAAGGACGTTCTCTACGAGGTATTGGGCTGTATTGAACGGCGCGGCGTTGTTGACGACGAGCTGCGCCATCGCGCCGTGAGGCGCAAAACAGCATAACCCAAAGACTAGAAGTAAAACTTTTTTCATGGTTCGCTAAAAAGCGTTCCTAAAAGTAACGAAATATCCGGCCCTGAGGTTGGCATAGACCCCAAGTAGTGGCTAACTTGGCGGTCACAAATCAAAAAGATCATCATGTCTCAGATCAATTCATACATCGAAGAAAACAAAGATCGCTTTCTCAACGAGCTGCTTGACTTGCTCAGAATTCCCAGCATTAGCGCGGATCCCGCGTTCGCCGGAGACGTATTGAAGTGTGCAGAAGCCGTTCGCGATCGCCTCGTTGAAGCGGGTGTGGACAGCGCGGAAATTTGTGAAACGCCGGGTTATCCGATTATTTACGGAGAAAAATTTGTCGGCGAAGGTCTTCCAACGGTCTTGGTCTATGGGCATTACGACGTTCAACCGAGCGATCCCGATGATCTTTGGGAGTCCCCGGCCTTTGAGCCGGTCATCAAGAAGACGGACTTGCACCCTCAGGGAGCCATTTTCGCCCGCGGTGCTTGCGATGACAAGGGTCAGATGTACATGCAGGTGAAGGCTTTTGAAGCCCTGGTGAAAACAGGTGAATTGCCCTGCAACGTCAAATTCATGATCGAAGGAGAGGAAGAAGTGGGTTCCGAGAGTCTGGAAGGGTTTGTTAAAGAGAACCGAGAAAAATTGGCGTGCGATATTATTCTAATCAGCGACACGGGCATGTTGGCCAACGATACGCCAAGCATCACTACCGGGCTTCGCGGTTTGAGCTACGTAGAGGTCGAGGTCACGGGACCTAATCGCGATTTGCACTCGGGTCTGTATGGAGGGGCGGTAGCCAATCCGATCAACATCCTTTCACAGATGATCGCCTCCTTGCTGGACGAAAACAACCACATCACCATTCCTGGATTTTACGACAAGGTGATTGAGCTGAGTGCAGACGAACGGGCCGATATGGCACGTGCGCCCTTCAACTTGGAAGACTATAAAGCCGCATTGGACCTCAGTGATGTCCATGGAGAAGAAGGCTATGTCACCATGGAGCGCAACAGCATCCGCCCCACCTTGGACGTGAACGGTATTTGGGGCGGCTATACGGGCGAAGGAGCCAAGACGGTCATTGCCAGTAAAGCCTACGCCAAGATTTCCATGCGTCTGGTTCCCGATCAAGATCCACACGAAATCACGGAACTGTTTACTAAGCATTTCGAGCGCATCGCGCCGGGAAGTGTGAAAGTAAAAGTAACGCCACACCATGGCGGCCACCCTTATGTAGCGCCAACCGATACTCCGGGATACCTAGCCGCCAGCAAGGCTATGGAAGCCACCTTTGGCAAAACACCGGTACCCGTACGCAGTGGTGGAAGTATTCCGATCGTGAGCTTGTTTGAGAAGGAATTGGGCAGCAAAAGCATCCTCTTCGGCTTCGGTCTGGATAGCGATGCCATCCACTCACCCAATGAACACTTTGGGCTCTTCAATTACTACAAGGGAATCGAGACCATTCCGTTGTTCTACAAGAACTACACAGAAGCCCTGTCTTAATCGATGGCGATTGTAGGCATTTCAAAGGCCTCCGTCGGCAATTGGCAAGCGCCTTCCTCGCAGAGGTATACCAAGGAGGTTCCTTCCTGAAAACGCAATTTGTGCAGAGGCAAATCTGAATCGCTTGAGGCGCCCGTCGTCAGGGCGTTGGGTAGATAGTGCTGATCCACTTGTTTTCGAAGTTCTTGGGCCTGCGGCCCGATAAGCACTACTTCGTAATACGGCCCCAGCTCGTTCAGATACAGCGACAACCAATTGCTGTAGCCCTCGGCATAGCGCCCCATTTGAGGCTCCACGGCCCGAAGCATGGTCCGTGCGGTATCGCGATAAGCCTTGCGTTCGAAGTGGAAACTCAAGCGATAAAGCTGATGAGCCATGACTGAATTCGACGCCGGAATGACGTTGTCTGCCGTCTCCATGGACCGAGCGACCAGTTCTTCGCCGCTGTTTGACGTGTAGAAGAACATGCCGCGTTCATCCGAGTAGAAATGGTCGAAACAGTAGAGCGTCCATTGATGTGCCTGTTGCAGGTAGACCTCGTCGAAGGTACATTCATAGAGATCTAGGTACGCTTTGATCGACAGCGCGTAGTCGTCCAAGAATCCATCAATGGTGCTTTTCCCTAGTTTGTAGGTGTGCCACAGTCCACCTACGTCGGTACCCTGTTGCTTGAGGATCCAATCCGCGGTCGTGCGTGCCTGCTGGAGGTAGTCTTCGCGATCAAAGGTCCGGTAGGCCGCAACTAGCCCGCTAACGGTCATGGCATTCCACGCTGTGAGGGATTTGTCGTCCAATCCGGGGCGTTCGCGCTTTTCGCGGGCCTGGAGTAGTGCGGGGAGCACATCGCGCCGTAGGCGCTCGTATTCCTGCTTATCCTCCGTGCGGTGAAGGATGTACTTGCCCTCCCATTTTTCACTCGGGCTAATGTGGTAGCATTCGGCAAACAGCTCCCAATCGGCTTCGGGTACGTGCTCGCGCAATTCTTCCTCTGTCCAAACGTAGAATGCGCCTTCCTCTCCTTCGCTATCGGCATCCAAGGCGCTGTAGAAACTACCACTCTCGGCGTCGTACATCTCGCGCATCAGCCACTCGATGCTCTGGTGTACCGCCTCGGCGTAAAGCGGATCGGGCTGATCTCGAAAGGCCTGGCTATAGAGTTCTAAGAGCTGTCCGTTGTCGTAGAGCATTTTCTCAAAATGCGGGATCTTCCACTCCACGTCCGTCGCGTATCGAGCCCATCCTCCTACGACTTGATCGTAGATTCCGCTCAAGACCATTTTTCGAAGGGTGCGGTGTACGTGATCGCGGACTTCTGAATCGCCAAACTGCACACCGTAGCGCAACAGAAATTCTTGGTTCGTGGGCATGGGGAATTTAGGAGCCCGGTTGGGTCCACCGCGCTCTGTATCGAAGCGCTTTTTCCAATCGGCTATGAGTTCTTGGACGGTATTGGCACTAGGGGCCAGAGGGTCCGTTGGACGCTCAATCAATTCCATCATCCGAACACCTTCGGTCAAGCGCGCCGCATACTCCTCAGCTTTGGCCGGATCTTGATCCCACAATGCGGCAACTTGCGTCAGGGCGTTGACCCATTGGTCCTTGGGGAAGTAGGTTCCTCCCCAAATGGGCCTTCCGTTCGGCAGTGCCACACAATTCAGGGGCCACCCTCCTCGCTTGGTCATGAGCTGAACGGCGTTCATGTAAATCTGATCCACGTCGGGGCGCTCTTCACGGTCGACCTTAATACAGATGTAGTTGTCGTTCATCACCGCCGCCACGGCCGTGTCTTCAAAGCTCTCATGCTCCATGACATGACACCAATGGCACGAGCTGTATCCGATGGAAATGAGCAGGAGTTTATTCTCCGCCTTGGCCTTCTCCAGAGTCTCTGTAGTCCAGGGATGCCAGTTTACTGGGTTGTGTGCGTGTTGTAACAGGTAAGGTGAAGATTCCTCAATGAGGGCATTGGTGAAGTCGTGTTGCTCTTTCGTGCTCATACAGGATAGGGTTAGCGTCAGAAGAATTAAGGCCGAAAAGCGCTGGAGGTTCACGACTGGAAGATACGACATGAAAGGGCTCGGAAATCGGCAGAAAACGGCCTCTTAAATCAACTTCTTCGGAATCCCAGCCACGAAATCTTTGAGGTAGAAAGGCTCAAAGTAGGCCACATCTTCGAAGGCCTGCTGGGCATAGGCCAATTCGCCCAAGGCCACCATATCACGGGCACTGGGAAAGGTTTGGATAATATCGGGCCGCAGGCCCTGAAGCACCTCTTCTAGCTTTTCTGCACCATCTCCAACGAGCACCAGACGCCCTGCCCCGGCAAAGCTGTTTTCGTCCACGACCACGGCTTCTATTGGCCCTTGGGCTTCTTTTTGGGCATTAAAGGACTGGGCGTAGACCTCCATACGCCGCGCGTCAATCACGGTCACGATCCGGTCATCTCCTTCCGCCTGGACGTCGGGATGGTGCACCAGAACTTCGTTGGTCGTCACCGAAATGAGAGGCAATTGAGCCGCGTAGCACAGACCTTTTGCCGCCGATACACCGATTCGAAGTCCCGTATAGCTTCCTGGGCCCTTGCTCACGCAAACAGCATCCAGGTCCGATACCTGGAGCTTATTGCGTTCTAGAATTCGTTCGATAAAGGGGTGTAAACTCTCTGCGTGGCTATAGCCTTCGGTCGCTTGCTCTTCCAAGTCAAGCAATACTCCGTTGTTCCCGAGGGCCACGGAACAGTTGCGCGTAGCGGTCTCCAAATGGAGCAGCAGGCCCATTACTTTTCTACGACGTCATTGTTCAGGAGGTCCTGCGACACGGTACGGTACGGACCAATAATCACTTCTGAGCTGTCGCTCACCCCGCTGATCACCTCGATATAGGTATCATCCTGGACTCCGGTTTCCACGGACTGAACCATGGCCCTTCCATCCACGTAGAAGAAGATCACCTCAAAACGCTCATCACTTTCGTTGAAACGGTTGCTGATTCGGGTGGCTTCGCTGGAGGTATCGGTCCGCGTAGTCACTGCTTGAATCGGAACGGTCAAGATGTCCTCGGCCACTTCAGTGATGATGTCCACGGTAGCGGTCATCCCAGGACGAAATGGACTCTTGCCATTCTTTTCCAAGTGGGCGTAGCTCTCTCTCAAAATCCGAATCTTCACTTCGAAGTTGGTCACCTGATCGGCGCTCAATCCTTGAAGATCGGCAGAACTGGCTATTTCCGTAACTACTCCTTTGAATTCCTGATCCAAGTAGGCATCGACTTCTACGTCCACGGAATCTCCGAGGTCAACGCGAACGATGTCCGTTTCGTTGACATTCACCACCACTTCCATGTTGTTCAAGTTGGCAATGCGCATCAACTCGGTTCCCTGCATTTGGTTGGTTCCAACCACACGCTCCCCAAGCTCGACGTACAATGCCGAGATGGTTCCAGAGTCCGGTGCATAAATCGTAGTTCGACCCAGGTTGTCTCGGGCCTCCTTAACTGATGCCTCGCCATTCTTGACCATGGCCTCGGCCGATTCAACATTCAACTTGGCTACCTCATAGGCGCGGACAATTTGATCCCAGTTCGCCGTAGAAATAACCCCTTGCTCGTGAAGCGGCTTGTTCCGGTTGTAGTTATTCTCTGCTTCTACCAATTGGGCTTTGGCCGAACTCAAGTTCGCCTTGCTCTGATTCAGCGAAGCCTCAGAACGATCCACAGCAGCTTCGATCAAGTCAGGGTTGATCTGCACCAATAGGGCTCCTTTACTGACCTGCTGTCCTTCAACGACAGGGAGGGCCACAATTTCCCCAGAGACTTCTGGAGCCAGTTTGACCTCCTTCTCGGGCTGAATTTTACCACTGGCACTTACCGTCTCGATAATCGTTCGACGGACGGCATAGTCGGTTTCTACCGAGGATGCACTGGAGCCTCCGAACCAGCCTTGTTTTTTACCGATAACGCCGAAAGTCAATAGGACGACGACGGCGATGATGATGTAGCGAACCGTTTTGCTCATGGTTTAGCGCAATTGCATTGTTCCATAATAGAAATCTAGTACCCGGTACTTAAAGATGTAGTCGTATTTGGCTCTCAACAATGAGCTTTCCGACTGGGTAAGGTTGTTTTTGGCCACGTTGTAGTCCACCACGTTCACCACACCAACGTTGTAGCGTTCCTCCGTGTACTTGAAGGCCTCACGATTGCTTTTCAATGCTCGTTCCGAAGCGTTGTACGCCTCCAGTGCCGCGACCGCATCAGCATGCGACTGCTGAATGCGCTGGAGCAATTGGTTCTTGACCGTCTCGCGACTGTTCACGGCGCGCAAGTAGTTCAAGTGAGAGCGATTCACGTTGGTCTTGTTCAGGCGTCGATTCAATATGGGAATATTCAAGTTGACACCCATTCCGGCGTTCCAGTTTTCACTCAACTGATCGCCATAGGTATTCGGCTCTCCAGTAAAAGGATCATTTTTCAATCGGTTCGTCCAAAACGTCGAGAAGTTTCCCGACAAGGAAATGGAAGGAGCATACCCGGACTGAGCAATCTTCTCATCCAGCTGTGCACTTTCTACACGCGCTTCTGCTGCCGGAAGATCGGGCTGCGTATTCAAAGCGGTCTGATAGATTTCGTATGCCGTAAAGTTCAGCAAAACTGGATCTGGCATCACTACTTCCGGAGTCTCGATGTCAAAACCCGTGTAGTCTTCCAACTGAAGGCGCTGAGCCAACTGTAGCAAGGTCAGATTAACGTTGTTTCTTGCGACGACTACATTCTGGAGTTCCTGAGCCAACTGGGCCTCAATTTCGAACAGCTCCCCTTGCGGGCTAGAGCCAGCATCGACCAACTTAGAGGTGCGATCCACCTGCTGTTGTGTAATAGCGGCCTGCTCTTCGGCAACCCTCATCTGCTCTTTTCCCAGAAGCACATTTACATAGTCCAGAGCGACGGCCAGAGCCAAGTCGTTCTTGGCCTTTTCCAAATCCAGCTGTGAGGCGTTGTAATTGATTTCCCCTTGTTTGGTCTGATTGTAAATCTGACCACCTTGGAAAACCGGCACATTCGTGCCAATGAAATAGCTGTTCTGCCCAGTAAACTCCGTGGTGTTGATATTGGTTACCGGGTTCGTGTTCAAACCCCAGCCTCCATTATAACTCACACCGGCATTCAAGTTGGGATACCAGGCTTGCTTGTTTTGTAGATAATTTTCTTGATCGATAGCCGTCTGGATGGTTTGTGAGCGGACCGTCAAGTTGTTGTCGATCGCGTACGCAACGCACTGTTCCAGCGACCATACCGTGTTTTCCGATTCGGTCTGCGCCTGCGTTCCGAAACCGAAAGCCACCACGGAGGCCATTAGGAGAAGTTTCGATTTCATATGTTGTGTGTGTTTCTGCTCAAACAAAGATAGATTTTTTCCCTTATGGCGCGGGACTAGTGCCTACGGCATGACGTATCTTACGCCCTAAAAGCTCCATTTTCGACGAACCAATTTTACTTCGTACGAGTTTTATGCTTAGAACACGTAAATTTGTCGCATGAAACGCATCGTTCTTCTTTTGGCCATTGTGCTCGTCGCCCTTCCCTTTGGAGCGGACGCGCAGTGCAGTATGTGTAAAGCCGTAGTCGAAAGCGACCTCGAAGGAGGTGGAACCACCGCTGCCGGTCTGAACTCAGGTATTCTGTACCTGATGATGTTCCCCTATCTACTCATCGGAACTATGGCCTTTTTCTATTACCGTTACAAAAAGCGACTCTCCGCTCAGGAAGTAGAGGACTAAATCTGGTGTTGTTCACGTAAAGAGCCTGATTGTGAAAAACTTAACCCTTCTCAGGCAACCATCTCTTAACATTAGCGTTGTCTTAGTATCAGTCATGGACTTCTCTTTTTCAACTCTATCCCAAGCCCCTTTCCCATTTAGACTCATCGCCAAATACATCTTTTTAGTTCTGTATTGTGTTTGGATTTAGGTTCGTGAGGAACTCATGTCCGTGATTGTCGGGTCCTGCGACATCAGAGCTAGGAACAATAGTAACCGTGCGCTATACGCTGAGGTGGTCTCATGATCGTCGCTTTAAACTTCTTACCGCTTCAAATCCGAATAGCGAAAAGTTATGAATACCTCTTTTTTGTCGTGAACGGCAGAAAAAAAGGATGCTCGAACCATTTAGGACCCGTAGTAAGGAGCCATGAAAAGATAGACGAGCACACCGGTCACGGAAACGTAGAACCAGATGGGCCAGGTGATCTTGGCGATGCGGCGATGCTTGTCGAATTCGCCCTTAGTGCCTCGGTAGATACTGAAGAGTGCCAACGGCACGATGAAGATGGCCAAGAAAATATGGGAGATCAGGATAAAGTAGTAAACACTGCGCAAGATTCCCTCTCCCCCATAGGGAGTTGGTGGCGTATTGACCTTGGACAGGACATAGCTGACCAAGAAGAAGGAGCTCAGGACGAAGGCCGTCCACATGACCTTTTGATGGGCCTCGCGTTTACCCGATTTAATCAGCCACAAACCCAGGGCAAGAAGCACCGAAACGGTACCGTTGATGGTGGCGTGAAATAGCGGGAAGTTGGCGTCGATGTTGACCAAATCCATGGGGAAATAGATCAAGACCGCGACGGCCACGGGAATAATGACGGAGAGTACAATGATAATCGGCACCCAGACCTTATCGTTCAAATTAGTTGTTGCCATGCTCCATTCGTTTTTTTTCGGCCCGTTTAGTGGCAAGACGATACTCCGCTAATAAAACTTTAATATCGTCAATAAGTTCGTTTACCTCAGCATCTGAGGTGCCGTCATACACGGCTCTTGGGTTTCCGAGCTTGTCAATGCCCGAACGAATGTGTCCGTCTTTGTCGATCAAAACCAAGTATTCTGAATGCAAGAACCCTCCTGGGGCCAAGTCATCGACCATCGCATTGACAAAGTATCCCCGAGTGGCTACGTCGTAGATGCTGTCGCGCGGACCGGTCAAAAAGGTCCATTTATCCCAGTTGACCCCAATTTCATCACCGTAGGCCTTCAACACTTCTGAAGTGTCGTGTTCGGGATCTACACTGAAGCTGAGCAGGGCGAAGTCGTCGTACTCCTCAAAGCGGCTCTGTAGGCGAAGCATGCTTTGCTGCATGGCCGGACAGATGGTAGGGCACGAGGTGAAGAAAAAGTCCGCAACGTATACCATCCCGCCGTAGGCGGAAGACTCAAATTCCTCCCCGTCCTGATCGATCAAGGAGAATTCGGGAATGCTGTGGTAGATGGTATCCACAACTGGTCGGCCGTCGACTTCAATGGTGTCTACACCCAAACGCGGGCCAATGTAGCTCAAGTGCACAAAGTTGTGCCGTCCCGTTGTCAGGGCAATGTAAAAGGCTGAGGGAAAGACGAGGATCGCCAGTAGAATGACGGCCTGCTTAAGCGCTTTGGATTTCATGTAGCGTTTCTTTTAGCTGATCACTTGGTAGATGTATCCACCTTCAACCAAAAGAATAAACACCAAATAAGGAATAAGGATCAAAGCGGGCAATGCAATGGCCCATCTCATTCCAGAACGCTCGTATTTGAAGTGCATGAAGTACATCACAATGTAGTACGCCTTTACGAGGGTCAAGATGATAAAGGTCAAGTTCAATAGGCTGGTGCCCATGACGTTCACCATCATCACATCCGGCTTGATGATACCCAAGGCTACCTCTATCGTCGTGACAACCAAAAGCAACCAAAAGACGAACCAAATACGCTTAACAGAAATTCCAGACATAATCTTATCGCTTTGGGCCTACGGCCCGATGAAACTTTTCCTATTAGACCAGGTAGAAGAAGGTGAAGACGAAGACCCACACCAAGTCTACAAAGTGCCAGTACAATCCAACTTTTTCCACCATCTCATAATGGCCGCGCGCCTGATAGGTGCCCGCCAAGATGTTGATGAAAATAATAATGTTCAATACCACCCCAGAGAACACGTGGAATCCGTGGAATCCGGTTATAAAGAAGAAGAAATTCGCGAAGAGCGGCTGACCGTACTCGTTTCGGGTCATGTTGGCTCCCTGTACCACCATCGCCTCTGGGAAGTGCTCCAAGGCCTCTTCCTTACTCATGGTGATTCCTTCTTTTCCGGGTTCTTTCAAGCTGTACTCTCCTGCTGCAAATCCTTCTTGCAATTGAGCAATTTCAAAGTGCTCATGGTGTCCGTGGGCGCCGTGATGATCGGGACCGTGAACGACCGTACCTAAACTAATGTGTTCCCCTTCGGCGTCCACCACATGCATGATTTCACCCGTGGTCAATTCGATGGCTCCCTTATCTCCGATGATGAAGTGGTACCACTCCCAAGCCTGTGAGCCCAAGAAGATGAAACCTCCGATGATGGTGGCAAACATCCACATGGCCACTTTCTTTTGGTTCATGTGCTCCCCTTCGTGCACGGCCAATACCATGGTTACAGAAGACATGATCAGGATGAAGGTCATCAAGGCCACGTAAAGCAGTGGTTGGTCTCCTTCAACAAATGGGAAATGGGTAAAAACGTTTTCCGCGATGGGCCAAGTTTCGATGAACTTGAAGCGCATTAGACCGTAAGCGGTCAAAAATCCGGAGAAAGTCAGCGCATCCGATACCAAAAAAAACCACATCATCAGTTTTCCGTAACTCGCGCCAAACGGGCGATTACCTCCGCCCCAAACGTTTTCTTCTGCTGCAACCGTTGCCATTAAAAAGGTCTTTAGTTAGGTGGTGCAATAATACGAAGTTTTTGCATAAAGCCAGTGTTTATCGCACCAGTAGAAGGAAGACAAAAAGGTAAATCCAAACCCCGTCCAAGAAGTGCCAGAACTGCCCGCCGATCTCCAATCCAAGTATATTCCCGTTGTCGTATTTTCCTCTAAGGCCATTGACCATCATGTACAGAAGACTGATGAAGCCAAAGGCGACGTGTGCCAAGTGCGCAATAACAATGACGTACAAGAAGCTCCCGGCCGCATTGGACGACTCCCCGGTGAAGTAAATTCCGCCGTTGATCAAGGTCTCAAAAGCCTCGAACTGCATGTAGACGAAGATGCTGCCCAGGATAAAGGTTCCGAGCAAACCACTCAGCATTTTATTCCGGTTCTTAGCCTTCGCCGCGCGCGTTGCAAAAATCATGGTCACGCTACTCAAGACTATGGCAACCGTACTGATGTACATATCTTGGGGAAGGTCAAACAGGATCCAATTCCCCTCTGCCCTGCGAACGATGTATCCCGAGGTCAACCCCGCAAATACCATGGCCATACTGACCATACCAATCCACAACATCGGCTTCGCCGCTTTCTTTCTCTGCTCCTTAAGTACTGAATCTACCATATCGCGTCAAGCACATAAATGATCTGAACCACGGGCATATAGAGGATGCTCGCGAACATTAATTTCTTTGCCTCCACAACCGATTGACCTCTAAAAAGGTTCCAGCTTTGCCAGAGGAATAGTCCGCCGGCCAAAGCCACCGCAACGGCTCCCGGCGTGCTCAGCACAAGGCTTCTGGTGAGTCCGGTTGCCGGAATCAGACTGGCAATCGCGGTCCAAACGGTGTAAAACACGGCCTGAATAGCACTGCTGTTGTCTCGTTTACCGCTGGGAAGGAGTACGTAACCGGCCTTCTTGTAGTCATCGTCCAGAATCCAAGCAATAGCCCAGAAATGAGGGAATTGCCAGAAAAACTGCATCGCGAAGAGCATGCCTGGCTCAATATCAAAATCGTTGTTGGTGGCCACCCAGCCCAGCATGAACGGAATGGCTCCCGGAATGGCTCCGATGAACACCGCGAGTGGCGTCACACCCTTTAGTGGGGTGTATACGGCTGTGTAGATGAAGAGACTCAATGCCCCGAACATGGCCGACAAAGGATTGATCCAGTACAGCATACCGAGACCCACTAGTCCCATGACGGTTGCGGCGATCAAGGCTTGGAGAACCGATAATCGTCCCGCAGGGACAGGGCGGTCTTGGGTTCGATCCATTAAAGCATCCTGATTGCGCTCAATCACCTGGTTGAAAGCGTTCGAAGAACCCACAACCAAGAAGCCACCCAAAAGAAGTAGGGTGAACATGAAGCCGTCGAAGGTCGGCATCCCGATCAGATAACCTGCTCCTGCGCTAAAGACAACGCTTGTGGCCAATCGCGGCTTCGCCAAAGCGACGTAATCCTTGAAGTTCGATGTCTGTGTAGCGGTGATTTCTTGGGCCTCCTCCATAAGTGCGTGCAAAGATAACACTTGCAGGCGGAAAAGGACCTAGTAGTCGTAGTAGTAATTTGCAAACAAAGTCCGAAGGCCAAAATACCAGTAGGTAACGGACTCGTCGGTCACCTCTGAGTTGGCATTCCGGGTCATGACGCCCGTCTCAATCCGCAAATTTGTTGCCCGATTTACCAACCAAACGACCTGAAGATCTGTTAAGAAGACCTCAGTTCTAATGAGCAGACATAGTGCGATAATGAACTGCGCGGTTTTTAATCGGGTCGTAGGTACTAAAGAAAAGTAAATCGTGTTCGACTACGTCAAAGAATCACTGTTCAAACCTGTCGGTTTTTAGTAAACGACTCCAGACCTATCTATTGCGAGAAGCGTTGCTTTAAGCAAAGAAAACGGCTACTTTTGATCGACCTTAAAAATTTCGAAATGACATTAGACGAGGCGCATATTGCAGTGATTGGTTTGGGATATGTTGGACTTCCATTGGCCGTGGAGTTATCGAAAAAATATCCTTGTGTTGGTTACGACATCAATGCCAAACGCGTTGACGAGCTCAAAAAAGGAAAAGATGATACGCTTGAAGTGAAGGATAGCGCCATGTCCGAAGCATTGAAGCGAGGGCTTGAGCTTTCAAGTGATTCAAAGTCTTTAGACAATAGCAATATCTACATTGTGACCGTTCCAACGCCGATCGACGCCTTCAAAGCGCCAGACCTAAGGCCGCTTTTAGCCTCTAGCACTGAGATTGGCAAGCATTTGAAGAAAGGCGATATCGTTATTTATGAAAGTACTACGTATCCCGGATGTACAGAAGAAGACTGTGTACCGGTATTGGAGCGAGAAAGCGGATTGAAATTCAATGAAGACTTTTTCTGTGGTTACAGTCCAGAACGTATAAACCCGGGTGATAAAAAGAACACGCTTACCACGATTAAAAAAGTTACCTCAGGATCTACTCCGGTAATAGCTGATTTGGTGGATAGTTTATACTCTTCAATCATCACGGCTGGTACGCACAAGGCTCCATCAATCAAAGTCGCCGAAGCCAGCAAGGCCATCGAGAATGCACAACGCGATGTCAATATCAGCTTCGTCAATGAGTTAGCCTTGATCTTTGATCGAATGGACATTGACACCAACGAGGTTTTGGAGGCGGCAGGTACCAAATGGAACTTTTTGCCTTTTAGACCTGGCCTAGTTGGTGGGCACTGTATTAGTGTGGACCCCTATTACCTGGCGCATAAAGCGGAACGGTTAGGGTACTATCCTGAAGTTATTCTTTCAGGCCGCAGAGTAAATGACAATATGGGTATGTTTATAGCCAACAAGGTGGTGAAGTTGATGATACAGAAAGGTCTTCAAGTAAAGGGAAGCAGAGCCCTAATTCTTGGTGTAACCTTCAAAGAAAACTGCCCCGATATTCGGAACACGCGGGTAATCGATATATATAGTGAATTAGAACAATTTGGCCTAAAAGTAGACGTCCACGACCCTTGGGCAGATAAACATGAAGTGAAGACTGAACTAGGGTTATCCCTAACAGAAGGCATACCGTCCATTAAGGACTACAACTGCATTATACTAGCCGTAGGACATAAAGAATTTTTATCCCTCCCTTTTGAGAAAGAAACGTCATTGGAGAGCCAAGTCGTTTTCGATGTTCGAGGAGTCCTTGCGAAAAAACTAACGAACTCAAGACTGTAGTAATGATGTCATGCTATTCAACTCAATTGAGTTCTTAATATTCCTTCCTGTAGTATCTCTTCTCTTTTGGCGCGTATTGCCAGCACCTTAGTTGATTGCTACGTTGGTATTCATTTTGATTGTGCAAAAGAGAAGAAAAGAAAAACACGCTCTATTACAAGCCGAAAGGTTAATAAATTACTGAGAGACACAAGGCGACCATTGAAAGTAGCTTTTTGACCCAAACCATTACCTTTGAAGGCATGAAGATTCTAATCACAGGCGTTGCCGGATTCATCGGCTTTTATACGGCAAAACAACTCGCGGAGCGTGGAGAAGAAGTCATAGCGATTGACAACATCAACGACTACTATCCAGTGAGCCTGAAGTACGATCGACTGAAAGACCTGGGCATCGAGAGCGATACCTTTTACCACAATGACCCGATTGTCTCGACGAAGTATCCCAAGCTGAAGTTCATCAAGATGGAGCTTGGGGATGCAGGAGAGCTGATGCACCTCTTCGATAAGGAAGGTATCACCCATGTTTGTCACCTTGCGGCCCAGGCCGGGGTACGCTATAGCTTGAAGAATCCTCAGGCCTACATGGAGAGCAACATGGTGGGCTTTTTGAATTTGCTGGAGGCCGTGCGGCACAATCCGGTAGAGCATTTCGTGTATGCCAGTAGCTCGAGCGTTTACGCCATGAATAAGGAAGTGCCCTTTAGTACGAAGCATAAGGTGAGCAATCCGATTTCCCTGTATGCCGCGACCAAGCGATCCAATGAACTCATGGCCCATGTATACAGTCATTTGTACGATACGCCCACGACCGGACTGCGGTTTTTTACAGTCTATGGCCCTTGGGGCCGGCCGGATATGGCACCGATGCTTTTTGCGAAGGCAATCTTGGAGGGCAAGCCCATCAAGGTGTTCAACAACGGAGAAATGGAGCGCGACTTTACCTTCATTGATGATATTGTAGAAGGGGTCATCAAAGTGTTGGATAAACATGTCTCTTCCGCTGATGAAGCAGATGGAATTCCCTACAACATTTACAACATCGGAAACAATGCTCCGGTGAAGCTTATGGACTTCATTTCAACCTTAGAAAAAGCATTGGGTAAAACGGCGGAGAAAATCATGATGCCCATGCAGCCTGGAGATGTGCGTCAGACCTATGCGGATGTATCGGAGCTTATAAAAGATCACGATTTCAAGCCCAATACAAGTATTGAAAAGGGTGTCCAAAAGTTTGCCGATTGGTTCAAATCCTACAATGGGTATTGATCACTTTTAGTGTTAAAGAATTGTTATATATTGAGCGCAGAAAATTTAAAACATTTTATTCTTTTTGCGCTATGTCAAACCGATTAACACCAAAGGCTTTTGTTGAAAAAATCCGCGAGAACCAAAACAACAACGGAACGTTAAAATCTCTTTTCGCCGGTCAATTCTTGGGGAAATTTGAAGAACAAGAATTACTCGGATTATCCAAGAGCATTGATAAAGAATTGACCAAGAGAACTGAGGCAAGAGCCGAGGCCATGGTCAAGGAATTGAAGGCCTTGGGCTATGAGGTGAAGAAGAAGAAATAAGTACGGAAGATACATCGGCCCATAGGGCCATAAAGAAGCCCTGGCGATGTGCCGGGGTTTTTTGCTTTCAGGACAAGAGGGTAAGTTAAAGGAGGATCATTATTTTTACCGGACATTCCACAACCTATGGCAAAGAAGAGCGGGGCTCATAATAGGGCAATACAAAAGAAAGGCAAGGCCCAAGAGCAAACAGCAAAAACTAAAAAGGCGGCTAAAGCGAAGGTAAAGGCTGCTGCAGAGCCGCTGAACATAAGCGAATTGCCAGCAGTTCAAATGCTTCAAAAGTTTGGGGTTCCAGCGGGACTGATCTTGGTCACTATTGCTTGTTTCTGGGTGTTCAGTTCTTACTTGTTTGGAGATTTGGTGTTTCTTTTCTCCGACATCGGGAGTGACTCGATCAATATAAAGTACCCTCGAGTACAGCTTTTGGATTGGTTACGAGCGTCGAGTAAGTCTTTGGAGGGTTGGTCCTTTTACCACGGAATGGGGCAAAGTGTGGGAAGTGGAGCCAATCACTGGTCCGAGGTACTGATCAATTTGCCTGAACGAATTTTACGAACGCCTTTTGAAGTGATTGGTCAGTTGGCCGGATGGGGCGAATTGCCCATGCGCTTGGCTTATGATCAATTGGTGGACCTTTGGTTGAGCGGCATCTTTGGATTTTTGTTCTTCCGTCATTTGACCGCCGGGAACGTACTGGCCTCCATACTTGGGGCACTCTTTCTGACCTTCAGCGGATATATGGTCATGGGCAGCACCTGGTTGCATTCTGGATTCAAGTACATCTTTTTACTCTGGGCCTTTGAAGAAATGTACCGCAAAAATCGCTGGTACTTTGTGCCGATTGCCCTTACTTTTTTCCGCTCTTGGGACTTCTACTTTGGCGGCATGTTTATCTTCCTATACAGCATTGCCCGGTATTTCGCAGACACAGAAAAAAGCGAAGAGAAATCGGTGGTTTCCTATGTAACTTTTGGGATGCGTTTTTTGGCCGTGGCGGGATTGGGAATTGCCATGAGTTTGGGTACTATTACCCACAACATGGATAAGATCAACAAATCGCCCCGTGGGGAAGGCGTATTTAACGACAAAAAAATTAGTCGGGGTGATGCAGGCTATGTGGATAAGCTGAGCGGGCGGCCGATCTTTGGGATGGAAAGCAGCGTTCATTACGACTCGGCAGTCATGCGACTTTTCTCCAGTGATGCCTTAGGGTCAGGTTCAGAGTTTAAGGGGTGGCGAAACTACTTGGAAGCGCCAAACCTTTACGCAGGGATACTGACCTTGTTGCTTTTGGTGCAGTTCTTCTTCTTGGAGAAAAAACGCTCGCGGATCTTTTTTGGGGCCTTTGTGGGGCTCTGGTTGTTGATGGTGGCCTTCCCTTTCTTTAGGTATGCCTTTTACCTATTCGTGGGGGACTACTACAAGCACGCCTTGAACTATTTTATTCCTTTCACCCTAGTCATTGTAGGGGCCTTGGGACTAAAGGCCATTATGGATCAGGGCAAAGTGAACCTGCCGGCCCTGGGGGGAACGGCTTTGCTTCTGCTCATCTTGGCGCAAGGCGCTTCGCTGGAAGACAAAGGAATTCTGGATGAGGGCATTGCTCTTCGAAGTACCGTTTTTATTCTCGGCTACAGTGCAGCTCTTTTTGCATTGACGCGTAAAAACTTGGCAACGGTAGGGATAGCCACCCTCGTGGTCCTTACGATGGCCGAAGTCGGATTGAACAGTAAAGGCTCACTGGACCATCGGGAGGTGCTGACCAAGCGCTACTTTGATGAGAAGAAAGGGTACAACGACTACACCTTGGAAGCGGTTAGTTACATAGACTCCATAGCTGATGGATTCACCCGGATTGAAAAGAACTATTCCTCCGCCCCTTCCATTCATGCAAGTATGAATGATGCGCAAGCACAGCGCTATTTTGGAACGCAGTCTTACAGCTCCATGAATCAGAGTTACTACATCCGATTCTTGCAAGAAATTGGGACCATTCAACGGGGCGATGAGATTCGGACACGCTGGGCTCCTGGACTGAAATATACTCCTCTTTTACACTCCGTATTCCAGGTGAACTACACGATGA
This sequence comes from Flavobacteriales bacterium, assembly GCA_965661605.1. Lineage (GTDB taxonomy): Bacteria > Bacteroidota > Bacteroidia > Flavobacteriales > ECT2AJA-044 > ECT2AJA-044. Next base: position 63,058 of record CBFIEH010000002.1, on the reverse strand, counting down.
GGGCTCCGCGATTCCAACTCAACAACAAGAGCCTACAGTTGATGCAAAACAATGGAGTTCCCCCGCGGATCATGCAGAGTATTTGGCAGGGTCAATCCATGGTTATGGACCAAGAGGACTTTATCGCCTACTTGCAAACCCGCATTACGGATAAGCAGCTGAACAGGCATTTCCAGAAAATTGCGCAATCGTGCATCATAGCCAATCCGAACTACGAGCAGTTTGGATACCGCGTAGCAGCGAAAAAAGGTGATGTGGAAGTGCTGCGTAACGAGTACCCCGTACCCTTTGGCTTTGTCTACGACAAAAAAGTCTCTGAAAGCTCCTTTGAAGGGCAACCCTTTGATCAGAAAATATTTGCCATGAACATGGCATGCGTGCTTCCAGATAGCAACCTCAGCTCAACGGCAGCGTCCCAGTTCTACATAGATTCTATTCCGCAGAACTACACTTGGGATTTCCATGGGCAGAACACTGCGAAGCTAGCCCAGGACCACGTCAACTGGACGGAAGTCAACGACAGCTACACCGATTGGAATGGAACCGTATCTAGCGATGGTGGGATTTTGTTCTTTTCTATACCCTTCGATGAAGACTGGACCGTTGAATTCGACGGTGAAAAGCAAAACGTGCTTTTGGCCAACTTTGGTTTCATGGGTGTTGAATTGCCTTCGGGAGAAACGGATGTACACTTGTCCTATGCTCCGGCAAACCAAGGCCGGACCCATCTTGTTGAGACGGTCATGATTCTATTGTATCTAGGTTTGGTTTCGGCCTCGATCTTTGGAAGAACTACCGGCAAGCTTAAAGGGCTGTAATGAGCACCGAAACCGCATCCAAAACCACGGTTGTGGTCCCCTTTTACAACGACTCCGCCGAGATTCAACCCACCTTGGAGGCGCTTGGAAAGCAAACCTTGAAGCCCGTCATGGTCCTTATATCTGATGACGCCTCCAGCGCTGAGGAGTGGCGCGCCATGGAAGAGTTGAGTAAATCGTACCCAGACCTGAATTTAAAGCTCCTGCGCTCCGAGGTGAATACTGGGCCTGGGAAAGCGCGAGAGCGCGCCATTCTGCAGACGGAGACTCCGTATATCGCCTTCTGCGACGCCGATGACCTTTTTTTACCTGACCGCATTGAAAAAAGTGAGGCCTTGCTGGATCAGCATGGCGGGTTCGTTTGGAGCGGATCATTTCGCGAGCTAGATGGAAAACGCAGCCCAGTGGATCGGTCAAAAGCTTTTGGCGGACAAGAGCCAATCGAGGCCTACATTGTGGCGGGGCGCATCAATAAATTCACCAGCACCATTTCTGCGGAAACCACTACCCTTCAAAAAATGATATTCCGGGAAGACTTAAAGTACTACGAAGACTTTTTCACCTTGCTACAAGGATATAAGCTCGGCAAGGTCCAATATATTGAGGAGCCTCTGAGTGTCAAAGTGGATCGCAGCACCAGCTACAGCAATGCCCGAAAAGGAAGCGTTCTGATCAAAAAGGTCCGGGCCAGGCTTTGGCTTAATGTGCTCCTGGCAAAGGTGGGCTACAGCTGGGGGAACCTCCTCAAATGGAACTTCATGCGCTTAACGGGTCAGTTGTAATGGAGAACGTCCAACGCATTAAGAAGAAATCGGCCAAAGGACTCTTTTGGAACTTGGCATCAGGCGGAGGTGCACAGATACTCGAAGTGGTGATTGGGATTTTCCTAGCCCGATTGCTCTTCCCAGAGGAGTTTGGACTAATCGCAATGGTCATGGTCTTCATTGCCATTGGAAACACCCTGCGCGAAGTTGGCCTATCCCGCGCTCTTATTCAGAAAAACGAAGCAACCGAATCAGACTTTAACACGGTCTTTTGGATCAACGTTTTGATTTCAGCTGTTTTGGCTGGAGCGCTGTATTTCGCAGCGCCACTCATCAGTCGTTTTTACCAGACCAAGGAGGTTATCTCCGTAGCTCAAGTCTTGAGTTTGGCCTTTTTCTTGAACGGATTATTCATCGTGCCGAAGGCACTCTTACACCGAAGGCTCGACTTCAAGAAGGAGGCGGGCGTCATTCTTTCGGCTACCCTATTGAGCAGTACTACTGCCCTTTACCTGGCTTGGAGCGGAGCAGGCGTAAAGGCCCTTATAGCCAAGGAGCTTTTATTGTCCGGGGTCTATGTGCTCGGCTATTTTGTCGCAAGTCGTTGGTTTCCAACCGGCGGGATTTCCAAATCGAGTTTTGAATCCCTTTTTGAGTTTTCGAGGAACGTCACGCTGAGCAATATCGTCCGCGCCGTAACGGCCAAGCTGGACAACCTGATTGTGGGTCGGGCATTCGGCACTGATGGCTTGGGTTTCTTCAATCGAGCGAAGAAATACAGTCAGATCCCAAACAAGACCTTGATTAGACAAATTGGCAAGACGCTTTATCCGGTTTTAAGTCGCCTGAGCGATCAACCCAAGGCCTTTAAAAACCTGTACTTCGATTATGCCCATTTTGGATTGTTGGTGATCTCTCCGATTGTCCTTTGGGTCTTACTGTATGCCCCAGAAGGCATTGTACTCGTGCTGACAGACAAGTGGGCTCCAACCGCTCCCCTACTCCAAATACTCATCCTGACGTGTCTATTTCAAGGTGTTTCCTACGCCGGGAGTATCCTCATGGCCTTGGACCAAACGCATCTTCATCTACGATCTAATTCAGTGGCAAGGACCATTAGTGTTTTACTCCTACTTGCCGCTGCGACTCAGAACTCCGTTCTGCTCATCGCGTGGGCAAGCCTGTTCTCCGTCATTTTAGAAGTGAGTCTCATGAACCACTATGCCTTGAGAGCCATGAAGAGTAATGTCCTCGAACTATTGAAGCGGTTTCAACCGACCCTGCTCACCATCACTGGGCTGGGCTTTTGTTTGTGGGGCCTGCGCTTGGCCTACCCACCGTCTGAGGCTCTGGCCCTGATTATCCATACCTTTGCTCTGTTCTTACTGTGGATCGGCGCCATGTATTTCTTACAGCGCCCTCTTTGGAATCGCCTGCAAAACATGATCATTCAATCACGAAAAAAAAGTGAGTCCTAAGGCCGCCATATTCGTCGTAAACGGAGGGCAGCAGCCTCGATATGGGAAGTGGATTGATCTGCTGATCGCTAAGCTGCTCGAGCATCACCCGGGAATTCCCTTCACTCTCAAGCTTTGGAATCACGACCCCAAAGAGCATGAGCGGCTGCAGAATCATCCACCAAAAGGCCTGGAGCTCCAACTTTTCCAGTCCGAACCGGGAGAAGAAATTACGCACCTGCACGCTACGCCCTTGCAGAAGATGTACGAGCAAATTGATCCATCTGAGTACAGTCACCTCGTGGTCATGGACAGCGATGCTCATCCCATACAAGATCATTGGCTCTCCACCATGATCGACCATGCGGACTGGAAGGGCTTTGGCGGTGTATGGCGAGACGAATTATCGGACGGAATCACGCCATACCTACATCCTTCCTGCTTGGTTATAGAACACGAGATTTTTATCGCCGGTGGATACCGCATGGACTATTTTGAGGCTCCTCCGAAAGGCGAAAGACGCGGGGACACCTTGAGTTTTCTGACTCAGGCCCTACGGGCCGATGGCCGAGAGTCCCTAAAGCTACACCGGTCCAACAAAAGAAACATTCACCGTCTCGTCTCCGGTTTGTACGGCGATCTGATTTACCACCACGGAGCTGGTTCACGAAAGCGGATAAGCTTTCACGATGAAAAGGGAACCTTAGCGCAAAAGATTTGGAATGGTGAACTCATTGGGAGGGCAACTTCGTGCCTTTTCAATTCCTATCAAGACTACTTAGACTACCTGAGAGGAAAAGAAACGAATAACCCGAAAATTCTATCTCTAGTCGACTTCAGCGAAACTAGTCCGGAAGACTTGCCCATCCCCTTGAAGGAGCGTTTGACCTATTATTTAAAGAATCCGCGTAAATTCCTTTTTGGATCATGAAATGGCTTAAAAAATCGGGCTTCAATTCCTTAGACGAACCCATCACACGCGAACTCCTCGGACCGTCTTTCGATGAGCAATCCAATGGGCCCAAGCTTGTAGGGGTAGGCGTACCGAAAGCCGGGACTACTTGGTGGGCCAATCTCATCATGGAGCACTCCATGATCCGAGGACATTTAGGCATGGAAGGCTCCTTGCAAGCCCGAGATAAAGAGCTACTCTATTTTCCTCAATTCGACTGGAAATCAGATTTAGATAACGCCTTGAAAAATTATCGAGGAGCCTTTGCGCATGACGCTGTGGGCTTTGAATTCAGCACCGTATATCTGCACGACCAGGCTTCACTTGAGGCCCTAAGTCAAGTAAACGAGGAATTGAAGATTCTCATCCTGCTGCGCAATCCAGTAGACCGCTATTTGAGCCATCTCAACTTCTTGATTCACAATCAAGCCCATGAAAACGGCAGAGCAATTAAAAAGGCGAATCGAAAAATCAACTTTACGCTAAAACCCATAGCTCGTTCGTACAGTTTCTACTCGGACGGTATAGCGCAAGCCTTGCGCATTTTTGGAAGAGATCGCCTTTTGATTCAGTTTTATGAGGAATTGAAGGATAAACCGAACCAAAAACTATCAGAAGTACATCGGTTTATAGGAATCCCCGAAGAAAAATGCTCGGCGGATACACAAGAGGCGATTAATCGCATTCCATACTACTTTGAAAAACCAAGTACTCAAGCGCGAGGTCTATTAGCCCTGCAATGGAAAGAAGATGTTTCCCGGCTGAAGGAGTTGGTTCCGGAATTGCCATTCGACTACTGGACCGACTATACCGCATGAAGCTATTTGCCTCACATCCCGAGCATAAATATTTGTTCATCCTTTCTCCTCCATACTGTGGATCGACGTTGATGGCTCAAATCCTCTGTACCTCAAAACAGGTGTCCATCAACAATACCAAAGGAAATTGGGAAGGACAACAGGTCAAAGGAGTCCGTAAGTTGATGTTTGACATTCCCAATCGTTGGAGTCCAGAACTCGAACTCCCTTGGCCAAAGATTAAACGTGTGTGGCGTCGATCTTGGAACCTCAACAAGCCCGTGCTAGTGGACAAGAGCCCGCCGAATATCGTTCGGGCTTCAGAAATCCAAAACCACTTTAGCCCTGCCTACTTTATATTGCTTATTCGTCATCCTCTGGCCTTTGCCGAGGGCTTGATGCGCCGAAATGGCTGGGACAAAATACGGGCTGCGAATTTTGTGCTTTCCGCCTTCAGGTATCAATACGCCAACATCCAGAGCCTTGAGCGATTCATCGTGCTGCCCTATGAGCAGCTCGCCGCAGATCCCGAGTTCGTTCGGAACGAGGTCCAAAGACTAATTCCTGAGTTGAACGACTTGGATCTCAATAGTGAGTTCACCTCACACAACTTCAAAAAGGACAAAATGGGCGTAGTGGATCTGAACGAAGAGAAAATTCAGCGTTTGTCAAAAGAGGACCGTAGTTACCTGGAAAACAGGTTCCGCGGATCGGAAGAGATTGCCTATTTTCGCTACGCTTAACAACCTAGTCAAATGTTTATTACTGAAGATTTCGTTTTGCTTAATTTGCCTAAATCGGCAAGTACCTTCTCTCGAACGGTCTTAAAAAAGGTGTATAAAAATCGTTCCTTGAATCGACACGGACATTACGCCAAATGGGTAGACCGATTCCTTCCAAGTAAAGGATATCTCGACCTAAAGCTATTTTCAAGCCCTAATCATCCAGATTCACAACATCTGGGTTATTCAGAGCTTCCCGACGAATTCAAAGACCGACCTCTCATCAGCACGGTTAGAAACCCTTATAGCCGTTATGTCAGTCAGTACCACTATAGAGGCTGGGCAAATAAGCCCTGGCATTTAGACAAAACAACCAAAGAGCGTTGGCCCAACTTCCCGGATTTAGCATTTAGTGAGATGTATGCTTTGCGAAAGGAATGGTTGGTCATGAAATTGGACATCTCACCCGAACAGCTGAATTACGGACAATACACACATCGTTTTGTTCGAATGTATGCCAAAGACCCTAAGGTCACTTGGAGACAACTCATAGATGGAGAATCCTTCGAAAAGATAGCTGCTGGAATGGCCGATATTCGCTTCATTCGCCAAGAGCACTTGCGCGATGACTGGGCCAGTGTGCTTAAGGAATTCAATGTTCCAGAAGAAGAAATTGAGGTGATTTACAACCATGAAAACGTGAATCAGTCTTCAGTCAAAAAGACTGAAAAGCACAAGCTCAGTGATGAAGAGAAAGACCAGATTCGCAAGGATGATTGGTTCGTTTTCGACTTTCTGAAATCGAAAGGAATCGACTATGCCTAAGGTATTAGGTGTCGGCATGAACAAGACCGGGACAACTACCTTGGCCCATGCACTTCGCATACTTGGATATGCTCCCCAACAAACCTATGACCTAAAAGCAACCCAGAAATGGGCCTCAGGAAAGACTGAAGAACTCCTCGACCTGTATGAGGACAAAATCGTTTTCGAAGACTTTCCCTGGCCGCTCATGTACCGGGAATTCTACAGCAGATACCCAGACGCACACTTCATCCTCACTACACGTCGCAGTGAAGAAGCTTGGTTCAACAGCCTAGTCAAGCACGCCGAACGAACGGGCCCTACGGAGATGCGCAAGCTCGTTTAAGGACACGAGATGCCCTTAGAGGACCGCGAACTGCACCTTGCTGCATATCGGAATCATAACGAAGAAGTACGTTCCTTCTTTGAAGCAAAGCCTGAGGCGCGATTTATTGAGGTATGCTGGGAAGAAGGACATGGTTGGCCTGAGCTTTGTACGTTCTTGGAACAACCTGTTCCAGAACAACCATTCCCGCACATGAATGCTAAACCTAGTCTTTTGAGAAAATGGGCCAAGCGACTATTCTACGGAAAGTCCTAAGATCACTGGAGACGATGAGCAACAGTAGATAACCTGATTGCACATTTTGGATGAGATGCAGTGAAACCGTCTTCTGAATAATGCCGTTGGCGCCACTGAGAGGCGTATCCTCCGAATAAATCGCTTAAGCCTTTGATTTCTTGTTCATACATCGCTAGCAGTTTCTCGTAGACCACTTCAGGCATATCCCATTCAAAGCTCTTATTCGATCGGCTCTTCAAGGATAGGTTGTTTGACGCGCTAATTTGAACACCAAGAAAACTACAGATAGTCCCGAGGAAGACGCTCGGTTCCTCTTGTATAGCATCATAAAAGCCAACAAGGATTTGATCCGCTGGGAAAATAGAAGCGTAGCGCTGAAGCGTTTCCCTGTAAGCATTTCGCTCTTGCTGGAATGGCGTGTCCAAAAAGGTCATCATCTCTTCGGTGGTGGCCTCATGGACCTTATTCCTTCCTTTTTTCCGGGTATTGAACCGGAAATGAGACCATGCCCGGTCTATGGGATCCCGCAAAATCATAATGAGTTTTGCCTGGGGCGCAACGGCGTACATGCGCTTTATGTCTTGAACATCTAGCATAGAGTAAGCCGGTGTAATTTCTCCCTTGACCCCATTCAATCCATTAAATAGAGACAAGTACCACGCGTCATTGTACGCTCCAAAGTACCAGCGAAGAACCCATCGAAACTCCTTCCAATTGGAATACTGTCGTTTCCAAAGAATCTTTCTGAGCGTGTTCTTGACCCACGAGTACGAACGGAGGCGTTTTGATAGGTGCTCAACGGCAAGTTTATCATTCGATTCGTACTTCGAGTGACGGTCAAAGTAGTGGACCTCCTTTATGGGAAGGGTATTGATTTCAGAAGATTCACGAAAACGGTGATATAACCAAGTTGTTCCCGCTTTTTGGGCACCTATGACTATGAAATCTATCATGACTGAGCTTCCGTCTCAAAACCACAACTGGCGACAAACTCTATTTGGTTTTGGGTAAAGGGTCCAAGGCCAAACTTTTTAAAGCGATGATGCGAAGAAGTCAATCGCGGGATTTCCGCAAGCTCCTCTATACGTCCAGGCGCCACCTCCAAGTCGAGAAAAGCATAGAGCCTTTGTAATTGCTCTTGTGAATGGGTACAGAGCTCAGTTAGGTTCAACAGATATACCCGGTCCGGAAACCGCTGTTGCAGCTCTAGAATTCGCTTAGTCGAACGAACCCAAAGCTCCAATTGTAGTCGAAAAACATCCTCTTGTGACTCAGCAGTGCTCGGCTCCAACCCAAACTGAGGACCCCAATTATAGAGCTGCTGCTTGTTGTTTGAAAAAGCCATATCAAGACCATTTCGAAGTACGTGGACGTACTTCAAGTCAGGCTTAAGCGTCAACAACTCTTCAGCGTACATCTGTGTATTGGGCTCCTTCCACCCCCATAAATCCAAACTTCGCTCGGGTAATAAGTTCGCAATGAACAGTTTTATCCAATAAGCTGGAGCTGTTTTCCAGGTGTGGTTCGCCCGCATCGTGCCGTAGGCACTGAAAACATCACTTAAGGACATAGAACGTCGAAGCATGAGCTTCTCGAACAAGTGAAATCGTTGCGCAAAAGAATCGGGCTTACGAGTCGCAAACCACTTTGTATCTTTGAAGAGACGCGTGAAGGTTAAGGTGTCGTTGGATTTATTGATTTCGTGACCGAGAAATACACCGGCACCGGATAATAAATCCGCAACAGCTCGTGTTGCGCTGCCACCTAATGCGCCTACCGCGATGATTTTAGAAGTGCTCATGATAACCTTGCAAACGCTAGGGCCAAAGTACAAATATGCGCTCAACTGAACTGCCGCTAAAAGCGCGCTTCAAAAGATGGATGTACCAGGTTGGATTGGATCGATTGGACCTCAATCGAGACCTTGATAATCGATACATCTACTTCCACGTTCCCAAAACCGCTGGAACCGCCATTGCTCAAGGACTAGGACTACCTCGGACCTATCACACAAGTTACCGTCGTGCGGAATATTATCTGGATACGGAGATAGAGCGATACTTCACTTTTTCATTTGTTAGAAATCCTTTTGATCGCTTCCTATCCCTCTATTACTATGCGCGGTTAGATCAAAGCGCTCACCATTCTTCGCTCGCCGGTGAAAAGTCTACATACGGGAAACACTCGGATTATGACCTTTTGAAGAATGCCTCGCTGAAAGAGTGCGCTCAATACCTACTGGAAGGTAGGCTTCAGCACGACCGGCATTGGAACCATTGGAAACCACAGTCGTTTTGGCTGAAAAACGAACGGGATGAGATCAACCTTGATTTTATAGGCCGATTCGAAACGATTAAAGAAAGTGTACAAGAAATTAATGCGCGCTTGGAAACCAACATCACCCTTCAAAAAACCAACGCCTCCCGTGCGTCTAGTGACTATTCAGCCATGTACGATACCGAAACCAAAGGGATTATCTCAAAGTACTACGCTGAAGACCTAGATCGGTTCGAGTATCAATTTTAATCGCCTACTGCTTCAAGACATTCATGTTCCTCTCAGCAGTGCGGCGTGCTTGCTTAAATCGAGTGCGGGCTGACCAGACCTCACGAAGCCCTTGTACCTCCTTAGCTACCCGAAGTTGACGATCAAAAGAATCTAGACTAAAAAGTCGATAGCCCAAGCTCAGAACGTTGTACAAGAGCTGACCAATCCAATAGCGATAAGGGAGTTGGGCAAGTCTTTTTAAACCTCTTGATCGCATAGAGCGATACAAGGTAAGGTAGGGCCGAGCGACACCCTTTCCCACAAAAACACCCAATAGGTAATCGACCGTTAAGCGATTGGAGTTTATCTCATGTTGAAAGACTAAGCGGTCGCTGTAATAAAGATCTCCTATTTCATTTAAAACATAAAAGAGCTCACTGTCTTCCCCAGAAAGAAGTTGGTTCCCTTTTCGACCGACGAGCAACGGCTCAAAGCCGCCGTTCCACAAATCTAAAAGGTACTTTTTTCGTGTGCTAAACCCCGCGCCAAACATCGATTCGGGTCCAACTCTATGCTCTCCTGCCTCTAATTCGCCTACCGCATATGATTTTTGGTACTTCTGAAACCAATTAGGGACTTCGCCTTCCACGGCAGCGATTCCTTTGCCGCGTACCGCTACGGCACTGGATTCCCGGCGAAGCAATTCCTGAGAAAAATGCAAATACGCAGGGTCGAACCAGTTGTCATCGTCGCAAAAGGTAATCAGGTCAAAGCGAGCATTCAAAACACCCGTTTCTCTGGCAAAGATTAAACCGGGGCGTTCTTCATGAATGATCCTCAAGTCGAATGGTGAATGGTGAAGATCCCAGACCTCTCTAGCCACTTCTGCAGTGCGATCCTTACTTGCATTATCAATCAGAACGACCTCAACGTCAAAGTCCAGCAATTCCTGCTTGGCCAGATGTTCCAAAGTAGGGACGATGCGCTGCTCGCTATTATAACAACACAGAACGACGGATACTCCTCTATTCTCTTTTAGCTGATCCATTTGCACATTTTTTTCTCCAGTGAGGTCAACCGGTTCTTCCAAGAATCATCAGGCCGTATCTCGAAGGCCTTCCCAACTTCCCGTCTTCGCACGTTTCCCGTAGATATGTGTACCTCCCGATCCGTAATCTCAGATTTCCATTCCGATAGATTCAGGCCAAGGAAGTCCCCTAGCTCACTCATGACTTCATCCGTTTCTGAAGCCAACCGGTCATAAGATACCCTCAGGAAATCCTTTGAATTCATTCGACGTTTCAAATAGCGAGGAGCAATGCCGTGAAACATCTTCCAAGTGAAGAGTCCTCGCCAAAAGGAATACCGACGCTTGAAAGAAGAAGTAGTGCCTTCTACCGAACGGAACAGGTATAAGACCTTCACCACTATGTCCTTTTGATCTAAAAGCGTATCCAATCGCCAAAGGGACTTGCTCACATCAATCATGTACATAGGGCGTCCTGAGCGCTGGTACATATCCCGGAAAAAGGCGAGCTCGCCAGATGAGTTCGTTTCGGATCCTCCTCCCCTTCCAAAGGGAATAAGGACCTTCCAATGATCCGAGAAATTAGCCTTTGTTTTAATGGAAAACTTGGAAAAATCAATCTCCCCCCAGAAAGAACAATTCTTCATGGCATGCCCACATGTGCATTTCTTGTCTCGCGACTCCAGACGCGGCAATTGTTTGACTTCCCCTAAATTCCAAACCTGGGCATTCGCTCCAATCATACTGCCGAGAAGTGTAGAACCGGAGAAGCTCGTGCCAAGAATATAGATCACTCGGACTTTATTGCGCCCATGATCAGCGCTGATCTTTTTATTTCCTAGATCGGTCATGAACCTTGATAAAATCTGAAGACTTAATCTTCATATTGTCTTCAAATTCAGGGTATATATACTCAATTAATTCGTCAAGTTCTCTTGGAAGCTCTTTCCCAAACCTTTTCAGGATTTTGGCTAGTCGCAAAAACGGCAGAGCAAAGAGCAGTACGACGCTTGCTAAACCACCGACAATGGCATAGAGAATCGACTTTGATTCGTAGTTCTTATAAACCTTAGAAACAAAGAAATCTACAGCCATGGCCATAATTCCGAAAGCCACCAAAGAGTATAGCGTCGGATGAAAAAGGCCCGGCACCAGCAAGAGAATAATCACCGATGAAACGCGCAACCAATAGGGTCGACTCGAAGCATAAACCTGATACGCAGCAAAACTGCAAACGATTCCAAAAACGTATGCATAGGCGTAATACCGAATATAATGGAGCGATGCCAAGGTCCATGTTGACAAAGCTGTTGGGAGAAAAAGTACAGTCAACTCCCGCGCACTCGTCTTCGAACGCTGAAAGGCCAGGGCCAGTACCAATATGATCAGGCTAAGGACAAATGGCCATCCACCGTACCACTTCTCCATGGAGATGTCTAAACTTTCAAGGACATAATACACCGGTACATTGAGGTAGGATATGGTCCTATGAGATCGGTAGACATCGTACTCCTTATCAGGGTCGAACATGACGCTCTCAGGCCTTGGAGCATCTAAGGGTACGCCAGTGCTAACAGTGTGCAAAAGACCGCTATAGCTCTTGGTTTCATCACTCTGACGAAGCCAAAGCCCTTGCTCATTTATGGCATCGACTCCAGCATACAACAAGACGCCTAGAGAAAGAATCAGAACAATTCTTTCTATGACGCTTGAAAATAGTTTCATAATGCTTGTAATCTGTCAGCGGTCAATAGAGGCAAGACCGTCAAATCGATCGGTTAAATAATCATCCCCGCCGCAACGGTCTCATTGGTCCCTTCATCGACTAGGATGATGCTCCCTGTATTTCGATTCTTGCGGTAGCTGTCCGCCAGCAAAGGCTTGGTCGTTCGTAGGCGAATACGGGCAATGTCATTCATGCCAATCGTATTGTCTTCCTCATCGCGGTGTAGCGTGTTGATGTCCACCTTGTACACGATGTCTTTCACCATAGCCCGGGCATCTGTAGAGGTATGGCGTATGCCGTACTTACCTCCATTGACCATGGGTTTGCTATTGAACCAGCAAATCATCACGTCCAAGTCCTGTGTGGGCTCGGGCTGATTGTTGACCCGGCAAATCATATCGCCTCGAGAGATGTCTATATCGTCCTTCAAGGTGACCGTAACGCTCATCGGCGCAAAGGCCTCTTCAACCTCTTGATCTCCATCGTAGATCTTATCGATGATGCTCGTAAATCCGCTCGGCAAGGTGATAACATCATCTCCCGGCTTTACGATTCCTCCCGCCACACGACCCGCATAACCACGAAAATCATGGTATTCATCACTGTGAGGGCGAATGACTGTTTGCACCGGGAAGCGCACATCAATGTGGTTGTGGTCCGATCCAATGTGAATGGTCTCCAAGGTGTTCAAAAGTGTAGACCCGTTGTACCAAGACATATTCTCCGAACGGTTCACCACATTGTCCCCGTGAAGTGCTGAAATGGGAATGAATCGAATATCACCGATTTCCAGCTTAGCACTGAAGTCCTTGAATTCCTGAACGATTTTATTGTACTGCTCCTCGCTGTAATCCACCAAGTCCATTTTGTTGATACACAAGATAACATGAGGAATCTTCAAAAGACTCGCGATAAAACTGTGACGGCACGTTTGCTCAATCACCCCTTTTCGGGCGTCGACCAAGATCAAAGCCAAATTCGCCGTAGACGCCCCAGTCACCATGTTTCGAGTGTACTGGATGTGTCCCGGAGTATCCGCGATGATGAATTTACGCTTGGGTGTTGCGAAATAGCGATAGGCCACGTCAATCGTAATCCCCTGCTCGCGCTCATCCTTCAACCCGTCAGTGAAAAGACTCAAGTCCACATGATCCAGACCACGCGTCTTCGAGCTCGCTTCTACCGCTTCAATTTGATCTTGAAAAATACTCTTTGAATCGTACAGCAAACGACCAATCAAAGTCGATTTACCGTCATCTACGCTCCCCGCAGTGGTAAAGCGCAACAATTCCATATCTAAATAACCGTTCGTTTCCATGGTCAATTTTTTCTTTTGTTTCTGCGCCTACGGCGCGATACACTCCTAGAAGTATCCTTGCTTTTTCCGGTCCTCCATCGCAGATTCACTGCGCTTGTCATCCGCGCGTCCTCCGCGCTCCGTGACCCGAGTTGAAGCTACTTCTTCGATGATTTTCTCCAAAGTGTCCGCATCGGACTCTACCGCTCCCGTAATGGTCAAATCGCCCATCGTGCGGAAACGCACCTGCTTGCGCTCAGCTACTTCACCGTCCTTCTTGTTCAAGAACTCAGAATCACTGAGGTATTGACCATCACGTAAAATCACATCGCGCTCATGCGCAAAATAAAGGCTTGGGATTTCAATGTTTTCCAGGAGGATGTACTGCCAAACGTCCATTTCCGTCCAGTTCGATATAGGGAACACACGGAAGTGCTCACCGTAGCTTTTCTTTCCGTTAAAGAGGTTCCAAAGCTCGGGACGCTGGTTCTTGGGATCCCACTGACCAAACTCATCTCGGTGACTGAAGAAGCGCTCTTTGGCACGAGCCTTTTCTTCATCACGACGGGCGCCTCCCATGGCGGCATCGAACTTATTGGTCTCAATCGCTTCCAAAAGCGCCGGAATCTGAGCGGTGTTTCGACTCGCATCCGCTCCTTTTTCTTCAGAAGCTTTTCCTTCATCAATGGCCTTCTGTACAGAGCCTACCACGAGCTGTGCTCCCAACTTTTCCACCAGTGTATCACGGAACTCGATCGTCTCCGGGAAGTTGTGTCCAGTGTCAATATGGACGAGTGGAAAGGGCACTCGTGCGGGCCAGAAAGCCTTCTTGGCCAAATGCGTCAAAATGATGCTGTCCTTTCCGCCCGAAAAAAGCAGACAAGGGTTGTTAAATTGTGCATACACTTCGCGAATCACGTAAATGGATTCGGCCTCCAACTCGCGGAGGTGCTTCAAGTAATATCTATGCATCGCTTAGGGTGATTTTAGGCAGAAGGACCTCCAGCACTTGCCGGACGTTCTCTTCTATATCATCTTTATCCGTATCTATTCTAATCTCCGGGTTTTCCGGCACTTCAAACGGGCTGCTGATTCCAGTGAAATTGGAAATCTCACCAGCCCGTGCTTTCTTATACAATCCTTTTGGGTCGCGGGATTCAGCTACCTCCAGCGGTACATCTACATGTACCTCGACCATTTCCCCATCCGCCAATTTTTCACGAACACTGGCACGATCCGCCCTGAAGGGTGAAATGAATGCGGTCAGTACAATAAGCCCCGCGTCGACCATGAGCTTGCTCAGCTCGCCAAGTCGCCGAATATTCTCCACACGACCTGCTTCCGTAAAATTCAAGTCACCATTCAGTCCAGAACGGACGTTATCTCCGTCCAATAAGTAGGTATGAAACCCATGCGCAGCGAGTTCTTGCTCTACAGCATTGGCCACCGTTGACTTACCAGAACCAGAAAGGCCTGTAAACCAAACGACACAAGGTCTTTGGCCCAAAGACTGACTGCGCGTCTCCTTGGAGATCTTGTGATCATGTGGAATGATGTGAAGTTTTTCGCTCATAACCAGCCGAAATGAATCCAAACAAAGGTAAGTGAAATGAGCGCGTAAAGGAAAGATAGCGGACCACCGATCCTAAGAAAGTCTTTGAATTGATATCCACCTGGCCCCATGACCATGAGGTTGGTTTGATATCCCATTGGCGTGAGGAAAGCACAACTCGCAGCAAAGGCAATAGTCATATAGTATCCGACAGCCACCTCAGGTCCGGCCACGAGGCCCAAGGAATAGGCAATTGGGAAGGCTATCGAAACGGCCGCCGCATTGGTGATGAAACTCGTCAAAACGAAGGTCAAGATGAATAAGACAATGCTGATCACTATGGGGCCTCCTCCGGAGAGGGTACCTTCAATCCAATCAGCCAAGGCATCTGCGGCACCGCTTTCAATCATGGCTCGTCCTAAAGCCAAGGCGCTGACGAGGATGAGCAGGAGCTTGACGTCCATTTCTTTTTTCATGCCGTCAACATTGACGAATCCGAGGACCAGCAACGCGGCGAGCATGATCAAGGTAGCCATGAAGAGGTTCACATAGCCGAAGAGCCCGGCAATTCCAACCAGGGCAACCACCCCGACAAACACGCGCTTGGGAGGCGCCTTTTTGACCGATGGGTTCTTGATCTGCTTTACGATGTAAAGGTTGTTGAAGCGAAACTCATTGCGGGCAAAACTCTTTCCGGTCGATAAGAGCAAGAGGTCACCGGCCTGAAAGCGTATCTCCCCAATCTTTCCACTGACGCGTTCACCATTTCGGTGAATGGCCAAAATCCCGGCTTGATATCGTTCTCGAAAATTGACCTGTTTTACCGTGGATCCAATCAGGGATGAATTGGCGGGAATAACCGCTTCTATAATGTTTCGACCTTCGGCGTCTTCAAAATCCGTGTGCTTGCTCAGCTCCAATCCAGGCATTCCATCGGTCAGGTCCACCACGCGTTCCGTTTCTCCCACAAAGAGCAAGGAGTCGCCTTCTTCGATCACCTCTTCTGGCTCTACAGGGGTGATGACTCGTTCATCTCGGACGATTTCGACCAAAAACACCCCGCTCAAATTTCGCAGCCCAGCGTCCTGAACGCTCTTACCAATCAATCGTGATCCAGAGCGCACCTTGGTTTCAACGACGTAGTCCCGTGTTGGGTCGGAGAGTTGGTCCAAGACATCTTCGCGCCAAGGCAAAAGGCGAGGACCCGCAATAAGCATGAATAAAATTCCGCCAATCGTGACGAGTAGTCCGGGAATCAAAAAATCGAAGAAGCTGAACAGCGGTTGTCCGCTTTGCTCCAAAAAACCGTTGAGCACCAAGTTGGTCGATGTTCCAATGATCGTGATCATTCCTCCCAATATGGCCGAATAGCTGAGTGGAATGAGTAGTTGTGAAGGCGCAATACCTCTTTTCTTGCACCAGTCGCTCACATAGGGAATCATGAGCGCTACCACTGGAGTGTTGTTTAGAAAACTGGAGCCCAAGGCTACAATTCCGGTCATGCGCAAGAGCATTCCCCTTTGGGTGCGCGCACCTCGAAAAGGCCGGTCCAGGAATCCCAGTAGGTTGAAGTGATCGCGCAGAGCACCGGTAATGAAGATCAAAACGAAGATGATAGCGATTTGGCGGTTGCCAAAGCCCTTCAAGAACTGATCGGTGGTTAGTACACCAGTAACAATGAGAATGAGGACCGCTATGAAAAAGGTCAAGGCCGTTCGGTTCCCTCTCCGAAACAGGGCAAAAATCAGCCCCGCAAGGGTAAGGGAAACGACGTAGATATGATACTCGGCGGGAATCATCTTACTTCCGACGAACGATAAACCAGGGGTTCAATAAATTCTCCTTGTTGTAGGTCAGAGGTGCTCCGGTATCGTGCCGCACCACTTCACACCCCGCATGAAGGGCAATTCCATGTCCTGCGCCCGTATCCCACTCCATGGTGGGTGCAAAGCGCGGATAGACTTGTGCTGAACCTTCAGCCACCATGCACAGTTTGAGCGAACTTCCTCGGCTCAAAATTTCAATGGACCCGTGCTCTTGTTCCAGTTCGGCCATAAAGGCTTCGGTTTCTGGGCTCATATGGCTACGGCTTCCCACCACAGTAAAGGGACCATCGTTGGGAATGGGTAGTGCTTGGCCATCGGCCCGTAGGGCCCCAACCGAATGAATTTTATGCCCCTGCTCCGCCTTGTACGCTCCGATGCCCTCGGCTCCGACGTACAGGGTGTCTGTTACTGGAACGTAGATCACTCCTAGGATGGGAACACCTTCACGAACGAGGGCGATGTTCACCGTAAACTCCCCATTTCGCTTGATGAATTCCTTGGTTCCGTCCAGCGGGTCCACCAGCCAAAAGGTGTGCCAGTCGGTGCGCTTGCTGTAGTCCGCTAAATCTCCTTCCTCGCTGAGCACCGGAAATTCGGTGTCTTTGAGGTACTCCATGATCTTGAGGTGGCTGCGGCGATCTGCTTCCGTAAGCGGGCTACTGTCGTCTTTAATGTCGACGGAGAATTCGGTGCCGTAGACGTCGAGAATTTCTTTTCCGGCCGCTATACTAGCTTCTATACTGAGAGATACGAGGTGTTCCATGTTCATGGTGGATAGATTTTCGGCAAAACTACGAATTGGGCCTCAGGCTCCAATAGGATGCCAGGTGGTTTTGTACTCTACATAATCGGTGATGTTCTCGAGGCCGTCATCGGCCCGTAAGGCCACTACGCGCTTTACATTTTCCGCTGCCGCAGTACGCTCTTTCTCGCCGGGATTTTCCGCGGCAAGTGCGTTGACGTCCATGTGGCTGCTCATGTGCGGCAGGAGTTCCGCCGCATGACCGGTCAGTAGGTTCACGACTCCACCCGGGACGTCGCTGCTATGGATGACTTCGGCCATTGAAATGGCCACGTGTCCGTAGTTTTCTGCCGCCAAGACGATTGCCGTGTTTCCGCTGGCCACGATTGGGGCAAGAGTACGGGTCAATCCAAGGAGTCCCTTGTCCGCCGGTGCTACCGCAGCCACAACACCGGTTGGCTCTGGTACGGTAAAGTTGAAATGCGGTGAGGCGACCGGGTTGACAGAACTGGCCAGTTGCTGGTACTTGTCGCACCAACCGGCGTAGTACACCCAGGCGTCGATGGCGGCCATGACTTCTTCGCGGGCGTCGGTTTCAGAAACCCCAACGGCTGCGAGTTCGGCAATGAACTGTGCCGCACGTCCTTCGAGCATTTCGGCTACGCGGTACAGGATTTGGCCTCGGTTGTATCCCGTTCGAGCGGCCCAGGAATCCTGAGCCTTACGAGCGGCAACAACGGCATTCCGAAAATCCTTTCGCGACCCTTGACAGAGGTTTGCCACGAGCTGGCCCTCGTGTTCGAGCTTGAAATATCGCCCGCTTTCGGTCCGAGGAAAGGATCCACCAATGTAGAGCTTGTAGGTCTTTTGTACGTCGAGTCTGCTCATATCACTTCACATAAGATTGCAGGCCCTGAAGGCCACCCTCGCGACCGAAGCCGCTTTCCTTATATCCCCCAAACGGACTGGCCGCATCGAACTTGTTGTAGGTGTTCGCCCAAACGACTCCGGCCTTCATCTTGCTCGTCAGTTCGAAAATCTTGGCTCCCTTCTGGGTCCATACCCCAGCACTCAAGCCATAGGGCGTATTGTTCGCCTTGGTGATTACTTCGTCCAAAGAACGGAAGGTCTGAATGGCGAGCACCGGCCCAAAAATTTCTTCCTGGACAATGCGGTGGCTTTGCGCAGTCTCTAAAAAGAGCGTCGGCGCGCACCAATATCCTTTCTTCGGAAGGGCTATCTCAGGCGTATACACCTGTGCTCCTTCCGATCGGCCGATGGCCAAATATTCTTGAATGGTCTTGAGCTGCCCAGCGCTGTTAATGGCCCCGATGTCCGTATTCTTGTCCAGAGGGTCACCGACAATGAGGCTTTCCATGCGCATCTTGAGCTTGGCAACGACCTCATCGGCTACGGCCTCTTGAACAAACAAGCGTGATCCCGCACAGCAGACATGTCCTTGGTTGAAGAAGATCCCGTTGACAATACCTTCCACAGCCTGATCAATGGCTGCGTCCCGACAAATAATGTGAGCGGCTTTCCCACCCAGCTCCAGTGTTAACTTCTTGCTGGTCCCCGCAACAGCGCGCTGAATAATCTTCCCCACTTCTGTAGATCCCGTGAAGGCAATCTTATCTACGTCCGGATGATTGACCAGCGCGGTGCCTGTTTCTCCTGCACCCGTGATAATGTTGACCACCCCATTCGGGAAGCCGCAATCCGCAATGAGTTCAGCGAGCTTCAGCGCGGTCAGCGAGGTCGTCTCCGCCGGCTTCAAGACTACCGTGTTTCCGGCAGCAAGCGCTGGAGCGAGCTTCCACGCCGCCATAAGCAGTGGGAAGTTCCACGGGATAATTTGTCCGCAAACGCCAATCGCCTCCGCACCGCGCGGAAAGGCGTAGTCGAGCTTATCGGCCCATCCCGCGTAGTAGAAAAAGTGCTGCGCCACGAGCGGGATATCGATGTCGCGACTCTCCCGGATGGGCTTTCCTCCGTCCTGGCTTTCAATGACCGCAAACTCTCGCGACCGCTCCTGAATCATGCGCGCCAAGCGGAACAGGTACTTGGCCCGTTCCTTTCCGGGCATCTGGCTCCATACAGGAAAGGCCCTACGGGCCGATGCCACGGCTCGGTCCACGTCCGATGCGTCCGCCGAGGCAATTTCGCTCAAGGTCTCCTCGGTCGCTGGATTGATGGTGGGGAAGTAGGATCGCGCCGTAGGCGCAGAAAACTCCCCATCAATAAAGAGTTCATAGCGATCAGAAACTTGTACGTGATCGCCGCTTTCCGGTGCGGGCTCATAGGCCCAGCCGCTGTGAAAATCAAATGCGTTTTCGTCCGCCATATCAGTCGATGCTCAAGTAATTCATACTCTGATAGTTGCCTGTGCGCTGTTTTTCCAGCTGCATCAGCACGTCGTTTGCCAAGGAGCTGGCTCCAAAGCGGAAAAGGTCTGGGGTCAGCCAATCGGCGCCCAAGGTCTCTTTGACCATCACCAGGTAGTGCAGGGCCAATTTGCTGTTACTGATACCGCCCGCAGGCTTCATGCCGATGCGCTTGCCGGTCTTTAAGTAGTGGTCGCGAATGGCGTACAACATAACCAGGGTGACAGGAATTGAAGCGGCCTTGGGAATCTTTCCGGTACTGGTCTTGATGAAATCGGCACCAGCGTCCATGGCGATATCCGAGGCCAAGCGCACGTCATCGTAGGTGTCCAATTCCCCTACTTCGAGGATGACCTTCAAATGGGCTTCACCACAGGCTTCTTTGACCGCCGCAATCTCATCAAAAATATAGTTGTACTCTCCCGAGAGAAACTTCCCTCGACTGATGACCATGTCAATTTCATTGGCACCTTCGCCTACCGCATATCGGGTATCGTCGAGTTTCACTTGGAGGCTGCTTTGCCCACTCGGAAAGTAGGTTGCTACCGCGGCTACATTGATTCCGCTTTCGCCCAAGGCTTCTCGAGCTACACGAACAAGCGTCGGGTAAACACAAACAGCCGCCACGTTGGGCAGGTCCGCGTACGAGTCATGCAGGTGCTGCGCTTTATAGCACAACTGCTTGACCTTCGCCGGGGTATCTTTTCCTTCAAGCGTGGTTAAATCAACCATCGAAAGGACCTTTTTGAGCCCATCGACCTTAGCTGCTTTTTTGATGCTCCGGGTCTGGAAGCGCTTAGCGCGTTCTTCCAGCCCGATGCGATCAATGCTTATTCCGCCGTCCGCGGTATACTTCATAGGGTGCTTAATTCAAGTTCACGCTGATCGGCACTACGTAACGTACCTGAACGGCGCGACCATTTTCACGAGCTGGCTCCATTGGAGGCAAGCTTTCAATCACACGAAGTGCTTCTGCGTCCAACTCATCGTTCACACTGCGAACAACCCTGGCGCGCTCGATCAAGCCAATCTCATTGATTTCAAAGTAAACTTCAACCACTCCGCGCTCGCGGTTATTCTCGAGCATGGTGCGTTGCTGCAAGTCACGCTCTGGGTAGGTGAACTCATCTTGGATATGGGCAGCCAATTGCTCATCGAAACAAGCGCGCTGATCCGCAGGCTCTACAATTTCTTCGCAACCCGGCATAGCGGGCTTTTGATCCGCCATGGCCATGGTGATGACGATTTCGTCTTCATCCTCGATTTCCTGGCCTTCCATCATGTGCGAGTCTTTAACTTCAGCGGATACCTCGTGGTGAATCTCAGCGGAGCGTTGATCTACATCTGCCGCCTCTTCCGTATCATGAGCCGAGGCGGAGTCCATTTCCATAGCACCATTATCGGAATCTTTAGCAGCGCTATCCTCCATAGTCTGTGTGCTGTCCTGTCCTTCAGCGTCTGAATTAGATGCTGGGTCACTCATACAGCTGTACATACCGAATGCCAAGCATGCCGCTGCGATCATGGTTATCTTCTTCATATCGTTTGGGTTTTAGTTCTAAGCAAGATAAAAAAAGCCCTCGGAGTAGACCG
Source organism: Flavobacteriales bacterium (assembly GCA_965661605.1). GTDB lineage: Bacteria > Bacteroidota > Bacteroidia > Flavobacteriales > ECT2AJA-044 > ECT2AJA-044. The sequence goes on along the minus strand of CBFIEH010000002.1, from coordinate 41,527 downwards.
AGGGCTCTAGCTTCTATTTCTTCAATTTCCTCATTGAAGCTGAAAATTTATGGGAACGGCATAGGAAACTGGGACGGGTTTTCCTCTTTGCTTGGCCGGCGAAACCATAACGGGCATGGAATTTAGCAGCCTCTCCCCTTCCGCCTTTAAATGCTTGTCGGGGCCCCTAACCGCTTCCACTTGAGTGACTCTTCCTTCCGCGTCGATGACAAAGGAAACAAAGACTTTTCCTTCTGTTCTCATTTCTCTGGAGATCTCCGGATAGTGAAAATTGTCTTGAATGTGATTCCACATCATTTCAACAAAACACCTTTCGCGATCTTCGCCACGAAGTCCTTCGCATCCGGGAAAAACGGGGAGTTCCTCAACCGAAATAAAGGGAATGGCCTCGAGCACCTCATGCTTACTTTGACCCGGTATGATCTCAGGAACCTCCTCCCAGGGTTTATTCGGGATCTCGATGGTTTTGTTGACCACCACCAGTTTCTTGGGCCTTTTGGCGGGCTTTTTCGGCTCCACCTTTTTGGGTTCTACCGTTTTCTTTTTCTCGGGTACCGCTTTTTCACTTCGATAAACCACGGGCGGCAGAACCTCCGTATCCGGGTTTACCCGCTCTACAATATCCTGGGTGGGTAAATCGGAAAAGGACTTCAATTGAAAAACAGTAATCATGAGGATCAAGGCAATGCTTAATCCAATGAGTCGAAACACGAACTTGTGGCGTTCGAGATCCGCCTTGGGGGACTTTTTGACTTCCATAGAGCAACAGTTTAAGAGCGATTAAACCGGGTGGTTACCTAAACTGCTCCAAATATGATGCCCAAAAAAAAGCCCCCGGAAATTCCGAGGGCTTTTCTAATCTTTTCGCTGCTTCAATTTTACTGAAGCTTAAAGTTAATCGGAACCGTAAAGGCTACCGGAACTGACTTTCCACGCTGCTTGGCTGGAGTCATTTTCGGCAAGGTCTCTACAATTCGTACCGCCTCTGCGTCGAGGTGCTTATCTACACTACGCGCAACAGTTGCGTCTGTAATGGCTCCTTGTTTATCGATAACGAATGTGACGTATACTTTCCCTTGAATACCCATATCCTTGGCAATTGGAGGGTATTTGAAGACGGTGCGGATGTGCTCGGCAATCTTCTGATTAAAGCACATGTACTGCTCTTGTGAGTCCTTTAGGTGCTCACAGCCCGGGAATACTGGCTTGTTCTCTACGACCATGAAGTTCATGGGCTCTAGCACTTCCTCTTCCGGCTCTTCAATAATTTCAATAATCTCTTCTTCGTCGAAATCCTGGTCTTGGATTTCAATTTCGTCCTCGATCTCTATATCGTCTTCAACGACCTGGATTACTTCGGGGGGAGGCGGTGGAGGGGGTGGTGGTTTCTTTTGACGGATGGTCACAGGAACCATTTCCTCGTCGATCTCCATATCGAGAGATCCTAGATCCATCAACTCGCGCTCGTATGTTTTCCACTCGAAAGCGAAGATCACGACCCCAAGGGCGATGATCAACCCGACGAGCGTAAAGATCGAACGAGAGCGTTCTAGATCAGCTTGTGGATTTTTCTTCTGTTGCATTGCCTTTCAGAATTGAGCGTTAAAAATAGGCATTCGCCCACGGGACACCAAAAAGTGCCACTAATTTTAAGTTAAGCTTCCTCCTTTGAGCAAGCGGTGCATGGGATAGGCGAAAAGCGAACCAGCCATATTCGCCACTACATCTAGTACTTCTCCTTTGCGTCCTTCAATAAAATAATGCTGAAAAAGCTCCAACATTATTCCAAGGACCATGCTCACAATAAACGCGAGCAGAAAGGCTCTATTGCGCCAAACTAATTTGTGGTCCTGTTTGAGCCAAGCGCGCGCCAGCAGAATGGTCAAGACAAAATAGACAAAGGCATGGGCAAATTTATCCGAGAATTGGACCCTCGGCATGTCTCCTCCGGGCGTCAAGCTGGTGAGCAAGATCACGCACATCCAAAGAATGGACGGCACGAATCGCCGGAGCAGGGCCGTATTAAGCACCGATAACCTCTTTGTATCCGGCAGCGTCCAATAGACTGTCGTAATCTCCGTCGTTACTGGCCTTAATCTTGATCATCCATCCTTCTCCGTAAGGATCGTCATTGACTTTTTCCGGATCATCTTCCAATGCCGCATTGAATTCAACCACTTCTCCAGACATCGGCATAAATAGATCCGACACCGTCTTCACAGCTTCAACAGATCCGAAGACTTCCTCTCCGTCCAATTCATCTCCTTCCGTCTCCACTTCTACGTAGACGATGTCCCCTAATTCGCCTTGGGCAAAATCAGTAATACCCACAACGTAGAGATCTCCTTCTTTACGGATCCACTCGTGGTCTTTAGTGTACTTTAAATCCTCTGGGATATTCATTTGGTAGTGCTTTATTGAGGCCCTAAAATAGATAAAGTTCTATCACTGACCTAGGGTGAATCGCATCTCGACTCCGAAGTTAGTATTTGCCGTCGGGAAGGCAGTAGATACTACATAGTTGGTCATCACACGATCGAAGAAAAGTCGAACATTAAAGCGTCGTGAAATCACGTAATCGGCAGAGACCTGAATCTTCACCAAGCTCTGACCACCCGTCGGCAATGTGGTGCCTTCTACGATTCGTCGAATGATGGTTCTGTTCTGACGAATAGAAACGTCCGCTTGGACATTCAAATCCGATACGATTCGACGTGTTCTTCCACCGCTCTTGACCCGGAAAGGAACATCTCGGAAGCGATATCCAAGTCCAAATATGTACTCTCGACCGGCCACTTCCGTAATTTGATTGTTCGCAAAACTCATGGTCATGCTGCGATCACGGCGCATTTCGACCCTCGATGTCAAACTGTTGTTCAGGGTAACATCAATCTTAGCTAATGGGGAGAATGACTCCCGTATGGCTACGGTCTGAATCTGGTACTCGGCATAATAGTTTCCACCCGGATCAATTCCGTCCGGATCATCCTGTACCCGCAAGTCGGTTTGGAAGCTTCCCACGGTATAACTCGAACGATAGGCATGACTCACGGTTACGGTACGGAAGGTCTCGCGAACCCACGGAATCTTCATCAGTCCGTCATAGGTGATTCGCCAGTTCGGAAGCGGCGTGTTGCGAATAGTCGCTGTATTATACGATGAAGCGTCACGGCCTTGGTAAGCAGCCAAGAAGGCTGGAATCAATACATCCTGCTGGGTTGGACCGTATCCCACTGGGAATCCAGTGGAATCGTCAATGACGACAATTCCGTCCCGATCTAATGCCAGGCGCTCTGCAATAACAAATCGGTTTTCCAAGAATTGATCGTAGGCGTCGGACTGGAAGGTTCCGTCGCTAAAGCTGACCTTCTCAAAGGCCGTAGACCAACTCAAGAAACTGATGCTCAAGTTTCCTCGATACATCGGGTTCAGATCCACGAAGTCATCTGTGTCGGGATCGTAGCGGAAGAAGGACTCAAAGTTCTCGGCGTAGGTACGGTTACCCGTCAATTCAATTCGGAAGTCCCGGATGGGCTCCAAATTCAAGCGCAGGTTCAAGTTTTGGGCTACAGTTTGGGCATATCGCTGGTTCTGCAGGGTATCTGTTGTGATCCAGCCATTGAGTGCTGCTTCAGGACGAATATCCGCTTGTGATCCAAAGACAAACCCAAGGGAGGGGGCCATACCGCCATTGTAAGAGGTAAGGCCAAAGAAAGAAACGTCCGGCAAGTATCCAGGCAACAGAGTTCCGTTGTTCTCCGTGTAGCTGATGTTACCATTTTTCACCATCATCAAGAAGCGGAGTATCCCCTTTCCAAATTCACCACTCTTTTCTTCTTCCTCCTCTTCTTCATCACCAGCGCCCGGCTCTTGCTGTCGACGCGTCGGCATCCGACGAACGTTGTTCTGGCGCTGATTGGCATTGCGCAAGAAACCCACTTTGTTGTACAGCTGCGTAAAGTTGAACTGTAAATTGTACTGTTGCGTGTTGCTGTTTTGGATGGTATTACCAAAGCTCAATCGAGTTTGCGAGGCAGTAGTCCAATCATAGTTACTGGTATAGCGATAGGTCGCGTTGGTCCAGTCTAGAATCGGAATCAGGTTTACCGGTACGTTCCAATTGAAGTTCAAGGTTTGGTGGAATCGTGTTGAACGCCCCCCACTCCAGAAATTCGACCAAATGGTATCTCGAGCACTGTCGTCAATGGAACCTTCGGGTTCGTCAATCCTGTTATTCGAGGTTGCCGTGTAGTCAATCTTGATGTTCTTGGTCAGATCGTACTTCAAGTCGTAGATCCTATCCATCGTAAACGCCTTGTTGTAGTTCGGCTCAATCAGGAGAATGGCGTCACTGTTGTTTCTCAACTTGGTCTCCGCGTAGTCCCGACGAATATTGGTCTGGAACGCAAATCGGCTAGGCAGGTAATAGAAATTGGCTTCACTGAAAAGACGCAACCATTTGGAGCTTCGAAGGAAGTTGACGTTTCGGAAAGGTCGGACGTTCTCCGGTCGGGTATTGAAATTATACGCCAACTGTCCTTGGGTATTCTTCATGACCGAGTACTCCGTGTTTACATCTCGGTGATAGGTCTCGTTATAGGAATAAGTCACCGAGAAGTTCTCGATATCCCATGGCATTTCCTTTTTTGGTGCCTTCTGCGTGGGTGCCCCAGGGCCTCTTGGAACGCCGGGTCCAGCTTGCGGCTGTGGTCGACCACCTCCACCGGTTCGTTCCTTGCGGACATTGGTGAAGTTAACACTGGTTCGCCGCGTGTAATCCTGAATAATGTTCTTGAGGGAATCCCTTTCTTGACGTGTATCTAAGGCATCATATGCTTCTGACGTTTCGATATCCGTATCCAACTCGTTAAACATTGGATTGGCGAGTCGCTCTCCATAGCCGAAGTACATAGGGATGCGAATTCCGGAGTTTCCGAAGAATTGACCCAGGTTCAAATTTGACTGGAAGTTGTACTCCAGAATTTCTTCTTTATTTCGGTCTTGGACGGCCTTGTCGATACCTCCAAATCCAATGGTGCTGTAGTTACCCGAGAGGCTTACCGTACCGAAATCTGCCAGTTTGGCCACGGCCCGAAGGGTTGCGGCATATCCCCCTCGCTGGTCAAAGTCCGTTAGACGCAACTCATTGAACCAGAATTCAGCACACTTGCTCATGCCGTCATCCGGATCACTTGGCCCCAGCTTCTTTGGGTTCCGCATACCCAGCATAATGGTCCGTGCATTACCCAAACTCGGGTTACCGACAACGGTAATTCGGTGCCCTTTTGCGTTGATGACCGTAAATGGAGTCGTCAAATTCACATCGGGATTGCCCTGCATGGCATTGTTCCGTGCCAATTTAGCTTGAGTGATTTCATCGAAACTGAAATCGAATTCGTTCTCCTCTGGCCAAATCAATTCCGGATCTGAAGTTCCCCAAGGCGTTACGGTTACCGGAATCTCGTATTCGTAGTAGTTCTGAGTGAAATCGGACCCAATTCTCATAAAGGCCGTCATATCTCCGTCCTGCAGATCATCACCATCTCGAGCGTCTTCGGCATGGACAAACATCTTGATGCGGTTGTAGTTCCGCACGTCCATGTTGATGTTCTTGAAGGCCGCTCGGGCATCTCCATCCTCGAGCTCACATGCTCGAAGGCTGATCGACTGCTCATTCTGGGCCTGCAAGTTCGTGGTACCAAAAAGGACCTGACGATCAATTCCCGGAGGAATCACATAAGGAATCGGCGTACGCTGACCATTCTCTTCAAGGTTTACCGCGGTCAAGTCAAAGTTGGTATCATCGTCGGAATCATCATCCAGATTTTCGCCTGGTACAGCTAAGTTGTCTTGGTATCGTCGCCAATCGCTTCGCACAAATTCAAGACGAGCAAAACGCATAATCAAGGAATCTTGGAATCCGGTGTACACCATTCTCATGAATCGAATACTTCGGAAATCAAAGATGTTTCCGACAACGCGATCTGGCTCAAAAATGGGCACCTTCAGCTGGTACCAAGTAACCTCATCTACCTGTCCGCTCTGAAGCTTAACCGAAGCCGTGACCGCATCGGTAATGTAGTTTTCTCCGACGACCATGTCTTCTGGGCGGATACTGATTCGGTACTGGTAGTAGGCCTCTGTTTTACTGAGGGTCTGGTCTTGGTTAATGTCCTCGACATCAGGAAGTGTCGAAGCGGCCGTTGGATAAGGCTCAATACTGGTTCCAACAGGAGAGTTTCCTTGCGTATTGTTGTAGAGCTTATAGCGGTCCAAGATGCTGACTTCCGCGTCGTCATAGTCTGATCCACGGTAGTAATGGTAGTCATCATTACCCGGATCTTGCAAGGCTTGTTGGTAAGCACCTGATGAGGTTCCGTAAGCAGCGGCGATTAAGTCCAAATAAGTCGGTGCACCATCGACATTGTTGTACGGCCAACTCGCTTCCAAGTTGTTGTTTAATCCATCGAGTCCAATATCCTGACGAGCACGGGCATCAGGATCATTCGCGAAAGCGTTGACAATGGACTGATTGGTGGGTACATGTCCCCAAGACGTTGAATCCACATCGATTAAATCCGTTCCTTCCGGAAGTCCATTCTCAAAGGCTTTTCGGTTGTCACGGAGAATGTCCTCGGAGATGTTTCCTAGGTGAATGTAGAGATCCCCCCCTTCTCCATTCGGGTCGTAGACAAATGGATCTAAAATCCACATCTGGATGAACTCGACATTCGCCGTCTCAAAGTTCGACTGTGTAATGGCCCTCATGATTCCACCCCATCGCGTTTGGGGCTGAGCCAGCGATCCATCTGCGTTAAGACCGGCTGAAAAAGCTGTTGGCTCAACATCGAAATTGTAGGGACCGCGCTCATCCGGATAAAAGGCCATGTTCATGACGGCCATATTGGTCGGTTGACCGTTCGGGATATCCTTAGCTGGGAACAGCTCAGTGATCAGAACCTCACGGACAAAGTGGTTACTCTGCTGGTCAGGGTCATTGCGGATGTGATCCGGAGTCAAGGTGTTGTTGCGGTGGAAAAGTGGGTCAACCACATACCAGGCGAGCTTGGCTCGGTTTAACCCGTAAGCCACATCGTCGCTGAGCTCAGCTTCTGGCCAAAGCTCTGGTTGACCTTGTGGTGTTGAAGCGATCTGCCATTGGGTAACGGTTCTAATATCAATGGTCGTCTGGCTGTTCTCGAAATCGTCGATGTAGCTGGTTCCATCACCATCGATTTTGATTCCTCGTGGAGACCCTGGAATGAGTTGAGCAAATTCCCCTGTTACGTTGATCGTTGACCGCGCCTTGGTGCTGATACCGGGAAGGGCATCTACCATACGTGTCAGGAAGCGAGACTCCGTAGAGTAATTTCCATTTAATCCCCAGATCGTGTTGTTGATGGGTTCATCTCCCATATTGACCTTTTGAGTCAACGGACGTTCCCCAAGGTTAAGGATGGTACCACCGAGCATGAGGTCGTCGCTAAACTCGTAGTCGACATGAGCTCCCATGAATCGCTTGGCCTGGAAGTTAAACAGCGAGTTGTTTTCGAGGGAGATTTGAATAGGCGTTCCTGAATTCAACAATCCTTCGTCAATGATTTTTACCCGACCGAGGTTGTAGTCAACGGTGTAGTGAACGTTCTCTACGAGTTGTTGTCCTCCGGCGGTCACGGTCACGGAACCTTGAGGCACGTTCATCGCGTTCAGCGGTATTTCGCTGCTGCTGCTCGATCGATAGCTTCCTCGGAAGAGGAATTTGTTGTGCACGGCGTCCTGCTGGGCCACGAACTTGGTACTATCGTACAGCTGATCATATACGTAATCAGCCGCCAGTGCCCCGTCTCCTACCGCTTCAAATTGACTCCTCAGGTGATCTCCAAAAGGCTCGGCCACAGGGAACATGATGCGCCCGTTGCTCGGAATAATAGTGAGTCCTGGAACAAAGTCATACACCCCATCGGGGAAGGGGTCGTTGTTGTTGTTGAGTTTATCGACGTTCAAAACGCGAAGAAGAATCTCGTTGGACAATTCGCCTTCTGGAATGAAGTTCATCGGCTGACCGGTTTCGTCATTCGCGTACAATACATCCAATCGGAAATCCTGAGGATTGACTTGGAATGCACCAATGTTGTAGACGTTCTTCATCATCAAATCCCACATCGGCTGGTTCACGGCAACGATGACACTCTTCAGCAACTTCACCATCAAGGTCTGTGGAGCATCGATACCGTCGTTCGAGAATTCCCCTACCTGATAGGTTTGACCGTTGAGGGTGTATTGGAAGGCTACCCCAAGCACCTCATCGGCATTCAGACTCTGGTTCAGCGAGATGTAACCGAGGTTCGGGTGAAAGGTGTATTCGTTTGATCGAAGACGACGCGCCGTTTCCAGTTCAGCGTAGTCGATTTGCTCGCGGAACCCAAAGGCATTCAGGTAGTCGTTGACCTGGTTGATGTCTCGAGTTTGCGGGTTGGCGAAGTCCTCTGGATTCAAGGTGTTGATAGCGTTGTCCGGGAAGGACCCTCCATTGTACGCAATGACGGGGTTGTTGATGTTCCGCTCACCGAGGTCCATGAAACCGACAATGTTTCGGGTATCATCGGTAATGTTGGTTCGGTTGGTGACCCAGACTTCAATCTTGGTGATCTCGATTCCCGAAGTGATGACCGGGAGCTCCTCAAGCCACTGTTCGTAATTCTCGTAGAAGTACTGACTCAAGAAAAAGTGTCGGTTGGCCTCGTACTCATCAACTCGGATTTCGAATTCTTGGGTACGAGCACCGCCCTCCACATCAATAGTGCTGGTCTCACTCTTCTGTTCGGAAAATACAGTAGTAACGGTGGCTTTTCCGAATCGAGCTTGCGCCTTAACCCCGAAGAGGCTTTGGGCCCCCGTAATGAGCGTGGAGTTCAAGGGCAAACCAACATTTCCGACTTCGAGTCGCTGGATGATTTCATCTTCATCCCCGGTGTACTCGAGTTTCATTTGGTTTTCGAAGCTGAAGGTGGCCTCGGTATCGTAGTTCGTTGTGATGCGCAGTTTGTCTCCGATGGAACCGGTGACGTTCATCTGGATGCGCTCGTCAAAATTGAAGCTAGCGGTACGGCGATTTCGTTCGGGAAGAGCGGGGTTATCTGTTCGGTTGATCATGGCCCCAAAAATCAAAGAAGCCGACCCACGGGGTCGGATATCTACAGTGTTCCCTCCAAAGAGTCGATCGAAGTCTTCACCGCCGACCTGGAATTGAGGGAGGAGCCCCCCGGCTTCTTCAAGCCCGCTTCCGAGACCGCTGTTCCCGCCCTGACCAGACTTATTGTCCCAGTATTCATCGTTCTGTTGACTGAAAACGTAGTCTTGATATTCTGTGGGGGATAGGAATTGAGGAGGTCCAACTGGGAAATCTCCCATCATCCGCTGGATGACGTACTGATTGGATACGGGGTCGTATTGAACAGATTCCGTGACGTTTCCGGGCTCATCTAGAATCAGATCGCCTTGCTCAAAACCGCCGGTATCCGACGTGTCGGTCTGGGCCCATCCTGCCGTAGGCAGAAAAACCGCAACCGTTAACAACAAAAATAGCCATCGCAGGCTCTGTGTACTATGACGCAATGCCACCTCTGATTTCCCCTCAAATATTATTCAACGCCTGCTTGATCAAAACCTCCACGCTCAAATCGGGGTCTTTTTTCAGCAGGGCATCCACTACTTTTTGCGACTTCGCCTTCGGGAAGCCTAGCACATCCAATGCAGTTAACGCCTCGTCTCGGGCCGTATTGCTTGTCGGTAAAGAAATTTCACCATCAACTTCGAGTGTTGCAGCCTTGCCTTTCAGGTCGATGATGATGCGTTGGGCCGTTTTGGCGCCAATTCCCTTGATGGCCTGCATAGCCGAAACATTTTCTGTCACAAGCGCCTGCTGCAGTTCGGCCGGGCTCATACTGCTGAGTACCACTTGGGCCGTACTCGCTCCTACTCCGCTCACACTGATGAGCAAGCGGAAAAAAGCGCGCTCCGTGGCATCGGCAAATCCGTACAGCGTATGTGCGTCCTCGCGAACCTGTAAGTGCGTGTACAAGAAGACTGCCTCGTCCGAGGGCAGCTTCTCATAGGTGCTCAGGGTAATCTGAGCTTGATACCCAACTCCGTTGCATTCAATAACGGCATGAGTTGGACTCTTTTCAATGAGTCTTCCGCGCAAATGGGTAATCATCAGCTTTTGATTTGAGCTTCGGCCGCCGCAATGGTGACCATATTGACTATTTCGTGCACTCCAGATCCGAGCTGGAGCACGTGCATGGGTTTGTTCATTCCCATGAGAATGGGCCCGATCGCCTCGGCTCCCGTCAATTCCTGGATGAGCTTGTAGGAGATGTTTCCAGACTCCAGGCTCGGGAAGATCAGAACGTTTGCCCCGTATTTGGCCAAATCAGAGAAGGAGAACGTCTCTTGCAAAAGCTCTACGTTGAGGGCAAAGTTTGACTGGATTTCTCCGTCGATGATCATCTCCGGGAATCGGCGCTTGAGCAAATCGCGAGCGTAGGCCATTTTCTCAGTATTGGCGTCGCGAGAGCTTCCGAAGTTGCTGTAGCTTAAAAGGGCGATGCGGGGTACAATACCAAATTCACGAACGGTTCGGGCCGCCATCAAAGCGATGTCCGCAATTTCACTTCCGGTTGGATTGACATTGATGGTGGTGTCTGCCAAGAAAAGAGGTCCTTTCTTGGTCATCAAGATGTACATCCCCGCGACCTTTTTGATCCCCGGAGCACGTCCAATGCACTGAAGCGCTGGCTTGATGGTATTGGGGTAGCTGCGCGACACTCCACTGATGAGCGCATCCGCCTCCCCCGTCTCCACCAACATACTGCCAAAGTAATTTCGTTCCCGCATCAAGCGCTGGGCTTCGTACAGCGTAATCCCCATGCGCTGGCGCTTGCTCCAAAGTTCCTCGGCAAATGTGTGGCGGGTTTCGCGGGTGCTCTCCGCTTTGGGATCCAAAATAGGTGTCCCATTGAAATCCATTTGATGCTCGTGAATCAACTCTTTGATGCGCTCCGTATTCCCGAGGAGGATGGGTTTACAAATCCCTTCGTCCATGGTGATTTGAGCGGCCTTAAGTACGTTGTAGTTCTCGGCTTCCGCAAAGACCACGCGCTTTGGATTGCGCTTGGCGCGAATGGTAATGTGACGCAAGAGCTTGTTGTCCATTCCCAAGCGCTTGTTTAAACCGATTTTGTAGAGTTCCCAGTTCTCGATGTCCTTGAGGGCCACGCCACTTTCCATAGCCGCTTGCGCCACGGCCGGCGCTACCGTGCTGATCAAGCGAGGATCGAAAGGTTTAGGGATGATGTAGTCCGGACCAAAGTTCAAATTGCGATCGTCGTAGGCCAATATCACTTCCTCCGGCACGGGTTGCTTGGCCAATTCGGCAATAGCACGCACAGCCGCAACCTTCATTTCTTCGTTGATGGACTTAGCTCGAACGTCAATAGCTCCACGGAAGATGTAGGGGAAACCCAAGACGTTGTTCACCTGGTTCGGATTGTCTGAACGACCGGTGGCCATGATGGCATCGGGACGGGCATCCATCGCGTCGACATAGCTGATCTCGGGATCGGGGTTGGCCAAAGCAAAGACAATCGGGCGTTCCGCCATAGACTTAACCATTTCTTTGGTCACCAGCCCACCTTTGGAAAGTCCCAAAAAGACATCTGCACCTTTCATCGCGTCTTCCAAGGTATGCACCGGTTTCTCGGTCACGAACTGGCTCTTGTACTTGTCTAGGCCTTCGCGATCTCTGCGCAAAGCACCTTTGCTGTCGAGCATCACCACGTTCTCGTGCTTCACTCCGAGTGCGCAGTACAACTTGGCACAGCTAATAGCCGCAGCTCCTGCCCCACTGACAACGACCTGTATGTCCGCAATTTTTTTCTCCGCGAGCTCTAGAGCGTTCAACAAAGCAGCCGCCGAAATAATGGCCGTTCCGTGTTGATCGTCGTGCATCACTGGAATGTCGAGCTCCTCCTTGAGGCGCTCTTCAATTTCAAAGGCCTCTGGGGCCTTAATATCTTCGAGGTTGATTCCGCCAAACGTAGGCGAAATGGCTTTTACGGTCTCCACGAATTTATCGACATCCGTGGCATCAACTTCGATGTCAAAAACGTCGATGTCTGCAAAGATTTTGAAGAGGAGGCCCTTTCCTTCCATCACCGGTTTCCCGGCCAACGGCCCGATATCTCCTAAGCCAAGAACGGCTGTTCCATTCGAAATAACGGCCACTAGGTTTCCCTTAGCCGTGTATTTGTATGCGTCCGATGGATTCTTCTCAATCTCCAAGCACGGCTCGGCCACCCCTGGCGAGTATGCCAAGCTCAAATCGCGCTGAGAGCTGTATTCTTTGGTGGGGGTAACCTCAATCTTCCCGGGCCTACCTTTTGCATGGTAGTCCAACGCCTCCTTTTTCCTCGATTTCACTAGTGGTCGGTTTGGGCGATAAAGGTAAAAAAAAGCCCCGCGTGGGCGGAGCTTTAGTTTGTTCTCGTTGTTTGGCTGTGCAGCTTATCGCTGAATCACCAATCGCTTGGTCTCGACGGCATCTCCACGATCGCTGCGCACGGTCGCGAAATACAAGCCTGGCTGCAGGTGAGACACTTGAAGTGTCACCTGGCCCTCACGGGCCGATAATTGGCGCTCGCCAACTTTCTTGCCCAACATATCGAAGATCTCCAAGGTCGCCGCTGAGCTGTTTTGGACGTCGAATTTAACGACATCGCTCGCAGGGTTTGGATAAGGCGCGCTCAAGGCCAATTCATTTTCTTCCAAGCTCACACCGAAGACATTGTATTCCACTTGATACGTCCATTGGTTGCTTGGATTATTCTCATCGTAAAAGATGTATTCAATCGTGGTTGATCCCGTGTTTCCGTTGGGATACAAATGCCCGCTGAAATTCAAAATGGTATCCCCAGGATTCAGAATCAAAGGATCGGGAGTTGTATCGGTTGTTGGCAAGTAGCACAACTGCCAGCAGATGGCATTGTCAAAAGAAGCATTGTCCGCAATAATGCGACGCGTCACTTTAACTGTGATTGCGGTAGAACCTAAATTGACCACTGGATTGTATGAAACCAGTTCGAAATCACCCGCCGAACCTATTTTTACTTCACTTGATTTTTCGAGCCAAAGTGATTGTGCAGTTAGCGAGCCGAAGGCGGCAATAGAGAGGAGAAAGAGTAGAATTTTCTTCATTATAAGCCATTTATGTTACGACAAAAGGACGGTAAAGTTAATCAATTTCGATTGAACTTTATTAATTTTACAACCCTTGACTGAATCTACTTTGTCTAAAACTTAAATAGGATTATGAAGAGACTATTACTCGGCGTAGCGGCTATGACTTCTTTTGCCGCAGTTGCTCAATTGCCAGTGAGCACAGTACCAGAAAACAGAAATGTGGTGCTCGAGGAATTTACCGGAATCAACTGTACGTATTGCCCTGACGGACACAAATTGGCCAACCAATACGCTGCTGCTAACCCAGGAGACGTATTTTTGATTAACATCCACACTGGTGGATTTGCCAATCCTGGACCAGGGCAACCTAACTACACTACTTCTTTTGGATCGTCTATTGCGAATCAAACCAACTTGGCAGGATATCCTGCGGGAACCATTAACCGTCAGGACTTCAGCCCTACCTATTCTCAAAACTCTTCAGGTACAGCTATGAGCCGTGGAGATTGGGATGATGCAGGAAACTTGGTGCTTGCTGATTCAAGCTACTTAAACGTTGCCTTTGATGCGACCATCGACGTAACGGCCAACACCTTGACTGTTGATGTTGAAGTGTACTACACTGCAGATGGAGCTCCACAAAACAAGTTGAACATCGCAGTATTGCAAAACGGCGTTGCTGGCCCACAGGTCGGTGCAGCTACTTTGTACCCAGAGATGTTGAATCCTGATGGAACCTACAACCACCAACACATGTTGCGTCACTTGATGACTGGTCAATGGGGTGCGGATATCGACACCACTACTGCTGGAACACTCATCAGCCGTTCGTATACCTGGACTATTCCAGCCAACATTAACAGCATCCCAGTAGAGATTGCTGATTTGGAAGTGGTGGTCTTTGTTTCTGAAACGCAACAAGACATCGTTTCTGGAACAGGCGGAACCATCGACTACGTGAACTTCCCATTCAGTGTTAACGCCAAAATGCGCGGGGTAAGCTCAGAAACTCAAGTATGTGCTTTAGAAGTAAACCCAAGCGTTCAATTCCAGAACTTCGGTAGCGATACCATCACTAGCATTGACTTCAGCTACGACGTAAACGGTTCAGGTGCACAAACACACAACTGGACTGGAACTTTGTTGCCATTGGCGAATCAGACGATTGCACTTCCTGCGATTGCCTTTACAGACAACGGAAACAACACCTTGAACGTGGACATCGTCAACGTGAACGCAGCTGCCGATCAGGATGCCACGGACAACAGCGGATCGCAAAGTGGAATTACTCATAACTCTGGTTTGGGTACCTTGAAGCTCATCATGCGTCAAGACCGTTACGGAAGTGAAATCACTTGGAGAATTCGCAACGATCAAGGTTTGATCGTTGAGAGTGGAGGTCCTTACTCCAACTTGAGCTCCAACACCACAATGGACCATACCCACAACTTGAGTTTGACCGATGTAGAATGCCATACTCTAGAAGTATTGGACAGCTACGGTGACGGAATCAACGGGGGTTACGGTGCAGGTAAATACTGGATTGAGCAATTGGATTTGGTGCGTATCGTCGAAGGTGACGGAGTATTTACCACAGACATCGATCACCCATTTGACTACACAGCTACTGTGAGCATGGAAGAAACAGCGCTCAACAGCGTTGAAGTATTCCCTAATCCGGCGAATGAGTCTGCGACCTTGAGCTTGCAATTGCCAGCCAATGGAGACATCAACTTCACCGTGGTTAATACCATCGGACAAGAAGTTGCCCGCGGAACCGTAAACGGAACTGAAGGTGCAAACAGCATTGAGTTCGGAACAACGAACTGGGAAGCTGGATTGTACTACATCAACTTGGAGTTCAACGGAACGCAATCCGTTGAGAAGTTGAGCGTTCTCCACTAAGAACATCGACCAATGAATTTCAGGGCAGTCCTGGCACCTTGGTGTCGGGACTGCTTTTGACATTACATAAAATCTAAACCGATGAAGAAAATTCTACTCGCCTTTCTTTTTCTTGGTACAGCCACCGTCGCGACGGCGCAAGCCACTATTCCTTCCGTTGACCTTCAAGACCTAGAAGGCTCCATCGTCAATACGACTGAGTGGAACAACGACGGAAAACCCATGATCATCAACTTCTGGGCAACTTGGTGCAAGCCATGCGTGACCGAATTGAGTGCTATTCACGATGAATACATCGATTGGGTAGATGAAACTGGTGTCAAGTTGATCGCCGTATCTATTGACGATACCAGAAATTCCATGCGCGTTGCTCCTTTTGTCAACGGACGCGGATGGGAATACGAGATCTACCTAGATCCTAATTCGGACTTCAAACGCGCGATGAATGTCGGAAACCCTCCCCACACCTTCTTGGTTGATGGAGATGGTCAGATTGTCTGGCAACACAGCGGATACGCCCCTGGGGATGAAGGGGACCTATACGATAATATCCTTCGCCTCATCAATGGCGAAGACCTATCGCACTAAAGCCTAAATCATGCTAGGGAATAGAGTAGTCGGACTTCTTTTCCTTTTGTTTTGTACCACAACGGTATTCGGACAAATCGGAAATACAGACCTGGGTCAAATCCACGGTAACTTTCAAACGGACTTTCAATACTATCGGGAAGATACCTTGATTGGTGCACCTGATGTTCCTGAAGATTTCTTGCTGAATGGGTTCATGAACTTGAACTATACTAGAGGTAACTTCAAGGCCGGTGTTCGTTTCGAGAGCTATGAAAACGCCTTGCTCGGATTCGATCCGCGCTACAAGGGCACGGGTATCCCTTATCGCTACGCAACGTATACGCAAGACGATTGGGAAATCACAGCCGGTAACTTCTATGAGCAATTTGGTTCGGGCCTCATCTTCAGAGCTTATGAAGAGCGGGGTCTTGGATTTGACAATGCCATGGATGGTATTCGCGTGAAATTTCAGCCAACCAAAGGCGTCCGCCTAACTGGAGTCATTGGACAGCAGCGATTCTACTTCGACAAAGGGGACGGAATCGTTAGAGGAATTGACGTCGATTGGAACCTCAATGAGAGTATAGATTCACTGGCCAACAACCGCTGGCGCGTCATCTTGGGTGGTAGCTTCGTTTCCAAGTACCAAGAGGACCGCGATCCGCGATACAACCTTCCGTTGAACGTGGGATCATGGGCAGGGCGCGCTACCGTCAGCCGTGGGCGCTGGACGCTGTTTACCGAAGCCGCTTACAAGATCAATGACCCGAGTACGGTCAACAACTACATCTACAAAGACGGACACGCCCTTCTGGTGAACCTGACCTATTCGCGTAAAGGTCTAGGGTTATTGCTCGCCGCCAAACGCATTGACAACATGAACTACCGTAGCGATCGTACGGCGACCGTCAATGACCTGTTGATCAACTATCTACCGGCCATGACCAAGCAGCACACCTACAGACTGCCCGCATTGTATCCTTATGCTACCCAGCCGAACGGAGAAATGGGCCTTCAAGGGGAGCTTACCTACACCTTCAAGCGCAACAGCCCACTGGGTGGAAAGTACGGGACTCAGGTAGCTCTGAACTATTCCGTGGCTCAGTCTCTAGACCTCAATCCATTGAACGACACCACTGGCATCTACGAACCCGGAACGGATGGCTACGACAGCGACTTCTTTTCATGGGGCGATGAGCGCTACTTCCAAGACTTGAATGTTGAAATCACGAAGAAAATCAACAGTAAATGGAAGGTGATTGGAACCTACATTTACGAAGAATACAACCGCGCTGTCATTGAAGGAAAGCCTGGATTCATCTACATGCAGGCCGCCATTTTGGAGGCGCAGTACAAGATCTCCAGAAACCACACCTTGCGCTTTGAAGCACAAGGTATGTGGACGGATCAAGATCGCGGAGATTGGGCCATGCTATTGGTGGAGTACAGCATTTCACCGAACTGGTTCTTTGCCGTACAGGATGCCTACAACTACGGCAACCCAGAAGAAATCCGTCAAATTCACTATTATATATTCTCCATGGGCTATACCCGAGGAGGAACACGTTTCCTGGCTAATTACGGGAAACAGCAAGAAGGTATTTTCTGTGTGGGCGGTGTGTGCCGAAACGTTCCGGCCAGTAATGGTTTGAGCGTCACCATCACATCAACATTCTAAGCACTATGAAGAAGATTGCATTTCTATTTGTCTTGATTTTCGGCCTAACGGCCGGATGCGATTACATCGATGACCCCATCCAAGAGGGTGAAGGCGGCGGTGGAAATCCTACCGATTCTCTCGTTCAAAAGGTTCTGGTTGAAGACTATACGGGTCACAAATGCCCGAACTGCCCCGACGCCGCAACAGAGGCTGAAGACCTCAAGGCCATTTACGGTGATCAAGTGGTCATCGTAGCCGTACACGCAGGGTTTTTCGCCTCTCCGAGTACGGGCTTTGAAACCGATTTCACGACTCCTGAAGGAGATGCGATGAACGGCTTCTTTGGTTTTGCGGCCTACCCCACCGGAATGGTCAATCGAAAAGGCTATCCAGGTCAGCATGTCTTAAACTTCCAGGCTTGGCCACCAGCGGTGGCTGATGCTCTACTGGACCAACCTCGCGCGGATCTGAACTTGACTGCATCGCTGGACGGAAATACCGTGACGGCCGATGTGGAGGTCATCTACCAAACAGACTTAGATGGAGACTATGCTGCAGTCGTGTGGATCACAGAAGACGGAATCATTGCGCCACAGGTGTACGTCGGTCAAACCATTCCCGACTACGAGCATAACCACGTTCTACGCACATCTTTGAACAGCGCTTGGGGAGATACCATCAGCTCCGGGCCTGTTGAGGTACTTACGCCCTACAACGAGACGTATTCCACCTCTTGGAACGCGGAATGGAATGAACAAAACTGTCACGTGGTGGCTTTCCTCTACGACATGGCGACCTTCGAGGTGCTCCAGGTCGAGGAAATCAGTTTGTAAGTGTCACAACATCGAAAAATAGTGGTGGCGGTAACGGGAGCATCGGGCTCCGTATACGCCAAAGTCCTGTTCGACCGCCTGCTCGAGCTCAAAGCTCAATGGGACGAGATTGGTGTGGTGATGAGCGATAATGCCCGGGATGTCTGGGAATACGAGCTCGAGAACCGCGACTTCGAGAAACTTCCTTTTAAGCTTTATGGAAAGTCGGATTTCATGGCACCCTTCGCCAGTGGATCAGCCCGCTACGGTACCATGATTATAGCACCTTGTTCCATGGGAACTCTAGCGCGTATTGCGCATGGACTCAGCGATGACCTAATCACCCGGGCAGCCGATGTGATCCTCAAGGAGCGTCGCAAGTTGATCCTCCTGACCCGAGACACACCACTGAACTTGATTCAGATCAACAACATGAAGACGGTCACCGAGGCTGGTGGCATCATTGCCCCGGCAGCACCGAGCTTCTATTCACGTCCGCAGAACTTTGAAGAATTGGCCTTGACGGTTGTCGATCGAGCACTCGACTTGGCGGGATTTGATTTGGACACCTACCGCTGGTCAGAAGAAGACTGATTTCACGTTTATTTAATCTGGACGGAGTAAATTGTGGCCATCAACGATGGCATCATGAGAAAATTCTTGTTGGCGACCTCCGCCTTGGCCCTTTTCGCGGCCTGTACTCCTACTTCGATCGAACCGAACGAAGACACTTCTACCGAACTCTTTCGGGAAGATACGTTCCGCATTCCCGCATCCCACCACAACCTCAGCTGGGATGATCAAAACCGACTCATTGCTACCGTAGATGGTGAGGTGTTCACGGAAGTTGAGCCTCCCACTTTTCACGTACTGTCTGAGTTTCGAGGAGCCTTCCGCGGAAGTGAAAAAGGACTGAGCTTCAACTTTGGTACTGATTTCGACGGGACCCTGTACTTCGGATTCATCCCCTTTGAGGACTACAAGCATCCCCAGCCTGTATTTTTCAAGCGGCCAGCCAAGATCGAATCAGGAAAGGGCGAAATCGACATCGATCAATTGCGCGGCAAATACGACATGATTGGATGGGAAGAGTCCGGTCATGGAGTCATTGGATATCGCGTCGCAGACGCAGATGGATCATTGCTGTATGAAGGACGAATCGCCTTCTCCGGAACCGGACCTTTTGAGACGGCCGCCACCATTATTGAAGGCCCCTTTGTGCACAACGTAGGACCGGACTCTGTTCAAGTGAGCTGGCTCATGGATCGCGCCGTGGAGGCGCAATTCTCCCTGCAAAAAGAGGGAAGCAACAGCACGAGTATGACCATTTCCATTGATCAGGAAGTGCGTCACGAGGGGCAAGAGCATCTTTATGTGGCCACCATTTCTGGGCTAGACGCGGGATCCGATTATCGTTACTCATTGCTGTTTGAAGGTTACCGCCAAGAACACGGATTCAAGACCGCGCCGGCAGCTGGATCTCAAGAAGCCTTCACCTTTGCGTACTGTAGTGATTCGCGCAACGGACAGGGAGGCGGAGAGCGCAACCTCTACGGGGCCAATGCCTACATCATGAAGAAAATGATGGCCCTCGCGACGCAGCAGGAAGCGGCTTTCATGCAGTTCAGCGGGGACCTCATCGACGGGTACTTGTCCGATGGAGATGAAATGGATTTGCAATATGCCAACTGGAAGCGATCTGTTGAATCGTTCTTGCACTACATGCCCGTATACGTCTCCTTTGGAAACCACGAGTCCTTGAACCACCCGTTGATTTCAGAAGATGGGGGCTACATTGGCATTGACCGCATGCCTTACGATACGGAGAGTGGTGAAGAGGCCTTTACCCGAAACTTTATCAATCCAATAGGCTTGACGGGGTCGGAGGATGGAATGTCCTACGATCCAAATCCGGAGACCGTCGACTTCCCCAAGTACGACGAAACGGTCTTCCACTACACCTACGGAAACGTGGCGGTGGTTGTCTTGAATTCGAACTACTGGTACGCGACCAATAAGAGTGCAATTGACGCGACAAGTGGAGGTCAACACGCCTACATTATGGATCGTCAATTGGAGTGGTTCAGAGAGACCATTTTAGCCTTGGAAGAGGACGACCAAATCGATCACGTCTTTGTGACCCAGCACACACCTTGTTTCCCCAACGGAGGGCATGTGAAAGATGATATGTGGTACCACGGAAATAATGAGGTGCGCACCTGGGTTGCTGGGAAGCCCCTCGAGCAAGGCATCTTAGAACGGCGCGATGAGCTCTTGGAATTGATGATCAATAAGAGTTCCAAGGTCCGCGCGATCTTGACCGGGGACGAGCACAACTATTGTAAAACTGAGATAAGTCCGGGAACAGAGATCTATCCAGAAGACTGGGACAAGGAGCGTGTAGAAATTAGTCGGACCATTTGGCAAATCAACAACGGTGCTGCCGGTGCCCCCTATTACGCACAGGAGGAGACGCCATGGACGGAGCAAACCTCGGGCTTTACCACACAGAACGCCCTGGTCTTGATTGACGTGGAAGGCGATCGTATGTCGGTGCGCGTATTGAATCCGGATACCCTCGAAGAGGTGGACCGCTTCGACTTGATTTGAGTACTTTGGAGAGAACCTAATCCACCGGCTCATGAAAAGGCTCTTATATGTATTCACGTTCCTCTTGGCCCTTCCCGCATTGACCCAAGCCCAAAATGCCTTGCCGAAAGGAAAGGCTCAAGTCAATCTGGGCTTCGGCTTTGACGAGATAGACGCTACCGTATTCTACGGTAGTGTGGATTACGCTGTTCACCCGGACATTACCATTGGATTCAACTTGAATGACCGCGACTATACCGGACGAGTAGGCCTAATATTTGTACTGTAGTTAAAAATCGATGATCACCCCGATGGTGGGCAAGGTGGTTCCGGTTGTGTTTTCAAGCCGCTTTAGTTTATACCTCGTTGGATCATTTGGATCAGTTACCGGGTTACCTTCGTTATCTCTTTCCACATCCACAAAAGGCTGTTGTTCCAGGGTGAACCCGAGAACATTCTCTACGTCAAAGTAGAGGTTCAGGTTCCAAGTCTCAAAGAACCACTTCTTGTCAATACGAACATCCAATTGGTTGAAGTTCCCGTTGCGCAGAGTGTTGATGCGATCGTAATCCGGCACTCCCTGACCGGTCACGTCCCACACTTCTTTGAGGGCTGTGGTTTCGAGGTCGAAGGGTGTAAACGGAGCTCCACCCAAGAAGCGCCAGCGGAATCCGGCTTCCCAGTTGTTGCCCCACTTCTTTCCTCCCGTAAGGGAGACCAAATTCCGGTTGTCCCAGCTCGATGGTACAAACTCGGATCCACCGTTGGTGAATTCACTCAAGACAAAGGTGTAGCTCACGATTCCGTAGAACCCTTTGAAGAGCTTTTGCTGGTAGAGGATTTCGATTCCATAGGAACGTCCGTCCGAGGCTGGAATTGCGGGTTCGTTACCAATGATACCGAAATCAGACCCTAGGTTGGCCAGAGAAATGCTGTCGCGGGTAAGCAGTGGGTAATTGTCGTAGGTCTTGTAAAATCCTTCCACGCTGACCTTGGAGTTGAAGGGCAGCAAGTAGCTAACCCCAGCGACCAAGTGGTTGCTCTGCACGTAACCGATCCCGTTCTCCTGATTGATAAGGACCTCGTCGTTGTCGCGATATCCAAGCACCGTGTAAGGCGGCAATTGGTAGAATATTCCGGTATTGAAGTTAAAACTCAACTTATCCGTTATGCCATAACTCAAACTCAAGCGAGGAGAGAACTGGCTGAAGGGATTGCTCGTTTCGTCGTTGAAATCCGAACCGTCTACACGGAACCCAGCGGATACGGTCAAACGAGGGAGCGGATCAAAACTGTAGTTCCCAAAGAGACCGTACTTCCATAAATCGAGCTGTGAGTTGAAGTCTACGGTAATGGGCTGACCATTGGCCACCGTGCGATTAAACGTGCTGTTCTTGTAGCGCGCGTGCTCGAGGTTTACTCCGTAGACAATGCGCTGGTTTCCGAAGCGCGAGATGTTCTCGTACCGGAATTTGTTTTCGATTTCCTGGGATTCGTAGTCGAGAATAAGATTATCGTCGCTGCTTTCGTCATTTCCCTCGTACTTGACTGCGGTATTGTTCAAGTGGTACCGACTCAGAACAAAGTTCTGGTATCCATTTTCACCGTACAGGGTGTACTTGATTCCTGTGGAGTAGTTCCACTGCTCATTGACTGGCAGGTTGTTCAAAATGTACTGCTGAGACTCCGTCTCATTCGCGTCCAAGTTCAAGTCGAAGTTGTCGATGGCTCCAATCCCGAGTAAGGTGATTTCACTGCGGTCATTGATCTTGTGCTTCACCTTAAGGGTAAAGTCATTGTAGGTAGGTAAAAAGGGCAGTTCCAGTAGACTAAAGAGGAACTGTAGGTAGGAACGGCGGACCGACAAAATCATGCCCGTACGATCACCCAATGGCCCTTCAGCCGTGAGTCCAATATCGCTGGCACCAATTTGTCCTTTGAAACCCCATCCGCCCATGCGCGGATCCTTGAAGCGAAGGTCCATGACCGAGCTGAGCGCATATCCACGGTTTACGGGAAAAGCACCCGTATAGAAATCCACCCCTTCCAAGAAATTTACGTTGATGATCCCCACGGGACCTCCCCCTCCACCCTGGGTCGAGAAGTGATTGATGGATGGGATTTCAATACCATCCAGGTAGAAGCGGTTTTCATTGGGCGCTCCACCGCGGACGATCAAGTCGTTTCGAAAACTCACCGTTGATGCCACTCCCGGAAGGTTCTGAATCACCCGCGAAATATCTTGGTTCCCCCCAGGACTTCGACGAATCTCATTGACCCCGAGGTTCTGCACACTCACTGGGCTTTCGGCGTCCTTTTCAAACGGGTTGGCCACAACTTCCACCTCGGCGAGCTGCTGAGCATCCTCATCGAGTTTGACCGTGATTTGTGCGGGTGAAGCTGGAGAGGCCTGAATTTCAGGCTCGAGCTTGGTCCGATAGCCGATAAAGCTGATTTCGAGGTTATACAAGCCTGCATCAACCCGTAGCTCAAAGTTCCCGTCAATATCCGTTGTGGTCCCAAACTGGGTCCCCTGGGCAATGACATTGGCGAAGGGAAGGGGCTCGTTGTTCTTCGCATCCACAACCTGTCCGCGAATCACAGCGTTTTGCGCGCTTACCGCAAAAGCGACCAGCGCGAAGATGAAGCTCAGTGTATATTTCATCCAGAAAAAACTTTGCCGAGACTAACAGCGTAGCCCCGGCAATGTTTTGTCAATAGCTTGTTAAGGCCCTACGGGCCGATGCTTATGCCTCGTGCAAGGCCAAGAAGGGTACCGTGGTGTGGTACGCGAACTTACTGGTCTGGCTCTCGTGGAAGAGTCTCTCGATGAATCCGTATTTACGTTTCATCATGACCACCATGTCCGCATTCTTAGCGGCAACAAAGTCATGGATTCCCTGCTCAATATCCTGCTCGGGCTCAATATGATAGCTGTGTGGAATATCGCACAACACATCTTCAATGATGTCGCGGTTCACACCCCCCACTTGATCTCTTCGTTGGAAGTGCAAGATCATGATTTCGGCCTTGATCAATTGAGCAATGTCGCACAGCGTGCGCAAGCGCTCCTTATCGTCATCCTTTTGGAAATCTGCTGCGTAAACGATCTTTTTAATGGCCTTGACCGTAGATTTCTCTGGAATCGCCAAAACGGGTACATCACTGCTGTTCAACACCGCTGTTGTGTTGGATCCGATGAGTACTTCTTGAAGCCCACTGGCACCTTTCGTTCCCATGACAATCAAATCCGCCTCGTACTTCTTTGCGTTGTTCTTGATCGCGCGAATCGTGTTGTTCAATGAACTCCGAGTGTTCACATCTACATCAGGATACTGCTCGTTCAATTGCTTTTGAAGCAATTCCAATTGCTCTTCGGAATTCTTGCGCATGATGTCAATCAATGAAGTCGTCATCACCGTATCTGAATAGGGTAATTCATATGAGTTCAACAAGACAACTTGGGCTCCCGCCCGCGTGGCAAGATCCATAGCAAAGTGCATCGCAGTGCGCGAATAGTCAGAAAAGTCGGTCGGAAAAAGAATGGTCTTTAGTGACATGATAGCTGCTTATTTGTGCATGGTTAAAGGTAAACACAAAAGTGAACTTTCCACATGAGGCTTGTCATTTCGTGGAAAATTAATGACAAGCTTCATCACTCCCCACAAACCCCTGTTCGGTGCGCAATTCTAGGGCTGCATCCGGTGGGCTCAGATATGGGATTCCCAGGCCCATACCGCGAAGGATGAAGAGTGCTCCAATGATCACCACCACTACAGGAATCATCTTTTGTAAGCGCTGTCTCAAGGAAACGTGAAGGACGTTCCCCAAAATGGGCACATTCTACAGCTTCCGCAAGGGTTTTTGACATCGGTACAAACCTCTGAACAAAAGTCAAATAGCCATATGATATTGGTCAGGTTTTCTTTGGGGAATCGACGGACCGGCCGTATATTTGATAGACCTAGAACTATGGAACATTTCGATTGCTCAAACTGCCCAAGCCGCGTTAACTCGCCATTTCACGAGCTTTCAGCCGAAGAGCTGAGTAAACTCGAGAATATCAAGTCGTGTACTTTTTTCAAGAAAGGCCAAATCATCTTTCACGAGGGAAATCGACCTGGAGGGATCTATTGCATCCGAAAAGGAAAGGCCAAATTGAGCCGCCTAGGGTCTGATGGAAAAGAGCAGATTATCCGATTCGCCAAGGATGGCGAAATCATCGGCTACCGCAGCATTTTGAGTGGCGAAAACCTTTCGGCAACGGTGACCACTCTAGAAGATACTTCAGCCTGCTTTGTGCCCAAGAAAATCTTGTTCGAGAGCATCGAGGGAAATGCCAAATTCTCCCTGAGCATCATGAAAGAAATATCGCGTGAGTTGGGTGAAGCCGGGAAGCTGATTACGAACTTGGCCCAGAAATCCGTTCGGGAACGACTCGCGGAAGTCCTGCTCGTACTTCAAACAACTTTTGGGGAGACCGAAGAGGGATTGGTGGACATTTCACTGACCCGCGAAGAGCTCGCCAACATGGTGGGAACGGCCACGGAGAGCGTGATTCGACTCTTGAGCGAGTTCAAAGAAGACGAGCTCATCGAGCTTAAGGGGCGCAAGCTGCGCATCCTCAATGCGCCAGAACTTACGCGCATTGGAAAGGTGTACGACTAAGCACCTGAGTGAAACTATTATCATCTTTTCACCTGACGTATGTCATTTAACTCCCTCAGGGGTAGTTCTACATTTGGTTTCGAACCTGAGGTATTATCATGTCGCGGAACCACTGGCAAAATGCATCCCCCTTTTTAGAAGTCTTTGACTGGGCTGACGAGGAGGTCTTCCGTTTCTGCTCCGAGCAAGGGCAGGAGCTGGATCTGCAGCCCGGTGATATGCTTTTTCACCTCGACGACGACGTCCGCGGCATCTACTTGATCTGGCGCGGCCATCTGAAAACCGTGGTTCCCGGTCCGCAAAGCGATACCATTTCAGGCATCCACATTGCCGGGGGCGTTCTAGGCCTATCCGACCTATTGGGAACTGGTGCGCATACCAAGAATGCCCAGGCCTTGAGTGAGGTAAAGGCCATCTTGATCTACAAAGGAGAATTCCTGGCTTCCCTGGCTCAAAACCCCAACATCAGCTACGCCTTGATGCGTCAGATGGACGAAGCGCTCAGCGAACTGGAAATGCGAGCGACCAATTTAATCCAGCAGCCCAGTGCACAGCGGCTCGCGGGATCACTGTTGACCTTGGGCAAAAAGTTCGGTACCGAACCCGACGGACGCTTAAGCGTTCGTTTTACGCCCCGAGACTTGGCCAACCTCATCTGCATCACACGCACGACGATTTATCGCCTGCTTAAGCAGTTTGAAGACGAAGGGCTCATTGGTGTGGACGATCACGGCATCAAGCTCATCGCAGAGGACGGCTTGCTGAAGCGAGCCGGCATCACCGTTTAAATCAATACAAATAAGAATTGTAGGGATAGCGCTTGGCGTGAATCTCCTTCACGCGCTCATACATGCGCTCACGCAAGTCATCAATGTTCTCTTTCTCCGTGGCGGAGATGAACATGGACTCGACGTCCTGACGGGCCATCCAGGTCTTGCGCCAGTCTTCCAAGGACCAGTTCTCCTTGGTTTTGGGCGTGAGGTCATCTTCCTCCTTCTCCACAAAGGAGTACGCATCGATCTTGTTGAAGATCATCAGGGTCGGCTTATCCGCCGCCTTGATCTCCGCAATGATTTGGTTCACCGAGGCAATGTGCTCTTCAAAGTTCGGGTGACTGATGTCGACCACGTGCATCAAGAGATCGGCCTCGCGCACCTCATCAAGCGTACTTTTAAAGGACTCTACGAGTTGGGTGGGGAGTTTGCGGATGAATCCAACCGTGTCGCTCAAAAGGAAAGGCAGATTGCCAATCACGACTTTTCGGACAGTAGTGTCCAGGGTGGCGAAGAGCTTGTTCTCGGCAAACACATCCGATTTGGAAAGTAAGTTCATTAGCGTGGATTTCCCCACGTTGGTGTACCCTACCAGGGCGACGCGAACTAGGGCTCCGCGGTTCTTCCGCTGCGTGGCCATCTGCTTGTCCACCTTCTCCAATTTCTTCTTGAGCAGGGCAATCTTGTCCCGCACAATCCGGCGGTCGGTTTCGATCTCCGTTTCTCCAGGACCCCGAAGGCCGATACCCCCACGCTGACGTTCCAAGTGCGTCCACATCCGGGTCAATCGAGGCAGCAAGTACTCGTACTGCGCCAGCTCTACTTGGGTGCGGGCATAGCTCGTTTGAGCACGTCCAGCAAAGATGTCCAAGATCAGGTTGGTCCGGTCCAGAACCCCTTTTTCCAAGAACTTCTCGATGTTCCGAAGCTGCGATGGGCTCAATTCGTCGTCGAAGATGGCGAGATCCACCTTGTGCTTCAACATGTACTCCTTAACCTCGCTGAGTTTTCCGGAGCCAATAAAGGTCTTGGGATTGGGAATATCAATCTTCTGCGTAAAGCGCTTCAAGGTCTCCGCGCCCGCGGTTAGGGTCAGAAATTCGAGTTCATCCAAGTACTCCTTGACCTGAACCTCATCCTGTTCAAAGTTGATGATTCCAATGAGTACGGCCGTACTCGCTCCTTGGGTCTTCCTTCCGGTTTCGATCATTGTATCAAGCTCCACTGATTCCACGGAATGCGGATCAGTACGAGCAACAAGGCAATACCATAACCGATCAGCATCGAACGATACTGTTTCTTCGATTCCGTCATCTTCTTCGTCCGGCTACGCACCACGGTGATCAGCACAATAGCGATCAACATCGTAGTGAAGTGCTCCACACCCAAGAGGCGCATGCCCGGTTCGCGCATGATCATGCCCATGTCCCAGCCCCAGCCGCTCATGCGGGTATACCACAAGTAGAGACCGATCAATAATTGAAGGTGGGCAAAGATGAGCGTCAAAAGCGTGATGCGCTTGTCGATGGCCCCAAAGGCCTCGCGGTTTCCGCCCATCGCGCCGCGGACAATACCGAAGACGAGGAACAAGAGGACCAATACTGCGATCGTTGAGTGCAAATGAAGCATTCCAGTGTGCATAGCTGTGGGTTTTGGATCGGCCCGTAGGGCCAAAATTTTCTGCGCCTACGGCGCGATGTAAAAGTAAGGACTTAGGCCGACATGATGCCGCGAGCGACCAAATACGGAATTAATAGGTACAAGATGCTGTCGCGGATCAGGTAATAGAGAATGACGATGCCGACGAGTTTCCAGCCGCCTTTCTTGACGACTGCGCGCCAGCCTTCTTCCCGATAGATCTTGGTGTAAGGTCTTAGAAACGGTGGTGTTAGTTTATCGCGCCAACTACTCATTCACTCAAATTAGGCCAGCTGCGGTGAGCATATTCTATGAGACCGCGGGTGCTGGCATCGTGTTCTTTTTGGACCTGAGGGTCTTCCAATTCCGGCAGTATGTTTTTGGCCAGTTGCTTTCCGAGCTCCACACCCCACTGATCGTAGCTGTGGATGTTCCAGATCACCCCTTGGGTAAAGATCTTGTGCTCGTAAAATGCCACCAGCGCGCCCAGGTGGAAAGGCGTTAGTTCCTTCAAAACGATGCTCGAAGTCGGAATGTTCCCAGGAAATTCCTTGAAAGGGACTAATTTTTCAAGGGCCTCTCCTTCGAGGTCTGCGGCGGCCAACTCGGCGCGCACTTCAGCCTCCGTTTTGCCCTTCATCATGGCCTCGGTTTGGGCCAAGAAATTTGCCCACAACTTGCGGTGGTGGTCCTTTTCCCCGTGCCCGGGCTTGACGGCTGCAATAAAGTCGCAGAAGATGAGCTGGGTTCCCTGGTGGATAAGCTGGAAGAAGGCGTGTTGCCCATTGGTTCCCGGCTCTCCCCAGACCACCGCTCCCGTGCGGTAGTTCACTTCATTTCCCTGTTTGTCCACGCGCTTACCGTTGCTTTCCATATCGGCCTGTTGGAGATAGGGAGCTAGTTTTTCCAAACGCTGATCGTAGGCGATGATGGCCTGTGTTCGGGCGCCCCAGAAGTTCTGATACCACACCCCGAGCATGGCCATGAGGACGGGAATATTGTGTTCTATGGGGGTGTCGCGGAAATGCTCATCGGCCGCCTCGGCTCCGGCCAAAAGCTCGCGGAAGTTCTTGCTTCCGATGCTGATGGCGGTACTGAGACCGATGGAACTCCAAAGGCTGTATCGGCCCCCGACCCACTCCCAGAAAGGAAACATGTTCTCGGCGGCAATACCGAATTCACCCACTCCAGCAGCATTGGTGCTCAAGGCGGCAAAGTGCTTGGGAATATCGGCC
This sequence comes from Flavobacteriales bacterium, assembly GCA_965661605.1. Taxonomy (GTDB): domain Bacteria; phylum Bacteroidota; class Bacteroidia; order Flavobacteriales; family ECT2AJA-044; genus ECT2AJA-044. The sequence goes on along the minus strand of CBFIEH010000002.1, from coordinate 12,438 downwards.
TCTTGGGCCTCGGAAAGGAACCATCGACGAGCCGTGTGGGCGTTGGTCATGGTCTCTTGGGTGGTGAAGGTCTTGCTGGCAATGAGGAAGAGGGTGGTATCGGGCCGTAGGCCCTGAAGGACTTCGGTAATGTCCGCTCCGTCGACGTTGGCCACGTAGTGCACGTTCAGGTGCTCAGGTTGCAGGTCCTGAAGGGCGCGGGTCACCATTCGGGGTCCCAAATCACTCCCACCAATGCCGATGTTGACCACATCGGTGATGCGCTTGCCGGTATAGCCCTTCCACTCCCCTTCGCGAATGCGATCGGCGAAGTCCAAGAAGGCGTCTCGCACTTGGGTCACCTCATCCATCACTTCGGTTCCGTCGACCTGGTAGGCCGTGCGGGTGCTGCGAAGGGCCATGTGCATCACCGCTCTGTGCTCGGTGGCGTTGATCTTGGCTCCGGCAAAAAGCGCGGCGCGGCGCTCTTCCAAGCCCATTTCGTGGGCCAGGTCCATCAGACTTTTGAAGGCCTCAGCGTCAATGCGGTGCTTGCTGTAGTCAAAGAGAACGTCCCCGTTCCAATCCACACTGAAGCGCTGGAAGCGGTCGGGATCTTGTGCAAAATGCTCGCGCATGTGGACATCCACGAGGCGATGTTGGTGTTCAGCAAGCTTCTCCCAGGCTTGGGCTTCAGTAGGTTTCATGGTTTTCGAGGTTCGGTTAGGGGTCGCGGTGAGTTAGGCGTTCTCCGCCACGACTTCGTTGATCTGACCGGGCAGCATTTGCTTGAGCATGGTCTCGATTCCGTTCTTCAAGGTAATGGTGCTCGACGGACATCCGCTGCACGCCCCTTGCAAGATCACGTGAACTTGACCGGCATCGTATTTCTTGAACTTAATGTTTCCACCATCTTGCGCTACGGCAGGCTTCACATACTCGTCCAAGATCTCAACGATCTTCTTGTCGATGCCTTCCAGCGGCTCAATCGGCTGAGCCAACTCGGCTGCGGTAGCGGAGCTGGTGGCTGTGTTCACCGGAGCGCTCAACACGGGCTCCCCGCTTTGGAGGTAGTCGCGAATGAACTCGCGAATCTCCAAGGTCACTTCTTCCCAATCGACGATGTCGAACTTGGTGACGCTGACGTAGTTTTCGGTGATGAACACTTCCTTCACAAACGGAAAGTGGAACAAGCGAGAGGCCAAGGGTGAGGGCTTCGCTTCTTCAATATTCTTGAATTCGAGGATCTGATCTCCTTCGACCAATGGCTTATTCGCTACGAACTTGAGGACGGCCGGATTCGGAGTCATTTCCGCATAAACGGTATAGGGTAGTTTTTGCTCTGACATAACTTCGTTACTTGAGGAATTGCAAAAGTACGGCTAAAGGGCCGCACAGCAAAAACAGCCTTCTTACCTTTAGGTTCTAAATCATCGGTCCATGGCACTTATTATTCCTGTACGCGACATTCATCCCCAATACGGCGACGATTGCTGGTTCGCCGAGAACTCCACCATCACCGGTGAAGTGACCATGGGCAATGAATGCTCGGTCTGGTTCAACGCGGTCATCCGCGGGGATGTCCACTACATCAAAATGGGTAATCGGGTCAACGTTCAAGACGGGGCCGTCATTCACGCCACCTACCAAAAATCCCCCACCAACATTGGCAACAACGTGAGCATCGGGCACAACGCCTTGGTGCACGGTTGCACCATCCACGACAATGTACTCATTGGAATGGGCGCCATTGTGATGGACGACTGCGTTGTAGAAAGCGGCAGCATCATCGCCGCAGGAGCCGTGGTTCTGGAAGGCACACACGTCAAAGCCGGCTCCATTTATGCCGGAGTGCCCGCCAAAAAAGTCAAGGACGTCAGCGAAGAACTCGTCCGAGGACAAATCGACCGAATCGCTGAAAGCTATGTGATGTATTCGGGGTGGTATAAGAAGTAATCAGCCGAATTTCCTTTCCTCAAGCCGAATCCGCTCTCCAAAGAAGGTGCGGGCACTTTGCTCAAAGCTGGCGGTGTATTCACTGACCAAGAAGTGGTCTGCACCGAGGTGTTCCGGCGATAAGCCGTCCAATCCTCCCAGTACTCTTTTGACCTCGAGGGCCACAATGCGGGCGGAATTTAGGATGCTGACCCGTCCAGCATAGAATTCATCGATTTCCGCTTCGATCAAAGGATAGTGGGTGCAGCCCAAGATCAGCTGATTGACAGTCTTCAAGGAAGGATCGTCCAGGTACTTATCCAGAACGGTTCGTGAAATCTGGTTGTGGTAGAACCCTTCTTCAATCATGTGCGCTAAGAGCGGTGTGGCAACCGAGTGTACTTCCAGTTGGGGATGTCGGTCTAGCAATTTGTTCGCATAAACACCACTCCGGATGGTCGTTCGGGTTCCGATGACGCCAACGACCTGCCCTGGGATGTCCTGAACGGCGTCGACCACGGGGTCAATGACGTTGAAGACGGGCAGCTGTGGGTGCTGGGCTTTGACCGCTTCGTAGGCAACCGCTGAGGCGGTGTTGCAGGCAATGACGATGGCCTTGCAAGGGTATTCGGCCAAAAAGCGGGCGATGGCCAGGGAATAGTCGCGGACGTCGTGCGGGGGTTTTTCTCCGTAGGGCAAATGAACGGTATCGCCGAAGTAGATGAGGGATTCGTTCGGGAGCTCCGCACGCAATGCGCTGGCCACGGTGAGTCCACCGATGCCGGAGTCAAAGATGCCAATGGGTAAATCCGCGTTCATGATGAGCTAAAATAAGAAATCCCGCCTGGGGCGGGATCTCGAGCATCGGCCCGTAGGGCCAAATTCTTTAGTGCTTACTGAATGCCGAGTTTGGCTTTCACTGCAGGCATGATGTCGCTTCCGCCCTCGTTGTAGATGACGTTTCCTTTGCTGTTAGAGCTGTCGAGGATGTATGCGAATCCACCTTCTGTAGCGGCTTCCGTGATGGCGTTTTGCGCTTTCTCCAAAACGGGAGTCAAGAGCTCAATCTCTTTCGCTTGAAGATCCTGTTGTGCCTTCACTTGGTACTCCTGGATACGCTGATCGAGGTCCTGGATCTCTTTGTACTTAGTCTCTTTAGAGAGCTCAGTCATTACCGCTTCGTTTGCGCGGAAGTTGTTGACCTTGGTTTGCAATTCTGTCTGCATGTCGGTCAAGTCGGTCTCCAAAGACTGTGCGTAGGCCTGAAGCGCTACTTCTGCTTCTTTGGTTTCTGGCATTAAGGAGATCAACTCATCAACGTTGATGTGTCCGATTTTAGAGTCTTGTGCTTGGGCAGCCACAGTTCCCACCATCATCAAAAGGCCCAAAGCCAAAGTTTTCATTGCCGTTTTCATCTGTTCTATCTGTAAGTGATTGATTCTAAATTATGAAGCGGTGCAAAGAAAACCGTTTTTTCCTGCATCCGCAAGGGTTTTTAGTAGCCGTAGCCCAAATCGTCGAGGATTCGGTCGCTCAAGTCGTACTTGGGGTCCGCGAAGATCATGCGCAGCTCACTGCTGCGGTCAAAGATCACCGCGTAGTTACCGCGTTCAGCCAAAGACTGAATGGCGTTGTAAATCTGATCCTGAATAGGCTTGATGAGCTCTAGGCGCTTGTTGAACAAGTCTCCTTGCGGCCCAAAGCGCTTTTGCTGGAGCTCCTTAGCTTCCTTCTCTTTGCGGAGGATTTCCTGCTCCCGAGCTTCCTTCATTTGATCGGTCAAGAGGATCTTCTCCATTTTATAAGCCTCATACAGGCGGTCGATCTCCCCGTACTTCTCTTCGATCTCCTTTTGCCACTTCGCGCTCAAGTCATTGAGCTGCGTTTGAGCCTGATCGTAATCAGGAATATTCTGCAAGATGTACTTGGTATCTACATAACCGAATTTTTGCGCGTCGGCGCTGGTTGACATCAGCCCGAGGGCCAAAAGCAATACCCAAATCTTTTTCATGTGCTTTAGAATTGTTGTCCTAAAATAAAGTGTGTCTGCCATCCGGAAGGAATGCCGAACGGTCCGCCGAGTGGGTCGTATCCGTATCCGAAGTCAACCCCGAGCATACCGAACATCGGCATGAAGATCCGCACACCAAAACCCATCGCGCGTTTGATGTCGAAAGGTTTGAACTGGCGGAAATCCCCCCATGCATTACCTCCTTCTGCAAACAGCAGGCCATAAATGGTAGAGTTGGGGTTCAGGGTCAGTGGATAGCGGAGTTCCGCGGTGAATTTGTCGTAGATCACCCCACCGCCAATCGGCGATACGGAGTTGTTCGGATAACCGCGCAAGCCAATGACTTCACGACCATCCAAGACGAATCCCTGTAGTCCGTCTCCTCCGACGTAGAAGCGCTCAAACGGTGAGTATCCCCACTCGCGGTTGTACTGCCCCAAGAATCCAAACTGGATCTGGGTTTTGAAGACCAGGTCGCCAATGATTCGGGTGTACCAAGACGCATCGATTTTCCACTTGTGGTACTCGATGAATTTGTACTTCACCTCTGGTTCCACCGTGCCCCAATCTTCGTCGATCAAGAGCGAGAAGGGCGGGGTAATCTGGGCGGTGATGGCAAAGTTTGATCCACGACGCGGATAGATCGGCTGATCCACCGAACTCCGACCCAAGATGATCTTCAGGTTCAAGTTGTAGGACTGGCCATCGGTATAACCCAGGGCAAATAAGTTCTGGTAATTGAAGAGATCGTAACGTTGGAGGTTCACCCCGGTGTAGAGGGTAAAGTAATCATCGGGCCACTTCAAACGACGGCCAATTCCGATACCGATACCCGTGATGGAAAGCTCTTGACGAAGTGGGTCATCCTTGGGACGCCCTGTTGGGTTTTGTACGGAGTGATAGAAGCTCACCGTAAGGGAGTTCGGCTTCTTTCCTCCCAACCAAGGCTCGGTAAAGCTGGCGTTGTACGACTGGAAGAATCGCCCGTTGGACTGTGCCCGCAGGCTGATGCGCTGGCCATCTCCTTGCGGAAGCGGGTTCCATCCGTTCTCGGCAAACATCTGCTTGGTGCTGAAGTTGTCGAAGGTCACCCCAAAGGTTCCCACAACCCGTCCGGCACCCCATCCTCCTTGAAGCTCAATTTGGCTGGTCGAACGCTCCACTACATTGTACTCGATGTCCACCATCCCCGTCTCCGGATCGGGCTTGGGTGTCGGCAAGATCTGCTCGGGATCAAAGTATCCCAGGTTGGCCAGCTCTCGTGTGGTCCGCATCACATCTGTACGACTGAACAATTGACCCGGCTTGGTGCGGATCTCCCGCATGATCACGTGGTCATTGGTCCGCGTATTTCCGGTGACGTAAACACGGTTGATGCGCGCAGGCTGCCCTTCGCGAATCCGCATTTCAATATCGATAGAATCGTTCTCCGCGTAGATTTCGACCGGGCGGATATCAAAGAACAAGTGCCCTTGATCCATGTACATGGACGTCACATCGTTCCCGTCGACCGAACCGTAAAGCCGACCGTCCAAACGACCTTGGTCGTAGACGTCTCCCTTCTCAATATCGAGCACCTTGGAGAGCTCGGCATTCGTATACTTGGTGTTTCCCAGCCAAGAGATGTTTCGGAAGTAGTACTGACTTCCCTCGTCGATCCAAATCTCCAAACGCACCGTGGCGTCTGTGTACTTGTAGAGCGAATCCTTAACCACGTAGGCATCGCGATACCCCAGCGTGTTGTAGTACCCGACAATCTTCTGCAAGTCATCGCGGTACTCGTCTTCCAGATACTTCGAGGACTTGAAAATCCGCGCAATACCCATCTGCTTCGTATCCTTCATGGTCCGACGCAGTTTGACGGACTCGACCTGCTCGTTTCCGTGGAAAATGATCTCCTCAATCTTCACGCGCGACCCTTTGTCAATGGCAATGTCCAAGATCATTCCATTCGCTTCATTCGGATCGGGCTTCGAATCGATCACAATGTTCGCGTTCAAGTATCCCTTCTCGATGTAGTAGTTCTCCAAGCGGTTTTTGGTGCTGACAATCAAGTTGTCATTGACCACCTTCCCTCGGTTCAGCTGAATGAGGTCCCGCAGGTCATCAATCCGCGATTTCTTCACTCCCGTAAAGGAGAACTTCGAGAGCCGCGGCAGTTCTTTGAGGTAAATCTCGAGGATGACCACATCATCCCCAATGCGTTCCTTAATGGAAATAGCAATCTCGTCGAAGAGCTTCTGATCCCAGAGCTTCTCAATCGCCTTGGTGATCTTGGTGCCCGGAATATCAATGCGATCCCCAACCTGCAGCCCACTCAAGAGGACCACTACATTTTTGTCGAGGTTCTCACTCCCGGCCAGCTCAATGCCGCCGATTTCATAATTTCTTGGGGTCACGTATTCCACGCCCATTTGCGCCTCAACGGCGCGATGCGTGAACAACGTCAAGCCAATCAACAACAGTACCTTACTCCACAATCCCTTCACAGTCGTTCTTGAATTTGCTCGCTCGTTTTACCGAAGCGGCGCTCGCGTTTCTGAAAATCTAAGATGGCCATGTATAAATCCTCGCGGCGAAAATCCGGCCACAGGGTTGAGGTGAAGTACAGTTCCGTGTAGGCAATCTGCCAAAGCAAGAAGTTGCTGATCCGCGTTTCCCCGCTGGTCCGAATCAAGAGCTCTGGATCGGGAATGCCCGCCGTACTCAAGTGGTTCGAAACGCAGGACTCATCAATCCCTTCCGGCATCAAATCACCCTTGGCAACCGCTTCCGCCATCTTCTTGGCCGCTTCAATCATTTCCCAACGCGCACTGTAACTCAAGGCCAGAACCAAGTCCATATGACCGTTCATGGCTGTTTTGTCCATGACTTCCTGAAGTTCACGACGTCCATCGGGCGGCAAAGCGTCCAGGTCGCCAATGGCGCGAAGGCGAATATTGTTTTCCGTGAGGGTGTGCATCTCCTTTCTCAAGGTCGAGATCAGCAGGCTCATCAGAGCATCCACCTCACTTTTGGGTCGGTTCCAATTCTCTGTGCTGAAGGCGTATAGCGTCAAGGCCTTGACGTTCAACTCCGCACAGGCTTCTACCGTATCGCGCACAGCCTTAACCCCGTTCTGATGGCCAAAGACACGCATCATCCCTTTCTTGCGCGCCCAGCGTCCGTTCCCGTCCATAATGACGGCAACATGCTGCGGTATGCGTTCTGGGTTAATTTGCTCTTTCAGGCCCATAGGTTAATCGTCAAAGTCGTGACAGCGCTCCGGATTATCAAAAATCTTAAAACTCATCGAGATGGCCGAGATAAAGTACCAATCATTGGTCTCTCGGTTTCCTCGAAGATAAAAAGTATTGTCCTCTCCAGCGGCGCGATTGATGCTTCGATCACTCAAAGCCCCCGCAACAGCTCCATTGATGGCTTCCAATTGTGTCGGATCCACATAACGGCCGCTCACATCGTCTAGGTAATCCGTGTAGGTTCTTCGCGCTCCAAATTCCACGGCCACTGCGAACCTTCGGCCAATATTGGCCTTATACCCCAATCCAAAGGGTACGCTAAAGCTCCACTGGTTGTACGTGTCGAGGTCCGGCGCTAGATTGGTCCCTTGACCCTCGGTATTCAATGGCTGAAGATCCCTCCAGGTATCTTGGTATAGCGCCTGAGGTTTAAAAGTGAAAAAGCCAAGTCCGGCAAAGACATACAGGCTGTGTTTTTTGGGAACTCCGTTGATGTAGGGCCAAAAATTGAGCTCCAAACGCGCATCGGCTTCGAAAATACTCGAGCGGAAACTCAAGTTTCGGTTCACGCGATAAGGCACCACACTCAGGGAATCCGCGGCTTGAACACCGGCAAATCCCACACCTGTTCTGAGGGCCAAATGGTCGTTAAAGTTGAAGCGGATAAAACCTCCAAAGGCCAGATCTTCAGGCATATAGAAGCTTTCGATGATACCGACATCACCATAGTACTGCGACCCGCCAATCCACAAGCCAACCTCAGGGCTTTGCGCCCTTAGGGACCCCGCGGTAACCACCATCAACACCAACATTGCGATTCTACGCATGAACAACACCTTTTCGATCCTCAACGAAAACGCCCAGTAGCTGAAATTATTGGGCATTTCTTAGGAGGCTGCAAATATAATGAATCAAAGGGCCTCTAGCCCAAGAGGATGGGATTTTGAGCAGGCTTAATTTCGCTTGTCAATACCCCACATTAATTTGTTCCGAAGGGTCTCGGAAAAAGTCTGCCCTTCAAAGCGCACCAAATGGATGTCAAAATTGGCTCGTTTCACAATCAATTCATCGTTTGAAGTGATGCTCCGAACGCGTGAATCCAAGGACACCAAATGCTCCTCACTCCGGCCCTCAACGCGGAGTCTGAGCTCGACTTGATCGCTCAACACAAATGGCCGGACCGTTAGGTTGTGCGGGGCAATGGGCGTTAGTACGAAGTTTCGCGAACCCGGCATAATGATGGGGCCGCCACAGCTCAAAGAGTATCCCGTAGATCCCGTGGGCGTAGAAATGATGAGCCCGTCGCACCAGTATGAATTCAAGAGCTGGTCTTTCAAATAGACGTGAACGGTAATCATGGCGGTGGTGTCTTTTCGACTCACCGTCAACTCGTTCAAAGCGAAGTTCATGCCCTCAAAAAGATCGCGCTGGGTATCCAATCGAATGACGCTGCGCGGTTCTTTCTCGTATTGACCCGTGGTCAAGAGTTCGATGGCCTTGCGAATGTCTTCTCGAGCGATGTTGGCCAAAAAGCCCAGTCGCCCAAAGTTCACCCCCATAATCGGAACACCGCTATTGACCACCAGCATGGTGCTGTCCAATAGGGTCCCGTCTCCACCAAGGGAAATGAGAACATCCACCTCCTTACGCATCATGTCAAAGTGATCTTGGAAGGTGTCGTCAAAATTGTCTGCAGACCAGTACTGGGTATTGCGCTCGACAAAGCGGAAATAAGCAATCAGCTCACAGCCCGAGGCCTTCAGGCACTCGAACAGCTCTTCTGCGAACTTCAGGTGTTCGCTCTTAATCTCTTTTCCGTAAATCCCGACCCGCATACTTACATGTTCAAGTAATTCATGAAGAGCCCAAAGCGCCGCTTCATTTCATCCGAATCGTCGTTCTCATGATACGTGGCCGTAATTCGGTACTCATACCGTTCAAAAGTCTGAATCACCGCGGCCAAATCGGTACGATTGATCTTCAACGTGACCTCCATCTTGGTGCTGTCCGTGTGCTTGCTCACGTATACGCTCAAAATCTTGGCGTCATTCGACTCCACGATCTGAGCGATCTCCGAAAGGCTGTAGTCGTTCTGATTGATCTCCAGAATCAATAGTCCCCCGGGCTCTTGTGCCGCCGTGAGTTCGCTCATGCACTCGATCAAGTTCATGGACGTGATATAACCCGCGTACCGGTTTTGGCGATCAACCACCGGGAGCAGGGTCACGGACATTTCGCCCATCAAATCCAGAGCGCGAAAGCAATGATCATCCGTGTTGACAAAGACCTGCGTGAGCGGAACTTCTTGTTCGGCCAGTGACCCTTCGGGTCGATGCATGTCCAGCAAATCCGATTCGCGAACCAGCCCGACCAACAAGCCATCCTCCACTACGGGAAGATGCTCCACCTTGAATTCATCCATGATGCCCAAGGCGTATAATCCGGAGTCCGATCGAGTGATCGGTTCGATCTCATTTTGTAAGACTTGTTTGCTCAGCATGACCGCAGGTTCTGTCTAAAACAAACATAACCTTTTTAACTTTGTTGCCTTCACTGCACTTCCATTTAAGCCATGGCTCATTCCACTCTTCTCAGCGTCAACATCAACAAGGTAGCCACCCTCAGAAATGCCCGTGGGGGAAAGGTCCCCGACTTGCTTCAGGTCGCCCTCGACGCCGAGCGATTTGGCGCCCAAGGCATCACCGTTCACCCTCGGCCCGATGAACGGCACATCCGCTACAGCGATGTCCGGGAACTCAAGCCCGAATTGACCACGGAGTTCAACGTCGAAGGCTACCCAGGCCCCGATTTCATGGAACTGGTCTTCGAGGTCAATCCAGCGCAAGTAACCCTAGTCCCCGATCCGCCCGAGGCCCTGACCTCCAACGCCGGTTGGGACACCCGCGAGAAAGGCGACTTCCTCAAAGGAATCATCACCCACCTCAAGGCCCGAGGCATCCGAACCTCCATCTTTTTGGAGCCCGATCCCATCCTCATCGAATCGGCTGTGGCCACAGGAACAGACCGTATTGAATTGTACACCGAAGACTATGCCGTGGGCTTTGCCGCCGGGCAAAAGGAAGAGGCCATTGCCCCTTACATCGCCACAGCGGAAGCGGCGAATGCAGCTGGACTGGGCATCAATGCCGGACACGATTTGGACTTGAAGAACCTCAACTACTTCACCACCAATATCCCCGGTCTTTTGGAAGTATCCATCGGCCATGCCCTGATCAGCGATGCGCTGTATTTCGGCTTGGAGAACACCATCCAAATGTATCGCCTACAGCTCTCCGAACTCTGATGAAACTGCACTCTCTCATTCAAGGCCAAGGCGAACCCTTGGTGATCCTGCACGGCCTCTTTGGCATGTTGGACAATTGGAAAACACTCGCCGGTCAATTCGCCGAGCATTTTGAAGTGCACCTTGTAGATCAGCGCAACCACGGTCGCTCCCCCCACAGTGAGGAGCACAGCTATACGGCCATGGCCGAAGATTTACTCGCCTATTTCGAAGATCACGGCATGGAGCGCGGTCACGTCATGGGGCACTCTATGGGCGGTAAAACAGCCATGCGCTTTGCTCTGGATAACCCCGAACGAGTGGATCGGCTTATCGTCGTGGACATTGGCCCTCAGTTCTACCCCATTCACCACCGTGAAATTCTAGACGCTTTGTTGAGCGTGGACTTGGATCAGGTGACATCGCGCCGTGAGGCGCAAAACCAATTGGAACAGGGTATTCCCGAGCCGGGTGTTCAGCAGTTCTTGCTCAAGAATCTCTATTGGATTGAAAAAGAGCGTTTGGCGTGGCGGTTTAACCTACACGGCCTCAACGATCAGATTGGAAACGTGGGTGAAGCGCTTGGAAACGGGGAAGTGTACGAAGGCTCTACCCTCTTTATTGCCGGCGGCGACAGCGACTACATCAATGCGGGAACTTTTGCCCACATACAAGAGCACTTTACTTCGGCCGAAGTGGAAACCGTGGATGGAGCGGGTCACTGGGTGCACGCTCAAAAGCCGATGGAATTGCGGGACTTGGTGTTGGACTACCTCACGCGTACTTGAGGTCAAAGACCTCGGCAAAAGCCTCTTTCACTTCCTGTTTGACCTTGGCGTAATCCAGGGTCCGCCCTACTTCAACATCCAAAGAGGTTACCGCCTTGTCGGTGATTCCACACGGCACGATGTACCCGAAATACTCCAGGTTACTGTTGACGTTGAAGGCCAATCCGTGCATCGTTACCCAGCGTGAAGCCTTGATGCCCATTGCGCAGATCTTACGGGCGCGATCCGTGCCTACATCGAGCCACACACCGGTCTCGCCCGGCGAGCGCTGGCCCTCGAGGCCATACTTTTCGAGGACCTTGATGATGACGTCTTCCAAGAACCTCAGGTACTTGTGGATGTCCGTGAAAAAGTAGTCCAAATCGAAGATGGGATAGGCCACAATTTGCCCCGGTCCGTGGTAGGTAATGTCACCACCGCGGTTGATCGGGAAATAGGTCGCTCCAATCTCTTTGAGCTTCTCTTCGTTGATAAGCAAATTCGCTAGGTCACCGCTCTTACCGAGGGTGTACACGTGCGGATGCTCGCAAAACAGTAAGTAATTCCGGGTTTTCGGCCGCTCCTCCTCCGGGAGTTTGCGGTTGTCGAATTTCATCTGCACGGTGCCATCAAACAGACGCTGCTGATAGTCCCATGCCTTTTTATACTCGATGACCCCCAGATCCTGGAAATGGGTCGTTACGCTCATGCTTTAAATTTCGCCAGTTCGCTTTTTAGATAATCGATCACTTCGATTTCCATGACGTCAACGTCATTCAGCTCGGAAAGATCATAACTGGCCCAATCCCCGAGGTGAATCAAATACAAGGCGCGCTCAATGTCGTTTCCGCCCTTGCTCCAGACCTCCCGAACATGAGGCGTGTAGCGCTCAACAATCTCTTTATTGATGTCCATTCGCTTCTGGACGCGAGCATCGTCGCTCTCGTTCCGGAAAAAGACAACGGCCATGTGGTCACCGCCTCCGGCCCATCCGACCAGCTCATTGTGGTTCATCTCCGGGACCATTCCCGTGTAACCGACCATCTTCGAATTCTCATTGAACTGTTGACGGAAACGCACGGCCACACCTTCAAAACCGTCTCCGGCATAAACCACCGGCATTTTGTTCTGAAGGAAGCCCGCAAGCTCAGTGCCTGCGGCACGAAGGGTAGCTCCCTCCTCTTCCAATAGCTGGATGCTGTGGCTCACCTCGTTCATCACTTC
>CBFIEH010000001.1:0-256978 GCA_965661605.1 Flavobacteriales bacterium | reverse complement strand
ATTGGCCTTGACGGAGTCAATTGTGGGTCATGCCATCAGGTTCTTCCACCGGACTCCCTCGGTCTGGACTTTAGTGGGCAAATTGATTTTACCACCGATAAAACGGTCTACGGGCCCTATCCCAATCCATTCGCGGATCCGATGGCTAGTTTTATCGGATTTAACGTGGAATGGAGCAACCACATCAATGACTCTGAGGTTTGCGCCAGCTGCCACAGCTTGGTCACACAGACTGTGGACCTTCAAGGAAACTATACCGGAGACTATTTCGTCGAACAAGCGACGTACCACGAGTGGCTGAACTCGGATTACAACACCAATGAGGTGGAATGTCAGTCATGTCATATACCACGGATTGATCAAAACGTCATCATTGCTGCGAATTACAGTTTCCTGGCCCCGAGACGGCCTTATGGTTTACATCACTTGGTTGGAGGAAACAGTTTTATGCTACGCCTACTTAAGGATAATATTGCATCCCTGGGATTGACGGCCACTCCAGAGCAGTTTGATTCTACCATTGCTCGGAGTGAGCGCCTCCTTAGAGAACACACCTTAGAATTGGAATTGGATGAAACCAATAGGACTTCGGACACGGCCTTCTTTGAATTGAAGTTGACCAACCTGGCCGGACACAAGTTCCCGAGCGGCTACCCGGCAAGAAGGGCCTATATCGAGTTCCTGGTACAAGACACGCAATTGGATACACTCTTTATTTCGGGTGCCATGGACGCGACTTATGAACTGGTGGGAATCGATGCAACCTACGAGCCGCATCACCCGGTGATTTCCAGTCCCAACCAGGTGCAGATTTATGAGCAGGTGATGGGCGATGTCAATGACGATGTAACGACCGTACTCGAGCGGGCCAAGACGGCATTGAAGGATAACCGTATTCCTCCATCTGGATTCTCGGTATTCCATCCGAGTTACGACAGCACCAAGATCAGTGGTGTTGCGGCAGTCGATCCGACCTTCAATTACGAAAACGGCATTGAAGGCTCTGGAACGGACATCATCCAATACCATATCCCCACGGGAGGCTATCAAGGAGCGCTGAACGTCAGTGTGCGCATTTGGTATCAACCAGTACCACCGAGGTATCTAGCGGACATGTTTACTTATTCCTCTGCGGCCATCGATTCATTTGAAGTGATGTACAACGCTGCGGATAAATCGCCCAGCCTGGTTGCCGAGGCTTACCGCGGGCCGGATGTGTCTATTGCGGGAGGGGTAGATCGAGCCGTAGGCTATACGCTTTACCCCAATCCGAATTCGGATGGACGTCTCTTTTTGAAGGGCGATCAGCGTTCCTTCAAGCGCATTTCTCTGTATAGCTCAGGAGGCCGATTGTTGTGGGAAAGGCGCGATGTGCTTTGGAACGACTACATAGAGCTTCCTTTCGCCGGGGGCATGTACTTGATGTATCTAGAAGATGCGCAAGGTCAAATTTCCGTACAGCGCATTATCCGCCGATAAAGTAATTCACGAAACGCGTACCGCTTTCCGGCTGGAACCACAAAGTCAAAATCAATCCCGATAAGGCGCCGCCAAAGTGTGCTTCATGACCAATATTGTCGTTTTGCGCCCTCATTCCGTAGATCGAGACCAGGAGATAGACGATCCCAAACAGCCAAGAAGGGATCGCAAAGGGAATCAAGAACACGTAGACGGATCCTTGCGGATAGAGGAGGATGCTGGCGAAAACAACGCCGCTAACGGCTCCAGATGCGCCTACGGCGCGATAATACATTTCCTCGCGATGGAGAAACAGTGAGGTGAGGTTACCTCCGATCAAGGAAAGGAAGTAGAGAATCAGAAAGGGTACCGTTCCCAAGAAGTCTTCGACAAGTCCTCCGAAGGACCAAAGGGCAATCATGTTAAACGCCAAGTGGGCCATGCCGCCGTGGAGAAAACCGCTGGAGAGCATTCGGATGTATTCTTTGGCGTTGAGAATACTCCCGACTTGAAAGAGGTAACGCTCGAAAAAAACGCGGTCGTTGAAGCCCCGAAGACTGATCAAGACCTTGAAGAGGACTAAGGCAATGGTCGACATCAGCGCATGGTGTTTTCCGCTGCCTGCCAAATCTTGTCTGCTGGACAAGGGGCCGTGAGCACTAGGTTCTCCTTTTGAACGGGATGCGTGAAGCTCAGCCTGCGCGCGTGCAGCGAAATACTACCGTCCGGATTGGAGCGCTTGGCACCGTACTTTAAATCTCCTTTAATGATGCAGCCCATGGCCGCCAACTGTGCCCGAATCTGGTGGTGCCGGCCCGTGTGAAGATCTACTTCGATAAGGTGATACCGATCCAAGCTGGCGAGTAAGCGATAGCTGAGTTCCGCTTTTTTGCCCTTTGGGTGCTTGGGCCCCACCACATAACTTTTGTTTTGTTTGGGGTTCTTGGCTAAATAATCCACGAGTTTTCCTTCGGGTATTGCGGGGCGGTCTTCACAGAGCGCCCAATAGGTCTTCTGGGTTTCGCGATGGCGAAAGAGGTCATTCATTCGACTCAAGGCCTTACTCGTCCTCGCAAATACGACAATACCACTGGTAGGCCGATCCAATCGATGAACGACGCCGAGGAAGACATTGCCTGGTTTATTGAATTTCTCCTTGAGGTATGATTTTACCCGGTCGGGGAGGGGTTGATCACCTGTATCATCCCCCTGGACCAGTTCCCCCGCTTTTTTATTTACCGCGATGAGGTGGTTGTCCTCATATAGGACGTCCAAGGCCATCTTTAGTATTGCTCGCTTTCGTTGGGAAAGTCAACGCTTTTCACATCGTCAACATAGGTTTGAACCGCTCCAGTAATGAGCTCATTCAGATCCAAGTAGCGACGCAAGAATCGAGGGTTGAATTCATGGGTCATCCCCAGCATATCGTGCAGCACCAAAACTTGTCCGTCGACTCCGGAGCCCGCACCTATGCCGATGACTGGAATGCTGATTTCCTGAGCTACTCTTGCCGCCAAGGCTGCGGGCACCTTCTCCAACACAATGGAGAAACAACCGGTTTCTTCCAACAACTTCGCGTCTTCAATGAGTTTCTGTGCTTCCGCTTCTTCCTTAGCTCGAACCGTGTAGGTTCCGAATTTATATATGGACTGTGGCGTGAGTCCCAGGTGCCCCATAACAGGTATACCCGCCGTTAGAATTCGCTCAATACTCTCGGCGATTTCAGCGCCGCCTTCCATTTTTACGGCATGCGCGCCGGATTCTTTCATAATCCGAATGGAAGAGCTCAAGGCTTCCTTGCTGTTTCCTTGATAACTACCAAAGGGCAAATCCACTACAACGAGGGCCCGATCGACCGCTCGAATCACCGACGAGGCGTGATAAATCATTTGGTCCAAAGTGATCGGTAGGGTAGTTTCGTGGCCGGCCATCACGTTGGAAGCAGAGTCTCCGACCAAGATGACATCAATACCTGCCATGTCAATAATCTTAGCCAAAGTGAAATCATAGGCGGTCAACATGGAGATTTTCTCTCCAGCGCGCTTCATTTCTTGAAGGGTTTGTGTAGTTACCTTCTTGGCATTAATGCGGTGCACACTCATATCAATTGCGTTTTTTCGCCTTGCGCTTAGGCAGTTCAGTGTCTTTGGTTGGCGTTGCTGATTCCTGTGGGGTGGTTCCGGTATCCGAGTTCGACGGCACCACGGGAGCAGCTTCGCTCACTTGATAAGTGCCGTCGACAATCTTGTCGAGTACGTTGAGCTTAAATTCTTGGTATTCCTCCAAGATAATGTCAATGCTGTCCTTGAGTTGGACGTTCTCGTTGGTCAAGGACTGATTTTTCAGCATTTCCTCGCGAAGGTTTCGGCTCAAGGTCAATAAGAGGTCTTTGTCAATGTTTCCGACCAAAAAGCGGATTTCCTCGTACTGAGCTATTTCTTCGCGAAGTACTTCATTGTCTCGGTTGGTCGTAACGAGTTGAGTTTCCAAAACCTGTATGACCCCTTGAAGCTCTACGATCTTCGCGTCCAAGCTCTGAGCCAGTTCGTTCTTTAAGGCTTCGTTTTCTTTTTCCAGCTGCTCAATACGAAGTTCGTTTTCAGTTTTAGCGACCTCCTCCAGGCTGGGCTCTGTAGTATAAACGTGGAAGAACTCTGCTCTTGCCTTGGTCATGGGGCCGAGGAAAAAGCCCATATTCCCAAATTCAAAGGTGTTGTCGTAGAAGGAAGTCACAAAGCTGCCGTTGATGTAAAAGTCATAGTCACCATTGGCGGTCTTCACCTCCAAAAGATTGTATTCATCAACGCCCAGTAGGGCATTTGATTTGACCCATCCGTCGACACTTTCCCCCATCATCGTGACCATTCCATTCCGGATTCGGCGAATGCGGTATCGTTTATTGCGGTTGAATTCGAAGACGTAGGCAGAATTGCTGTCCCGTTGAGACATGAAGATGAGCCCCACCATTTGCTCCTTGGTTTCGGAAGGTCCCAATTTGAGCTTCGAACTCAGGTGAAAAGAGCGCAACTCATTGGGGTAATTCGCCATAACGGCGAAGGGAGTTGTGGGGTTGTTCCGGTTCATGAAGTAGGAACTGTCATCTACGGTGTAGTAGTTCTCTACGGTAGTAATGGTTGGGAATGAACCTTTCGATTCATAAAAGTCTTCTACAAACGCTGGAACGTCGAAAGTGCCATAAATTCTCTGCTGCGCAAGAAGGGAAGTAGAAAGGAAAAAAGCGATCGCGAAGATCGATAAGAGCCTGTGCATCGAACGTGATTTTATGCGGGTTCGGCGTCGAAAATCAAAAGTACGAAATTAGTTATCTTTGCCGCTTATGAAAAGAAAGCTCCTTTCCTTTGTCGCCATCGGAGCGCTGATAACTGCTTGTTCAACAGACCTCGATATCAATGCTCCAGCAGACGAGCAGACGGTGGTCTATGGATTGATCGACTACTCTGATACGGTCCACGAACTGAAGATCGGAAGAACCTTCCTCGGTGAAGCCAGCGCCCTCGATATGGCCCAGCAATTCGATTCTCTGTATTACGGAGACACCATTCAGGTAACTTTGACTGATTTGGACGACGGAACAGTTTATCCCTTCGAATACAACGTTGAAAGCACGAAGCCCGATGGCATTTTTGCCAGCCCGGATCAAGTGATTTATCGTGCTTCAATGGTATTGAACGATGAGCACACCTATAAGTTAGATGTCATCACAGACGAAACGACTCCTCCAACTGAAGGTACAACAGACTTGGTCCAAGAGTTCCGAATTGTTCGTCCAACAACCCTACAGCGAATCAATTTGGCCGGCCCAGGAGACTTCCGCGTGGAATGGAACAGTGCAGTAAATGGGAAGACCTATGAGCTTTGGGCACACGTACATTACTTGGAAACTCCGCGCGGAAACGTGGCGGATTCAACCATGAAGAAAGCGACTTGGCGCATTAAGTCGGATATTGAGTCGAGAGACATTGATGGCGGAGAGGAAATGGGTTATGATATTGCCTATCCGAACTTCTTCACGGCCATGTTGGCGGTGATTCCCGTTGATGAGAATGTAGACCGATATCTGCGAGCCATTACCTTTTACGTGAGTTCAGGAACGGAAGAAATGGCGCTGTACCGTCAAGTGTACCAGCCAAGCGGAGGTATTGTGCAGGAGCGTCCACCGTATACGAATTTGAACAACGGTATTGGTTTGTTCACTTCTCGCCATACGGAAAGCCGTTATTCAGAGAAGATCCTCAGAGATTTGAACAACCCCAACAACGATCGGAATTACACCAATGATTCCTTGAGCCTTGGATCCATAACCTGTGAGTTGCGCTTTGCATCATACGAGGTATTGGGAACCAACGAGATCGATACAGTCTTCTGCGGGGATTAAGGTATTTCTGACGTACTGTCAGCAAAAATGTCAGTTTCGCTTCCTTTCGGGGCAGTGAAACTGACATTTTTCATTTTAGCACCTATTGGCACGGTCATTGTCCTTTAGTCGGCAGCCAAAAAAGAGTATAATTTAAATATCAATATAATGAGCAAGATCATCGGAATTGACCTCGGTACGACCAACTCCTGTGTGGCCGTCATGGAAGGAAACGAGCCGGTGGTGATCCAGAACAGCGAAGGAAAGCGCACTACGCCTTCCATCGTTGCCTTCGTGGAAGGTGGAGAACGCAAAGTCGGTGATCCGGCCAAGCGTCAAGCCATCACCAACCCTGAGAAAACGATTTATTCCATCAAGCGTTTTATGGGCGAGCAGTACGGAAATGTATCTGCAGAAGCTAAGCGCGTTCCTTACAACGTGGTGGAAGGAGACAACAATACAGTACGCGTAGCGATCGATGACCGCAAGTACACGCCTCAAGAAATCTCAGCTATGGTCCTTCAGAAAATGAAGAAGACTGCTGAGGACTATTTGGGAAGTGAAGTAACCGAAGCGGTGATTACAGTTCCTGCCTACTTCAACGATTCACAACGTCAAGCGACCAAAGAAGCGGGTGAAGTTGCGGGCTTGAAAGTGCGTCGAATCATCAACGAGCCAACAGCTGCGGCCTTGGCATACGGTCTTGATCGCAAAGACCAAGACATGACGATCGCTGTATTCGATTTGGGTGGAGGTACTTTTGACATCTCCATTCTCGAGCTGGGAGACGGCGTATTCGAAGTAAAATCGACCAATGGAGATACCCACTTGGGTGGAGATGACTTTGACCAAGTCATTATTGATTGGTTGGCAGAAGAGTTCAAGTCCGAAGAAAACATGGACTTGCGTGACGACAAAATGGCCCTACAGCGATTGAAAGATGCTGCAGAGAAAGCCAAGATTGAATTATCGAGCTCTGCGCAAACCGAAATCAACTTGCCGTACATCACAGCTACAGCAAGCGGACCAAAGCACTTAGTGCGTACGTTGACTCGCTCAAAGTTTGAGCAATTGGCGGATAACTTGATCCAACGCAGCTTGGAGCCATGTAAAACGGCTTTGAAGGATGCGGGATTGTCGACATCTGAGATTGATGAAGTCATCTTGGTCGGAGGATCAACCCGTATCCCTGCTATTCAGGAGGTAGTAGAGAAGTTCTTTGGAAAGAAGCCATCTAAAGGAGTGAATCCTGACGAGGTGGTAGCCATTGGAGCTGGAATCCAAGGAGGAGTATTGACTGGAGATGTACAAGACGTACTTCTTTTGGATGTGACTCCACTCAGCTTGGGAATCGAAACAATGGGAGGCGTTATGACCCGATTGATCGAGTCGAACACAACCATCCCAACCAAAAAGTCTGAAGTATTCTCAACCGCAAGTGATAATCAGCCTAGCGTTGAAATTCATGTGCTTCAAGGGGAGCGCCCGATGGCTGCAGACAACAAATCGATTGGACGATTCCACTTAGATAGCATTCCACCAGCACCACGTGGGGTTCCTCAAATTGAGGTGACCTTTGACATCGACGCCAATGGTATTCTAAACGTAAGCGCCAAGGATAAAGGAACCAATAAGGAACAGAGCATTCGCATTGAAGCGTCTAGCGGTTTGAGCGACGATGAAATCCAACGCATGAAAAAAGAAGCAGAGGCGAATGCCGATGCCGACAAAGAAGCGAAGGAAACAGCCGAGAAGGTAAATGGTGCAGATGCCATGATCTTCCAAACGGAAAAACAGTTGAGCGAATTCGGAGACAAGCTTTCTGACGATAAAAAAGCCCCAATTGAAGGAGCTTTGGAAGAGTTGAAGAAAGCGCACGAAAGTCGTGACCTGGCTGCTATTGACGCTGCCATGGAGAAAATCAACGAAGCTTGGAAAAATGCCTCCGAGGAAATGTACAAGGCCCAACAAGAAGGGGCTGCAGGTGATGCGGGTGCAGATCCAGGAGCAGGAGCTACAGAAGATGGGGCCGCAGAGGATGTCACTGATGTGGACTTTGAAGAAGTAGAGGACGATAAGAAGTAAGTCTAGAAACACTTGAAGACAAAAGCCACTCCCGAGGGAGTGGCTTTTTTTGTTGATACCCCGAAGGGGTAGACTTTCGCGCTATGTGCAACTAAATTACACAATGGCCGAAGTTTTTGACTGCACCGTGCACGAACTCTTTGAACTCGACGAAACCGACTAGTCCAAGTGCATGAGGTGCACCTGTTTGTGCGGCATGTTGGGTACGGGCAGGGGGTGGTCATGGGTGTAATGAAACCCAACGCCCTCATAGCTGTGAATAGCTGGTGCGTTGTCCGTGTATACGTAAAGATAAACGCGCTCCTTTGGATTCTGGCGTTTGACGTACGCTACAAGTTCACGGATCATTTGGGCGCCATGTCCCTTTCCTCGATGGGCCTGCGGCCCGATGAGTAGGCGCCCCAAGCGCGGTTGAAACTCCCTGTTGTACAGCACTTCACCATATCCGAGCATAGTGCCTTCCTTGCTGTACATGAAGCGGTCACGGTCGTGGACGGTATCGATGTATTCTTGAAGGACTTCTCGTGTCCAGGGCCACTCAAAATCGGGTCCTGAATAGCGCTCCATGAGCTCTGGGGTATCGACCCAGCGGATGATGTAATCGAAGTGATCGGGAGTGAAGGGGTGTAGCATGTTTGGGCATCGTGCCGTAGGCACAAATCTATCTTAATAAAATGTTCATAATAATGAATCTGTGGTAACGTGCTCTTAATGAAAGAACGTTATTATAGCTAAAAATCACCACTCCATGGCGAAGACAACGAAGGCAAAAAAGGAGGAGAAAATCTTTGTATTGGACACCTCGGTCATCATTCACGATCACCGATCCATTCTGAATTTTGAGGAACACAACGTAGCCATTCCCATTACGGTTCTAGAAGAACTGGATGAGTTTAAGCGCGGCAACGATACCAAGAATTTTGAGGCGCGGCAGTTCATCCGGTACATTGATGAATTGTCGGGAAGCCATAGCCTTCAGGAATGGACGCCCATCAATGGCCCCAAGAGAGGGAAGTTCAAGGTCATCATGAATAAGCCCGATCTGAAGATCAACGCAGAAGAAGTGTATGTTGGCAAGAAGATGGATCACAAGATCTTGAATGCCGCTTTGAGCATGACCCTTGAAGAGCCCAAGAAAAAGGTCATCTTGGTCACCAAGGATGTCAACTTGCGCCTCAAGGCCAAAGCCTTGGATATGCACGCGGAGGATTACGAGACCGGTAAGATCAAGGACGTTGAGAACCTGCACACTGGAAAGGCCATTGTCGACGGTGTGCCTCAGCGCTTTATCGATACACTGTTTAAGTCTCCGACCGTGGATGCGGATAAAGCAGTGAAGCATTTTGAGCTGGTCAACAACCACTACTACATCCTTAAGAGCACCAAAAGCTCGGCATTGACCTATTACAACCCCTTCGAGCACACCATGGAGCGGGTGGAGAAGAAGATGACCTACGGGATTAAGCCTCGAAATGCAGAGCAGACCTTTGCGATGCATGCCATCCTCAATCCTGAGATTAAACTCGTATCGCTTCAAGGAGTCGCTGGAACGGGTAAAACGCTATTGGCCCTAGCCGGGAGTTTGGAGCAGCGTCGGAACTTTAAACAGGTGTATTTGGCCCGTCCTATTGTGCCCTTGAGCAACAAAGACATCGGGTACTTGCCAGGGGACATCAAGTCCAAGATCAACCCCTACATGCAGCCGCTTTGGGATAACTTGAAGTTCATCAAGAACCAGTTTAACGAGCAGGACAAAGAGTATAAGCGGATTGACGAGATGGTCAATCAAGAAAAGATCATTGTAACGCCATTGGCCTACATTCGCGGTCGGAGTTTATCGAATGTCATTTTTATCGTGGACGAGTCCCAAAACCTTACCCCGCATGAAGTCAAGACCATTATCTCCAGGGCGGGGGAGAACACGAAGATCATCTTCACCGGAGACATCCATCAAATTGACACGCCTTATCTCGACGCGCAGTCCAATGGGCTTTCGTATTTGATCGATAAGCTAAAGGGAAATCGATTGTTTGCGCACATTACCCTGGAGAAAGGAGAGCGCTCAGAATTGGCAAACTTGGCGAACGAACTCCTTTAATCATGAAAAAGCTATTCATCGTACGTCACGCGAAAAGCAGCTGGAAAATGGCCGAGTTGGACGATGTCGACCGGCCGCTGAAAGGACGTGGCGTAAGGGATGCTTACAATACCGCGGAATGGCTGGCGGAACAAGGGGAGCTACCTGAGCTACTGGTTTCCAGCCCGGCGACACGGGCTTTGCACACGGCCTTGATTTTTGCGCGCAGGATGAGTATTCCTTTTGCTGACGTGCGGATTGAAGAGTCCATTTACGGTGCTGATATGCAACGCCTGAGGGAGCTAGTGGCGTCTTTGAGTGATGACTATTCCTCCGTGATGATTTTTGGACACAATCCCACCATAACGCATTTTGTCAATTACTGTATTGAGCACCACATTGATCACGTTCCGACCACAGGGGTAGCTTGCCTTAAGTTCGACGTAACTTCTTGGTCCCAAATTGATCGCAATGCCGAGTTGATGTTTTTCGACTACCCCAAAAAGCGAATTCAGAACTAAGGGGATGGAGCGATCTAAGTATATCGATCGAGAGAAGAGCTGGTTGCTCTTCAATGGACGCGTGCTCCAAGAAGCCGCAGACGACACAGTGCCTTTGATTGAACGGATGCACTTCTTGGGAATCTTCTCGAATAACCTGGATGAGTTCTTCCGCGTCCGTTACGCTACAATTCGCCGACTTTCCGTGTTGGGTAAACAAGCAGCGGATTTATTAGCGGGGGTTTCCCCTCAGGATTTATTGACACAGATTTCTTCTATCGTAATTGACCAGCAGGCTCGATTTGAGGAAATCTTTGAAGAGATTCGAGCGGGTTTGCGATCCGAAGGTATTCACATCGTTGATGAGCATGGACTTGATGACGTACAAAGTGAATTTATCGACCACTACTTTGAGGAGCGCTTAAGCCCTGCGTTGGTTCCGATTATGCTGAACTACGTGGATGAATTCCCCATGTTTCGGGACAAATCCATTTATCACGCCGTTCGCCTTGTTAAAGAGGGTGGAGCGCAGGTGAATTACGCACTGATTGAAATTCCATCTGAGGTTTTTGATCGCTTTGTAGTGCTTCCCGACCGGGGAGGAGAGAAGTATGTGATGTACTTGGATGACGTCATTCGTCACTTTTTGCACCGCATTTTTGCCACTTTCCAGTTCGAGGAACTAGAGGCCTTTACCATTAAGCTTACCCGAGATGCGGAGTTGGACATTGACAACGATATTTCTCGCTCTTTCATTGATAAGATTTCTCGCTCGGTCAAGGCCAGAAAGAAGGCCGAGCCTGTACGCTTTATATACGATAAAACCATGCCCAAGGATCTGTTGACCTTTCTGATGAAGGGTCTTGAGGCCGATTCCAAAAGCGATAGTCTGATTCCCGGTGGCCGCTACCACAACAAGAAGGATCTGATGGACTTCCCCAACGTTGGTGGTGCGCATTTGGAATACAAGAAGCATCGGCCCGCGAAGCGACCTGAATTGGATGAGGTTGCCAGCTTTCTTAAAATATTGGACGAACGTGATGTTCTCCTGCATTATCCGTATCAGAGCTTTTCTTATTTGATACGAATGATCCGAGAAGCGGCAATTGACCCACAGGTGACCAGTATCAAGGCCACATTATATCGTGCGGCGAAGAACTCGCAGTTCTTGAATGCACTCGTGAACGCCGCTAAGAACGGGAAAAACGTGACCGTCGTGATTGAGCTTCAAGCCCGGTTCGATGAGGAGGCGAACATCAAATGGACCAAGAGGCTGCAAGATGAGGGCGTTAATGTCATATATGGGGTTCCTGGATTGAAAGTGCACAGCAAGCTCTTACTCATCAACCGCAAGAATGAAGACGGGGGTAAAACCCGATATGCCTGTGTGTCTACCGGTAACTTCAATGAGAAAACAGCTCGATTGTACGGGGATTACGCCTTATACACTACGGATCGTCGGATTACTAAAGAAGTCAATCTGGTCTTTAAATTCTTCCGAAACAACTTCAATATTCCGGAGTACGACCACCTTCTGGTATCACCACATTATACGAGGGATGATTTTTACGCCTTGATCGATGA
Source organism: Flavobacteriales bacterium (assembly GCA_965661605.1). Taxonomy (GTDB): domain Bacteria; phylum Bacteroidota; class Bacteroidia; order Flavobacteriales; family ECT2AJA-044; genus ECT2AJA-044. Next base: position 244,899 of record CBFIEH010000001.1, on the reverse strand, counting down.
AGAGATAAAAAAGGCTAAATCGGGCCGTGAGGCCCTACTTCATTTCAAAATGAATAGCCTGGTGGATGAGGAAATGATTGAGAAGCTGTACGAAGCATCGCAGGCCGGAGTCCCCGTCAAGCTCAACGTACGTGGAATATGCTCACTGGTGTCGGGAATTCCAGGACTGTCAGAGAATATTGAGGCCATTTCCATTGTCGACAAGTTTTTAGAGCATGCTCGAGTCTACGTTTTCGGAGCGGGAGAGGAGGCTAAGATCTACATTTCCAGTGCGGACCTGATGACGCGAAACCTGGACAACCGGGTAGAGGTGACGGTCCCGATTTACGATGAGGAGGCCAAGAATGAGATTTTAGATAACTTGGAGATCAGTTGGCAAGACAACGTGAAGTCGCGCTGGCATGATGGAGATTACGACAACAAATACCGACGAACAGGAGTACAAGAGCGCATCAGATCTCAAGTAGTCTTGCAGCGGTATTACTGGGAGAAAGAACAAAAAGCGTGAGTTTAAAGTACAGAAGAATAGCGGGAATCGATATCGGGTCAAATGCCATCCGATTGCTGATTTGCAATGTAATTGATACGAAGGAAGGTCCGGTTTTTAAGAAGAGCTCCTTGATTCGCGGTCCCATTCGCTTGGGGGCCGATGTGTTCACCAACGGAAAGATTGGAAAGCGGAATGTGAAGCGCCTGATTCACGCCATGAAGGCTTTTAAGCACTTGATGCTGGTTAATGATGTAGTGGACTATAAAGCCTGCGCTACGTCAGCTATGAGGGAGGCAGATAATGGAACGTCGGTTATCGCCAAGCTGGCTAAAGAGAGCGGTATCCACATCAACATCATCAGTGGAAAAGAAGAGGCGGATATTATCTATTCCACGCACATCGAGCAGCTGCTCAATCCAAAACGAACCTATCTATATGTAGATGTAGGTGGAGGATCTACTGAGCTGACCTATTTCAGTGGTCAGGACAAGGTGGCATCGCGTTCCTTCAACATAGGAACCATTCGAATCCTCACGGATCGCGTGAAACCCAAGCAGTGGAAGGAAATGCGCTCTTGGGTTCAAGATCATGCGAAGGGCTTTGATAAAGTAGAAATCATTGGTTCGGGTGGAAACATCAACAAACTATTCAAAATGTCTGGACAGGGTATTGGAAAACCTATTGACCGACGTTTTTTGAATGAATCACTCTCCCAAATAGAGGGACTTACGCTCGAAGAACGGGTCTTGAAATTGGATTTGAATGTGGATCGTGCGGATGTAATTGTCCCCGCCTCTCAAATATTTGTAACCGTCATGGAAGCCTGTGATGCCAAGCGCGTTCATGTGCCAAAGATTGGACTGGCCGACGGTATCGTACGCACCATCTACAACGAGCGCTTTCTCAAGTCGTCTTTTTCTTAATCGCCGGTTTCCTTAGGATTTCTTGCGCATAGCCTCGAGCATGTCCCACATTTCGCTTGGTACCAGATCCATTTGATTGAACTGGCCAGCGCCCTTCATCCATTCGCCTCCATCAATCGTGACGACTTCACCATTGACGTAGGCTGAGAAATCGGACACCATGTAGGCGGCCAAGTTGGCCAATTCCTGGTGCTCGCCTACACGGCCGAGCGGAATGCGAACAGCGGGGTCCAGTTTTTCTTTCAAATCTCCAGGGAGCAAGCGATCCCAAGCCCCTTTAGTAGGGAATGGCCCTGGTGCAATGGCATTAAAACGAAGACCGTATTTGGCCCATTCCACGGCCAAAGATCGGGTCAAGGCAAGAACTCCAGCTTTTGCCGTAGCCGAAGGAACCACGTATCCCGATCCCGTATAGGCATAAGAAGTAACGATGTTCAGCACGGTAGCCGGTTGCTTGGATTCGATCCACATTTTCCCAAAAGCAAGCGTGCAATAATTGGTTCCACGAAGGACGATGTCAATGACTGCGTCAAAAGCCCGGTGCGAAAGGCGTTCCGTGGGAGAGATGAAGTTACCAGCCGCATTATTCAAAAGCACATCCACACCACCCATGGCTTCTACGGCAGCATCACGCATGGCTTCAACCTGTTCATAATCCCGAACGTCGCACTGAATGGCGTGTACCTTGTTTCCGGATTCTTGTGACATCTCTTCCGCCGTTTTCTGAAGAACCTCCAAACGACGGCTCGTAATGGCCACTTGTGCCCCGAGCTTAGACATGTACGTCGCCATACTTCGGCCCAAACCCGTTCCTCCGCCGGTGACCACAATTCTCTTTCCTTCCAGTGCGTCATCGCGCATCATGCCTTCATTGTACTTACTCATGTGATGTAGTTTTCGTCTTTCCGCTGCGCTTCATGCGCATATTTAATAATTCAACGGCCAGTGAGAAGAAGACCGCAAAGTAAACGTACCCTTTGGGCACGTGATAATGGAAGCTGTCGGCAATCAACAAAAAGCCGATCAAGATCAAAAAAGAGAGCGCCAGCATCTGAAGGGTGGGGTGTTTTTCAATGAACGACGCTATGGCTCCACTGAAAATCAACATAATGATCAAAGAAATGATTACCGCTACAATCATAATACTCACATGCTCCGTCATCCCAACAGCTGTGAGAATTGAATCAAAGGAAAAGACGATGTCCAGGAGCGCTATTTGAACGAGTATTCCGAGAAAACCTCTCTTTAGGCCCTCACGGGCCGATGCCTCTTCATGTTCCTCTCCCTCAATCTTGTGGTGGATTTCATAAGTAGCTTTGCCCAGCAGAAACAACCCACCGAAAAACAGGATTAAGTCACGACCTGTGAATTCATGACCCAGAAGCTCAAATAAAGGCTTGGTGAACCCAATAATCCAAGTGATTCCCAACAGCATCGCCACACGGGCAAATAGGGCTAATCCAATACCACCAGCCCGTGCTCGCGGCCGTCGCTCCTCGGGAAGCCGATTGGTCAGAATGGAAATGAAAATGATATTATCAATGCCGAGTACGATTTCCAGAAAGGAAAGAGTGAGCAGAGCAATGAGTCCCTCAGAAGTGAGCAGAACACTGAAATCCATAACCTCGAAAATAGGCTCTTTTTTCCAAGCGATTCTCTATTTTCGAGTAAAATCCAAAGACACCCATGAACGTACGTATTCCGGAAATCTCTTTTAGCCAGATCATGGCCGATACCAATGAGGTCATTCGCAAAAACGGCCGCTTTTGGGCAATGGTCTTTTTGGTTTACTACGTGCCTTTGGCCTTACTGCAGTCCTACACCGCAGGAGATTCTTCTGAAATGCTTCGACTGGTAGCTCAGGGCAGTTGGGATGCCGCGGGTCAATTGGCCCTTGAACAGGAAAACTATCCCTTCCTCAGCTTCATCGTGGGCTTGATCAGCATCTTATTCTTTTGCTTCAATGCTTGGGCGGTCTTCCGAATGTGGGGAAAGGAGCCCTACGAAGTGGGAGATTTGCTCAACCGATCCGTACGCAAGTGGCCTTGGGTCATCGCGACACTTCTACTGATGGTGGTTTTGCTGATTCCAGCCTTTCTCTTTTTAGTTGTGCCGGGTATCTTCTTGACCGTCTGCTGGTCCATGACCCTGTATTTTGTTCTCTTTTTGGACCTGACGTTTATTGATGCACTCAAGGCGAGCTACGATATGGTGATCAAGAAATGGTGGACCATCTTCTTCCTATTTCTGGCAGGAGTTCTGGTGATGTTGCTCGTCTCCATCTTGATTGCCGTCCTCTTTATTTGGACTCCTCAACCGGTGAGTATGATCGCACAGACGGTTTTGTCCGCCTACTTTAACATATTTTGGGTAGTGGCCTTCTTACACGTATACAACTTCACCTATCCTCCAGCGGAGGAGGAGTCCTTTACTTCGCAAATTGAGGACTGAGCACGGCAGCTTTCAAGCCTTGGCTGTAGTCGTAAAAACCTTCACCTGATTTTACGCCCATTTTACCAGCGGTAACCATGTTAACCAGCAAGGGGCATGGTGCATACTTAGGGTTACCTAAGCCTTCGTACAATACGTTGAGTATCGAAAGACAAACGTCAAGACCGATAAAATCAGCCAATTGTAGCGGTCCCATTGGATGAGCCATACCGAGTTTCATCACGGTATCGATTTCTTCAACACCGGCCACTCCTTCATGTAGACTGATAATAGCCTCGTTGATCATCGGCATGAGTATACGATTCGCTACAAATCCAGGGTAGTCATTGACCTCTACGGGAACCTTGCCCAAGTTGCGACTGAGTTCTATTATTTGCTCCGTGATAGCATCGCTGGTGGCATACCCACGAATCACTTCTACGAGCTTCATAATGGGTACGGGATTCATAAAGTGCATACCGATAACCTTGTCTGCCCGCTTAGTCACTGCGGCAATTTTGGTAATAGATATGGAGGAGGTATTGGTAGCCAAGACCGTGTCTGGACCGCAAATCTCCTCGAGCTGAGCAAAGATTTTGAGTTTGAGGTCAACGTTCTCTGTTGCCGCTTCTACCACGAGGTCTGCATTAGCACAGCCTTCTGCCAAGTCCGTCAGGGGGGTTAAACGTCCCAATGTAGCCTCCTTATCGGCCTCAGAAATCTTTTCCTTAGCGATCATGCGGTCTAGATTCTTGGTGATGGTAGCGATACCACGGTCCAAGGCTTCTGGATTCAAATCAACTAAGTTGACGGCATATCCTGTTTGGGCAAAAACGTGGGCAATTCCATTTCCCATGGTGCCCGCGCCGATTACGGTAATATTCTTCATGTGTGTAGTGCTTATTTTCCCCGTCCCTGCAAGACGATGAGTATGGTGTAAATCAAAATTTTAATGTCAATAAAGAGCGACATGTTCTCAATGTAGATGATGTCGTACTTCATGCGCTGGATCATCTCCTTCACGTTCTCTGCGTACCCGTACTTCACCATTCCCCAGCTTGTGATACCGGGCTTTACGCGATGTAAGTGGCGATAGTGCGGCGCTTCCTTCTCAATCTGTTCAATGTAGAACTGACGTTCTGGACGGGGACCTACAAAGCTCATGTCACCGATAAGAACGTTCCATAGTTGAGGGAGTTCATCCAATCGAAATTTCCGCATGATGCGGCCCCATTTGGTGATTCGAGGATCCTGTTCACTCGAGAGTTGAGGACCTGCCTTTTCCGCGTCTTGGAACATTGAGCGGAACTTGATGATGTAAAATGGCTTGCGATTCAGTCCAACTCGCTCTTGTTTGTAGAATATGGGGCCCTGGGAACTCAAAGCGGTCATGACTCCGGTAACCAAGAAGACTGGACTCAATAACAGCATGAAAAGAATAGACAGGGTCATGTCTAAGGCTCTTTTGATCGTGAATTGCCACAAGGGCATGAGCTCGTGGTGAATTTCAATCAGGGGCGTTCCAAAGATGGACTGCATGCGCACCTTTCCGGAGAGGATGTCATAGGTGTCCGGAATCATCTTGATGACTACTGGCACGGCCTCCAGTAGGTTTAGAATCTCTTCAATCCTGCTGTGTTCTGTGGACTCGAGGGCAATGATTACTTCTTCAACCTCGTATTTTTCTATGATTTCAGGTAGTTCAGTATAGACTCCCAGGTGATTGAGCTCTTTTGAAGCAAGGAATTCGATGTTGTTATTGACGCTGACAAAACCAACGAAGGTGTTTCCACTTGATTTACGCGCACCTTCCAATTCCAAATAGAGAATGACCGCGTTTTCATTGCCGCCGATAAGCAAGGTCGGAAAACCAATTTCACGGCGGTGAATACGTCTGGCGGTTTGCGTCGTCAAAAAGAAGCGCGGCAGATAAGTGAGGCCAAAGTGCAAGCCGAGCAGGGTGAAGAAAGAGCTGTAGTAGCTCCGATAGCTCACAATCGTGTCATCCAGTATCAGCACAAAGAAGATGATGACTGTTCCGAAAATCGAATAGAACATGGTTTGCCCCAATTCTTGGAGCCGTGATTTTCTGTAGATGTCTCTGTAGTAGCCGGTGGCTGCATACATTCCGATCCAAAAAAGAATGATGGCCACTAAGCTCGCGTAAAACTTGGCGTCGTAGTCCAGTGGAACGCGTATACCAAATTTAGCGCTCTCAATGACCGTTTTTCGATAGACGAAAAAGAGTGACCAAGCTCCACTAGCGGATAGAACGTCAAAAAAGAGATACTTAAGCCTGTGTAGAGGTCTATTCATCAATACACCAGCTTGACATTGTCGATATAGACGAACGCTTCCTCTTGTGCATCCGGGTTGAGGAGTGAGGCAAAGTAAATCTTAAAAGAAGTAGCGTTGATGTTTCCAGCCGCAGATACTTGGTTGGTCAACTGAATATACAGCTTGTTCCAATCCTCTTTAGCCAATATGGTCAAGGCAATAAAGTCAGTGACTCCATTCGGGGTGTTTCCCAATACGCCAACGATCCACTCGTAGTTGCATTTGTAGTCTATTTCCAAAAATACGGGTCGGCCACCTTTGGGAAGATTGAACTCCTCAACAGTGACGCCAAAGAATAACGGGTTTGCCGTGTCCAAGTAGAAAGCCAGTGATGCATTTCCTTCGAATGCCTCAGAACCCGTAATGCGGGTCAAAATGGTATCGGAACTTTCGGTGGGTTCCATACTCAGTCCGGGATCTTCGGCATCTTCCATCCAGTCGAAGGTCACGCCTGGGAAGTAATCAAGCACCGGGGTGAGCTCTACGTTCCCATCCGGAGTGAGCTGAACGGTATCGTAGTAAGATCGGTAGAAGGGGTAGAGCTGACGTACAGAGCTCAAACCTGAAATTCGCGCACCTCCGCGAATCTGAAATTCGGTTTCTCCATCAATCAAGACGGGGAAGCTTGCGGGCATTTCATAAACACCTTGTAGAATGTACCCAAATTCAGGATCGTTGACATAGACCCAAGCGTCACTAATGTTGTCACTGGATGAGCCTTGCCCTGAGGTCGTTGTTACGGAAATGTCATTGATCTGAACGTATCCGGGTATCTGTTCCGGTTTTTCGTCCAGACCGCATCCGGCCGCAAAGGCCGCTAAAAAAAGTATAGCTATACGTCTCACTCGCTCAAGGGCTTCAATTCATCGTTGAATTTGGACACAATATCAGTGGCCAATTTCAGTGCGGCATGTCCATCTTCTAACGTGACGGCGGTCTCGGTGTTGTCTTGGATTGCTTTAGCCAAGGCATTGAGTTCATCGAGAATCGCATTGTTGGACGGGACATCGGGCTTTTCGAAGTAAATCTGTTTTTGCTTTCCGCTCTCTAAGTCCAGAACCATTGCGTAATCTTCCAGCTCTCCTTCGACGTTCTTCATTCGGACGATCTCTGTTTCCTTAGTCAAGAAGTCGACAGAAATATAGGCGTCGCGCTGGAAAATTCGCGTTTTACGCATATTCTTCATCGAAATCCGACTACTGGTCAAATTCGCCACACAACCGTTGTCAAATTCAACACGCGCATTGGCAATGTCCGGACTTTCACTCACCACGCTCACTCCACTGGCGGAGACGCGCTTCACTGAACTCTTCACAATACTCAAGACAATATCCAAGTCGTGAATCATCAAGTCTAAAACAACGGGAACATCCGTACCGCGTGGGTTGAACTGGGCCAGGCGATGCGTTTCAATGAACATCGGCTGGTTGATCGATGGCCGGGCGGTCGTAAATGCGGGGTTGAAGCGTTCAACGTGACCTACTTGGGCTTTAACTCCAGCCTCTTTTGCTAAACGAATGAGTTCCTCAGCTTCTGCCACCGTATTGGTGATCGGCTTCTCGATGAACAGGTGTTTAGACTTCCGAAGGGCTTGAACTGCACAGTCGAAGTGGGATAGGGTAGGTGTCACGATGTCTACCATGTCTACGGCATCAATCAAATCGTCGATGGTGTCAAAGGCTGGAATGCCGTATTCCGCTGAGACAGCCGCCGCGTTTTCAGCATTGGCGTCGTAAAATCCGACGAGTTCGTACTCCTCACTTTGGATCAGGAGCTTGATGTGGATTTTTCCCAAATGTCCCGCTCCAAGAACGCCAGCTTTCAACTTCATATCCGTAGATTTGAGGCCAAAAGTAACCAATTTCGGGGGAATAGAGAGGATGCAAGATAGTCCAAGACATCAGGGTTTACGCGCCAAATTGATTCGTCAACTGGCGGCCAAGGACATACACTGCGAGGCCGTCTTGGAGGCCATGCAAAAAGTACCCCGACATTTCTTTTTTGACACTGGTTTTTTAGAGCACGCCTATGAGGACAAAGCCTTTCCCATCGGTGCTGGGCAGACGATCTCTCAGCCCTATACGGTGGCCTTTCAAAGCGAGCTTTTGGACGTGCATCCGGGAGAGAAGGTTCTAGAAATAGGCACGGGTTCGGGGTATCAGAGCTGTGTCCTGCTTGAACTGGGCGCAAAGCTATACACCATTGAGCGGCAAATTGAGCTCCATAACAAAACCCGCGTGCTTTTCCGCAAACTCAACTACAATCCCAAGACCTTCTACGGGGATGGATACAAAGGATTACCGGCCTACGCGCCATTCGATAAAATCTTGGTAACGGCTGGTGCTCCGCACATTCCCGAGGCTTTGAAGGAGCAACTCAAGGTGGGTGGAATGCTGGTGATACCGGTTGGATTTGACGAGCAGATCATGACCGCGGTCATTCGAACCTCTGAATCTGAGTTTGAAACCATCGAGTACGGCAGTTTCCGTTTTGTGCCGATGCTCAAGGATAAAGAATGATTGTAGGGGTGCCTACGGCACGATGCTTCCTGCTTAGCGTTTCATCGCGCGATCGATCCGGCGTTTGTCTTCCCGTTTCTTGATCGACTCCCTTTTGTCAAAAGACTTTTTACCGCGTCCTACGGCGATACCGAGCTTCGCGCGTCCATTTTCATCGATGAAAAGCCGGGTCGGCACAACGGTCAACCCTTTTTCTCCTAGACGTTTCTGAATCTTGCGCAATTCGTTCCGATTCAAAAGTAGTTTTCGGGGGCGCTTGGGTTCGTGATTTGCATAGGAACCGTATTTGTACTCAGCGATGTGCATGTCCCGAATCCAAAGCTCGTCCTTAATGAACATACCATAGGCCTCGCCGAGGGTAGCTTGTCCGGTCCTCAAACTCTTGATTTCCGTTCCCTGGAGCTGAATGCCTGCAGTGAATTCGTCGAGCAGTTCGTACTCGAATCGCGCACGGCGGTTGACGATATTGATGGCCTCATTCGACATGGTCGGCAAAGGTACAGCTTACTTTTGGTTCTTGGATTTGAAACGCCCCTCCGAAAAGTTCCGCAGCGCTCCGTGTTTCGCAGTCCGTCCTTTGACGCGCTTCCGCCACATCCGAAAAGAGCTTTCCTTCATTTCGCGACGCATTAAGGCGCGGACGTCATTTTCCTTGAGACCAAACTGAAATTCAATGGCTTCAAAAGGAGTACGGTCCTCCCATGCCATCTCAATGACGCGGTCGATTTCTTCAGGTTTTAAGTTGTCGAGCATGCAGGGATAACAGCGAGCAGGAGAGGGGAGTTCATTATCTTTGCACCATGTACAAAGCCTTCATTCGCCCTCTACTTTTCCTCATGCCCCCCGAACGGGCCCACCACTTTACTTTCGGTCTCGTGAAGCTCCTTCACCGTATTCCTGGCGTGGGCGCCATCCACCGAGCCCTATTCCAGGTAAAGCACCCCAAATTGGAGCGCGAACTCTTTGGCATCCGGTTTCCAAATCCGGTAGGCCTTGCTGCGGGATTCGACAAAGACGCCAAGCTATTCCGGGAACTCGGTAACTACGGCTTTGGATTTATCGAAATCGGGACACTCACCCCAGTCGGACAACCGGGAAACCCCAAGCCGCGCATGTTTCGGTTGAAAGGAGACACGGCTTTGATTAACCGGATGGGCTTTAACAACGGTGGAACGGTAGAGGCCATTGAACGATTGAAGGTCGATCGGGGAAACCTCATTGTTGGGGGTAACATCGGAAAGAACAAGGTTACGCCTAACGAGGAAGCCACCAGTGATTATGAGCAGTGCTTTGAAGCGCTTTTTCCCTACGTGGACTACTTTGTGGTGAACGTCAGTTCTCCGAACACCCCCAACTTACGTGCCCTTCAAGACAAGGAGCCCTTGACGGCACTTCTCATGCGCTTGCAAGAACTCAACAACGAAAAAGAGTTGCGCAAGCCCATCCTGCTCAAGATTGCGCCGGACTTGACCGATGAGCAGCTCGACGACATAGTGGACATCGTAGCTGAAACGAAGATCGATGGAGTCATCGCGACGAACACCACTATTGACCGAAGTGGATTGGAGATGCCTGAGAACGAATTGGAAGATATTGGTGCTGGAGGACTTTCCGGAACACCCGTTCGTGAACGCTCAACCGAGGTCATCCGTTACTTACACCAGAAGAGTAACGGATCCTTTCCCATCATTGGGGTTGGTGGAGTGTACACGGCTAAAGACGCCTTGGAAAAGCTCGAGGCAGGAGCTTCACTTGTTCAAATCTATACCGGATTCATTTACGAAGGACCAGCTACGGTTAAACGCATTAATAAAGGATTGATAAAGGCGCTATGAGCGAAAAGATCACCATCATTGACTGCCCTCGAGATGCCATGCAAGGCATCAAGACCTTCATTCCGACGGATCAAAAGGTAGATCTGCTGAATGCCATCTTGCAGGTGGGATTCCCCGTAGTAGATTTCGGTTCTTTCGTCAGCCCTAAGGCTATTCCTCAAATGCGTGATACCGCCGAAGTTCTCAATCGTCTCGACCTGGATCGAACCAGCTCGGAACTCTTGGCCATTGTCGCCAACGTGCGTGGAGCCAATGATGCAGCCAGTTTCGCGGAAATCAACTACTTGGGTTACCCCTTCAGCATTAGTGAAGAGTTTCAAAAGCGAAACACGAATCGCAGTATTGAAGAGAGCTTTCAAATCGTTGAAGAAATCCAGGACATAGCATTCCGTCATGGAAAGAGCCTTGTGGTGTACCTGTCCATGGGTTTTGGAAACCCCTACGGCGAGGCTTGGTCTCCTGAACTCGTCATTCATTGGTCGGAACGCCTGGAGCAAATGGGCATCAAAACCCTGGCCCTCAGTGATACCATTGGTTCGGCGACGCCTGAGATCATTGATCAACTCTTCCGTCACTTGATCCCCGCACTTCCTGAAGTGGAATTTGGAGCCCATTTACACACCCTCCCCAATGAGTGGCGTGCCAAGATTGACGCTGCTTGGAATGCCGGTTGCCGTCGCTTTGATGGGGCTATTAAGGGTTTTGGCGGCTGCCCCATGGCCAAAGACGATTTGACCGGGAATATGCCTACGGAGAAGCTTTTGAGCTTTGCTACGCAGCTTAAATTGGATCACGGCCTCAATGCGCTGGCCTTTGAGTCGGCTTACAACCAGGCCGTTAAGACTTTTCCAGTCGAATAAGAAGCCATTCTGAATCTTCGAAGTACATTTGTCGCGACTGAGGTGACCATCGTGCCGTAGGCACAGGGCCTTAAAAGGGAACTCGGTGTAAGTCCGAGACTGTTCCCGCAGTTGTGAGCCCGTTAAGAGCTCCGCGTCATGAACCACTGCAACTTATTCGTTGTGGGAAGGGCGGGGAGTGGGCGGGTCAGAAGACCTGCCTGAGCCATTACAGATTGTTTAATCTTACCTCGGGAAAAGGATGCAATTAAAATTTTACACAGCAGGGCTGTTGTGCGGCCTGGCCATGTGGGCAAACGCGCAAGCTTCAGATTTATCAGATTTAACCTATTTCGTCGGTTCGGGAAGTGATACCGCCGGCTTGATCATTGATTTCCTTGATGGAAATGGATCAAAAGCTTGGGGCGTATTGTTCAACGACTCCACAGACGGTGAGAGCATGCTACAAGCATTGGCCGCGGCAGATCCAGGGTTTATTATCAGCATCACCAACGGGTTCTTGAACGACATGGTCCACGGTCCTCAGCTAGGGCTCGGCGGTCAGCCAGACTATTGGGGAACCTGGTCGGGGACGCCGTTTTTCTGGACCTCCAATTTGGGTATTGGAACCACAGTCATGCCCGGAACGTGGTTCGGGTGTAGTTATATGGATTTTGATCCTGTGATTGAACCGACTTTGCCAATTACCGCTGTGGACGGGCTCGCAATAGATCCGGTTACAGGAGATTAGTACTACACGGATGTTCTGGATTTTGCCACTCGGGGATGGCTGTATCGCCTAGATCCCTTCTTTGTTCCGCTCGATACGATTCGTACAGGCTTTATTCCTAGGATAATTATTCGGCCCTGAGAGAGCGCCATTAATCCCAAAGGCGAACGGACTGATCGCCGACCTCTGCTCCAATAGCCACACCCATTCCACCCATACGAACCGCACAACCTACCCGGTCCGTGATTCGGCTTACCAAGGGCTTTTTCCCCGATCCAACGGCCATAATTCCAGCCCAGCGATGCTCAATCCGGAAGCTCTTTTCTGCCAGTATTGATTGTTTAAGTAATAGCTCTAAATTACTCTGAATCAAATTAGTAGTTTCGATTGTGTCACTGTTTTCTCCCTCGAAGTCCATGTGACGTGCACCCCCGAGTAGGACGCGATGCTCGTCTATGTGACGAAAGTAATAGTAGCCCTCTTCTAGATGAAATGTGCCTTTCCAAGAGATCGGCTCCATCGTCCGAGCAACCAATACTTGAGCACGTGCAGGTTCGAGGTCAAGCCCAGATATGATGCGCCGAGTAAGTCCATTGGTACACACCAAGAGCTTATCGGTCATTAAATTCCCTATCGATGTCGATATAATTACCTCTGATGCTGAATCTTTCCAGCTGAGGACCTCCACATTGTTCCAGACCTCTATGCCGACCTGCTTGGTCCGGCGCAACAACCCTTGAACCAACAACCAAGGATTCAACGCTCCTTCAAGCCTCAGCTCTGCTGTACCAATCACTTCTGGGAAACTCGAATTACCTGTATGAAGTTTTATGGCCTCCGATTGACCGGTAGCCTGCTGGTACAACCGATTAAGCCGATCTTTTTCATCTTGCACTTGGGCCCAGGAGTTCGCATCGGAATGACGAAAAAGCTCAAAACCTCCACAGGCTTCGTATTCACAATCCTGGCGGGGTACCCAACTGAATAGCTTTTGAAGCCCCTTATAGCGCATGGCAAGTGTTTCGAGAACTTCATCTTCTGAACGCCTAGCGAGGTCGCTTAAAAGCTCTGTGGGTGAGCCCAGACAGGCAAAGCCAGCATTCTTGGTACTTGCGCCATTGGGGAATATACCGCGTTCAACAACGCGAATCTTAGCATTTGGATGGACTCGGTGGTAGGAGAGGGCGCTGCTCAGGCCGACGATTCCCGAGCCTATAATGACGAGGTCGACTTTTTCTTCGACAGCGCGTTTTTCCCAATGAGAAAAAAGGCTCATTACGCCTTTGCCGGCAAAACAGATTTATTGGCTACCCAATTGTACAAGCCAAACAGTACACCGCTGTAAACCAAGGTCCCCAAGGCATCATTGCGGAAAAAGGGAATAGCCGCTTCATAACAAAGAAGGAGTCCCTCTGCCGTGGCAGGGTAAATGCTAGTAGCGCTCAACCAAACGCCGAAATTGGTGATGACGAAAAACAAAAGGGCAGAGAGCAAAGAGCCTGAAAACAGTTTTCCAACTGAGAACTTAGAAAGAAGTTGCTGGCCAATCATGACCGATAATACCATGGCAAAGGCCATGTATGCAAAACCTTCAGTAAAGAAGACGAAACTGTCGTAGTAGCTTGCGTAGAGTATGTTGTTGATCAATAAGTCGCTAATCCAAAGGGCGAGCACAGGTATTAGGAAAGCAAAGCGCTGGCTTTTTATCTGAGCGCCTGCAAACAAGGCAATGGCCCCAACAGCGGTAAAATTAGCAGGATGGGGAATGAGGCGACTGAGTGCGCCAACAAGGATTAATAGAAGTACGAAGCGTTGCTTTGACATAGTTTTCAGCTTGGGCTCGTAAAATTAAGAATTCTATTTGAGCCCGTACACGCTTTACGGCTGTAAAGGAGCAAGACCGCCGTAGTAGTACCAAAGGGCTCTTTTCGTGCGGTACTTCTGACGTAATTCAATGAGTTTCTCTACGCTTTCGAGCCACTTTAGTTCACGAGAATTGACCACAAAGAGACTGCTCTCTCCGCTAAAGAACAATCGCGTTTCGGCATTGAGTAATGCGAGATAGCCATCTACAGCACCGTCGTATTGATCTACCTGATCACTGAGCACGACCAATTCATAGCGCAGAGCTCCCCAGTAGTTTTTCGTTTTGATCCAAGATTCGCTCCTTTTTAAATCAGTTTGCTCGACTTTTAGTCTCGATTGCTTGAGCGCAAAGCGTTCATCGCGCAAGAACAGGGGCAGCTCGACTTTTAAGCTCCAATAATGGTCGTTGAAATCAAATGTTGGGCCTTCGCTTCCCAGTGTTGCTGCATCCTGTAAGAGGTCATAGCGCAAGTTTGCCTTGGGGAGTATCTTTTGAGATTTTAGCCTTTGATCAAAGCGCAGTAGGTCTATTTGACTGGTGAACGCTTGCCATTTTGGGTGGTTGGTCTGAAGACTGTCAATGCTCAGGCCTTCTTCAAAGGACGAGAGTTCGTAGGAGTAGAGCGCCAAGGGCTCTGGGCGTATCGAATCCGCCAACACTAAAGAAGTCCCAGTACTGTCCCAAATAAATGAACTCAGCTCGAGTTGGGCGTACACATAGGTTTTCAGCGCCTCTTGCCGGAGTAATCGCCTATTCTGCCACTGAATGTTGGCCTCGAGGGTGTCAATCGCGGGATAAAAACCTTCTTCATATCCACGAACAGTATTGAGGTATCGCTCGTGGGAAGTCAATTCAGCGTTTTGACGCGTCAGCCAAACGGAGTAGCTCGAGGCCCATGCCCAATACGCCGCCTGAGCGCGGTAAAAAAGATCATTCAGTTGATCGCGTACTTCATTATCCGTGACTTCTTGTCCGGCTTCAGCGATGCGCACTGCAGTTCGCTCCTCATCTGTAATAAGCCCTTGCAAAATGGGAATTTCGATTCCCAAGTACCATAGACCTCGTTCGGGCAAATCATTCTGCGGATTGAGGAATTCACCGCGGTTTTGATCATATCCCATTTCGAAAGAGGGGCCCAATCGGGTAGGAATAGATAATTGACCTCCAGCCATGAAGTAGTACTCCTTCTGATCGAAGTCCTTGTTTTGGATGCTCCCGCTCAATACGGGATCAAAGAAACCCTTCATTTGACGAATTTCAGCGTCCGCAATGCTACGCACACGCTCGCTTTGACCAACAAAAGGATGATATTTCGCTACCCAATCCATGTAGACGTTGGGGGGCAAAATGGTGTCTTGGGCAAAAGTATGGAGCCCGAGGAGAAGCGCTACGAAGGCGCTGAAGCGTCTCATTTTTTTCCTCCGTTCATCACTCCTTTGTCCTCTTTAGACAGAGGAGTGGGGTTGATGTAGTACTCGGGTGGGAATCCGTTAAGCTGACGCCAGATCTCGTACCAAACCGGTACGTCGTTCAGCAACAATATTCCGTTAGCTCCTGCACCAAAACGAAGTGGCTTTGGCCAAGCTTCCTCACTGGTATCGGCTCGCAGAATGACGCGGTATCGTCCATTGGGACTGAGGCTGTTGTCCACGGCAAACACTTCCGCCGGAAATGTTCCAAAAGAGGTGTTGGGCCATCCACTGAACACAATGGCGGGCCAACCGTCAAATTCTACTCGGGCCTTTTGTCCTGGGCTTATCAGCGGCAGGTCTACAGGGCGAATAAACATTTCAACAGCGAGTTGATAGCTCAACGGCATCAATTCTACAATAGGAGCGCCTTCTTTGATGTTTTCCCCAATACCCGTCTTGATGGCCTTGGTTACAAATGCATCCTGTGGCGCGCGCACATAGTAGAAGGAACGTCGAATGCGGTAGTTCTCCAACTGATTCTTCAGTTTGGCAATTTGCGATTCGACTTCCTGCAAGCCACTCTGTGCAGAGAATAATTCAGAACGAGTTTTCGCAATCTTTTCTCCGTACTCAGCGCGTGTTGAAGCCAGTTCCGTTTGCTGATTCGCATAATCGTTGTTTGCCGCCAGGGCTTTGGAGTTCATTTCCTGAAGCTTCTGCCAGCGCTTTTCCCGATCAAACCGCGATACCAATCCGTCGTCGAATAAGGTGTCAGCCCTCACGTACTGTATGCGCGCGAGTTCAGCGGCAATATTGGCAGCATCTGCTTTTAAACTGTCGGATTCAACCTTCAAGGCCAATTGCTTCAGCTTGAGTTCCCGCGTTTGAATTAACTGGTCAATCTGATCTTCTTGCGCATTGATCTTATCGGCATAGGCCACGGAGCTTTGCTCTTTGGCATCTATTTGCTCTTGCGTTCGCTCCAAAAGCTCAGGGTCAAAATAGGCGTCCTTGATCTCGCTAATGTACACCAAGGTGTCTCCTTTTTTGACCGTATCACCTTCTGTCACGTACCATTCTTCCAAACGACCGTCGATTGTGCTTTGCAAGGTTTGGATGCGTTGTTGAGGGTAGAGACTGGTTACCTTTCCAGTTCCACGAACGTTCTGGGTCCATGGCATGAACAGCATAATGAAAATCACGCCGAGAAATCCGATCACCCAATAGGTAAACACTCGAATAGCCTTCGCACTACTCGTGATTCGGAAGGAGAGGTAGCGCTGCTCGTCCACTTTGCCTTTTATGGTGTTGGGGCTGATGTTTAGCATGGTACCGTTGGGAATTCCTCGTTAAACCAAGTTCTTGTTTTTGCCGTCTCCCAGTCACAGATATCGACGATTCGGCCATTTTCCATGTACCAAATCTGCTCACATCGCTGAACCATTTCGGGGTCCTTGGTAGACACGATCATAGTCCATGGACGTTCCTTGGCGGTCAAGTAGTCCGCAATGCTGTTTGTTTGCTCTTGGGTCTGTATTTGACCGAAGTCTTCAAGCAGCAATAATCTTGGATGGTGAATAATGGCTCGGGCCAGCAATATTTTTCGAGTGACGGCTCGGGATAGCAACTTACCCAAGGGCTGCAGTTCAGTATCGTAGCCGTGTGAGAGGGATTCAATCCATCGGCCTAATTGTACAACTTCAACAGCTTCACGGACTTGAGGGAAGGGCATAGGGCGTCCAAGGGTCAGGTTGTCCAAGAGTGTACCGTGAAACAGATCCTCCTGAACGAGGTTGTCTCCAATCATGTACCTTAGACTCTCAAGGTCCCAGTTGTTTAATGGAATTCCTTCGTAGCTGATTTGTCCCTCTATTTTGTGGAACAGACCGGCAACGGCCGCCATAAGGGTAGACTTCCCACTACCGCTAGGTCCTACCAGCGCTGCCTTAGTTCCGGCCGGGACATCTAACGATATGTCCTTTAAGGCATAGTTCTGTTCGTTGGCGAAGCGGTAGCTGAGCCCATCGGCCCGTAGGGCCAAAGGAGCGACTCCTGGCAAGTCATCAGCACAAAGACCGTCATCCTTCTCGAGCGGAAGATCTGTGACCACGCCAATTTTCTCCAATCCCGTCAACACATCGTAAATGGTCTCAATGTTGTTGATGATTTTCTCTACCGAGTTGATGATCAAGATGATGATGATCTCCGCGGCAACGAACTGACCGAGGTTTAATTCTCTGTTGATCACGAGGACTCCACCGAGGATTAAAAGACCACCAGTGACCAGAAATTTAAAGGCCACGACATGGGAAAACTGGAAGAGTACAACACGGAAATGCTCTTTCCGCGCCTTAAGGTATTTGGTGACTAAGGTATCGGCTTTTCCTTCAGGGAGCGTAGATTTCCCAGCTAATTTGAAGGTGTTCATGGTCCGCGCCAATTCTTCGAGCCAGTGGGCCACCTCATACTTGTAATTCGATTCCTCGATACTCGTTCTCAGTCCTTTAGGGGATGTGAAGTAAAAGATCACAAAGAGAAGAAGCAGAAGGATAATGCCGTAAAGGACGAAGAATGGGTGATAGAAGGACAGCAGTATCAGTCCAAAGACGATCTGAAGAACGGCTGTCACAAAATCTATGAGAATCTTGGGAAGCCCCTTTTGAATGGTTAGCGTATCAAAGAATCGGTTGACCAATTCAGGTGCATGACGATAAAGGACCGATTCTGTTTTAATCCTCGGTATACGGTAGGCAAATTCGAAGGCACTGCGCGCGAATATCCGTTGTTGAATCAATTCGATGATCTGTACTTGCAGAATCTGCAAAATACCGGTGGCGAGGATACCTATAAGAACTATGGCGACAAGGAGAATCCAACTGTTACTGACGCGTCCAGCCATGATCAAACCAATAATGGCTTGGATACCCAGCGGGAGGGAAAGGTTGACTACACCGCTAATGATGGCAAAGGTGTAGACGTAGAATAAATCCTTCCGATCATTGGCGAGAAGCTGGAAAAATCGCGTCACCGGGAAGATGTTCTTCGAGGCCATAGGGTTTTGTTTTACGAGGCAAAAATAATAGTAATACTATTAATATGCAATAATAACTCTATTAGCAAGACGCAAAAGGAATGCGAAGGTTCACAATGTGGGGCGTTTGACTCCTTTTTTATTATTCTTCGCGCTCTACAAACTCGATCAGTTTCTCAATGGCTTGATCGATATTGTTTCGAATCTCCGAAATTCTCGCTTCCATCATGTAACAAGGAGCTGTTACGAGCTTGAGTTCATTGTCTACAGCGATTTGCTGAACGGTCTTCATCACGGGTTCGGCACCCACTGCAGAAAGTCCGTCAGAAATACCTTGAATGTCATATGGAGATGGAGCTTCTGTAGACCCAACAGTCATGGTTGCGTGCTGTTCCGTCCCTTGAAGCGCCTTGGCAACTACAGTTGGTCCCATACACAGAGCGGCAATGGGTTTTCTTGAATCTACAGCTTCGCGTATGACGCGCTGTACTTCGGGATCAATGTCTGA
Organism: Flavobacteriales bacterium; assembly: GCA_965661605.1. Classification (GTDB taxonomy): domain Bacteria; phylum Bacteroidota; class Bacteroidia; order Flavobacteriales; family ECT2AJA-044; genus ECT2AJA-044. The sequence continues at coordinate 225,978 of CBFIEH010000001.1, read as the reverse complement.
ATTGGGACCGTTCAAAGCCCATGTATTTAAGTTCTTAGCAGCACCAAATCCACCGGGAATAACGAGCGCGTCGTAATCTTTCATGTGAAGATCCGCGACGTCCTGAATATCACCTCGAGCTATGCGCGCCGCTTCGGTCAGGACATTCCTGCTTTCTTCCATTTCCTCTCCAGTTCGGTGATTGATAACGTGGAGTTGAGGCTTGTCTGGAGCGAAAAGCTGGTACTCAGCACCTCGCTCATCTATCGACAATAAGGTAAATACGGCTTCGTGTATTTCAGATCCGTCATATACGCCACTACCGGATAAAAGGACACCAATTTTCATAGGAAGATTCTATTTGCTGTGAATTTAGAAATTGTACAGAAACGACTACTTTGGGAAAAACTCGAACCGCACTGTAATGAACATTGCGTCGGTTCGTCTTCCCTGTGTATGAGCGCCAATATTTTTTACGCTGAAGTTTATCCCTTGCGCGACAAGATCTATCGCTTTGCCTTCTCCTTAATGAAGGTTGCGGAAGATGCGGAAGATGCGACTCAGGAAGTGTTGCTCAAATTGTGGAGAAATCATCAGAAACTTGCGGAGTACCGCAATGTTGAAGCCTTCACGATGACCATGACTAAAAACCACTGCTTGGATAAATTGAGGCTTAAGGACAATCAGACGGCTGAACTGAAGGTCGTTGTCACGGATAAATCCAAGAGTCCCCATGAAGTGGCAGAGGTCAAGGATGCAGCAAAAAAGGTGTTGAAACTCATGAATCAGCTGCCTGAACAGCAGCGTCAAATTGTAATGCTACGAGATGTTGAGCAATACGATTATAAGGAGATCGCAGAGGTGACAGGTCTGGAGATCAATACGATACGTGTGAATTTATCTCGGGCAAGAAAGAAACTGAGAGAAGGATTGCTTAAAACGAACGCATATGGATTGGACTAAAGTAGCCCAATGGCTAGAACGATATTATGAAAGCGACCTGTCCCTAGAGGAGGAAGTACAGCTTCGGGAGGCCATGAGTCACCCGGATCTTCCGGAAGAATGGCTGTCTGAACGAGATTATCTTTTGGGTTCAGCTGCGCTGGCCAAAGAAATTAAGCTCTCTGATGATTTTGAAGCTGAGTTTCAATCACTTCTTCGGAACGAGCGTCAGGAGCCGAGTAGACGACCTTTGTATTGGTTGGGTGCGGGCGCAGCTACGGTTACACTTTTGCTGTCGGTCTTCTTTTGGCCACAAACCACATCGAGTAATGCAAAAGGTGGAGTGATTCAGTTTGCAGATATGGCCGTTGCAGAACACGCAGTAAATGAGACGCAGAAGTCTTTGGTCATGCTTGAGACACAATTGGCTAGTGGAATGGAAGCCATGAAGTACTTGGAATCCATCGGAGCTCCAAAAGAGGTAAGCCATTTAAAGAAAATTGATGAAGTAAAACAAAAACTTGCAACTAGTAAATAACCACTAAACACTCAATAGAAATGAAAAAGGTAGTAATCATGGCGGTCGCTCTTATGCTGAGTCCAATGGTATTTGGACAAACCGCTTCAGACGATTTATTTGATCGTTATTCAGGAAAGGACGGCTACACGAGTATCCACATTACTCAGTATATGTTCCTGCTGTTTGCGGATTTAGATACAGATGAAGAAATGAAGGAATTCACAGATATGGCTTCGTCTATAGATCGGATGAAGATCCTTACGGTTGATTCAGATTCTTTGCATCCCAATCGCGCTTCAGAATTTTACTCTGATGCAAGAAAAACCTTGCCGATCAAGGAATATGAGGAGTTGATGGTCGTTAAAGATGGAGATCAAACGGTTCAAATGCTCATTCAAGAAGAAGGCAAAATGGTCAGCGAATTCTTGATGTTGGTAAATGACAATTCAGAAACAGTAGTCATTTCTATCACCGGGAACATTGACTTGAATCAGTTGGCTCGAATGTCCAGCAAAATGAATATTGATGGACTTGAGAACTTGAAAGAAATCGAAGAAAACGATGAAGACTAAATCGAGATTTAGCATTGTCCTTGCAGCGGTCACTCTTATGGCCGTTGCTTGGATTTCTTGCAGCACATCGCCTTCTGTTCAGCGCTACATTGTAGATCACGAAAATGAAGCGGGCTTTGCCAGTTTTACTGTACCTGCTGATATTCTTCAAATTCAGGATGGCGTGGACGTGGATGAGGAAAGCGTTGAAGCCCTAAATAAGCTCAATAACTTGGTGGTATTGCGTTATGACATATCGGATGGTACACCCGAGCAGTTTGAAAGTTATTTAGCAGAACTTCATACCTGTCTAAATCCGGATCGTTACGAAGATGTATTCATGATGAACACGGGTGAAATGCGTGTGAGTTTGAAGATCCAGAAGGGAAATCAGGAGCGCTTGAGTGAAATCATTGCCCTTCTCGAGCAAGGCGATTCATTCTTGCTCGCACGGTTGACTGGCGAAATTGAACCAGATAAATTGGCTCGACTTATTCGCAAGATAGACTACCAGGCTATGATGGAAAACGAGCAACTTCAAGGGCTTATTCCGTCTTGATATTCACAATTGTTGATAACTAGTGTGAATGACCTGTTCATAACATTGAAACGCGGCTTTATTTGCTAGTTGTCTGAAAATCACTATATTCCGGAAGAGAAACAACAGCGGTATGAACTGAAGTTATCTCAAACGGACACGTTTGCTACGGTAACGTGACTGAACGAATAGGAGCTCATCTCAACTCGAGGTCGGCTCCTATTTTATTTGCTTTTCGCTAGATTTAGATTCCTATATTTGATTTAGGTATCTATATCATTCGGCACATGAAAAAAGCTTTACTCTCCATTGGGGTGCTCTTCCTTGGGATACTTGCTCAAGGTCAAACGCTACCCCCGACATCTAATTCCCAAACCGTCTGTGTTGGCTCTAGTGCAGTTTTGACTGCGTCAAGCACACAGCCCGGTGCAACATTTACTTGGTGGGACCAAGCTACATCAGGTACTTTACTGGGTTCTGGCGCGACGTATACAACGCCACCTTTAAGTTCTGGAACTGTTTTCTACGTTCAAGCGGAAATCGGTGGAGTCCCAAGCCTTAGAACGTCGGTCAGCACCAGTGTGGCCAACAACCCAACGGTAGGAACTACTCAGGATACGATATACGCGTGTTCCGGAGACCTGGTTGCTGTATCCGCAACGATCAAGCAAAATATTGGTCAGGTTTCATGGTATGACGCTGCTTCGGGTGGAACGCTGTTGGCCACTGGAAATACGTACACATTGCCCAGCATTGCGCCAGGCACCACGAGTTATTTCGCTGAAGCAGCCATTGGCAATTGCGTCAATCCTGTCCGCACCGAAGTCGTAGTGATTAATGTTGATGGACAGATTACACCGACCATTTCACCAACGAGCTTTTCGGTGTGTTTTGGTCAATCGGTGACCCTTACGGGAACCAGTAATGTTCCTGGTTTTGAAGTCGAGTGGTATACGGATCCCGTGGGTGGGACACTTATTGGAACAGGGTCCCCATTGGTATTTACACCACCAACAACCATGACGGTCTACGCTCAAATAGAGCTCAACAATATTGCCTGCGATAATGAGGCTCGTGTGCCCGTCGACATTACCGTATTTCAACAACTGCTTTCTCCTGCCAATTTGAGATGCACAGGATCAACACCTAATTCGGTCAGCTTTGCTTGGGATCCCGTCCCAGGGGCTACGGGCTATGAAGTGAGTCTGGATGGAGGCGCTACTTGGATTCCGGCCAACCAGCCGCCAACATCACATGTCGTATCAGGCCTTCCGGAAAACACGCAACAAACACTACGCGTTCGTGCATTGGATGGAACAAACGGCTGTCCTCCAGGAAAAGAAACAGCGGATAAAACGTGCGTGACTTTGGACTGTGGACCATTAAATGTCTCTGTTCAACCTCTTTACGAAACCTGTGTTGGAGGGGGAGTAACGGTGGTCATCAATGGAATGATCAGTGGGATTCACATGGTGAACGTCAATGGAACGATCACTTCTGAAAGTGAGTTCAACATTGCACCAACGGCAGACACCACATTGAATTTCATTGTGTTCAATTCCAATTACCCGGAATGCGATAGCGCCGCATTGACATCGACAGTGCAGGTATATGAGGTACCGAGCGCCAATCCCACGGCTACCGCTCAAGACAGCGCCTTTCCAGGGGCCACGGTCAACACTTATTTGTTTGAGGCGAATAGCGGTTCAAACGTAAGTTCCTGGAACTGGGATTTTGGCGATGGCGCCAATGCAACAACAGAGAATGCAACCCACGAATACAGTGATCCCGGATCCTATACGGTGACGCTGACGGTGACTACCGATGATGGTTGTACGGCGACCTTCACGCTGACAGCTACCGTAGAGGTGTTTGAAGTCCCTGAGATTTTTATCCCCAATAGCTTTACGCCAAACGGGGACATGAACAACGATGTGTTGTACATATTTGGTGAATATGTGGAACTACAACAGTTCATCATCTTCAACCAGTATGGGGATGCGGTTTTTAAGACCTCAGATATCTCCGAAGGCTGGGATGGAACTTGGAAAGGCAAGGCACAACCGGGCGGAGTATACGTCTACTCGGCCGTTCTAACCGATTCGGTTGGGAACACCTACCAGGAGCAGGGAACTATAACTTTGATTCGATAATTCTGAAGCTATGAAACGACTATTACTACTATTTTGTACGATCGGTCTTGGACTCACGGCTTCGGCACAAGACCCACACTTTTCTCAATATTATAACACGCCGTTGATTACAAATCCGGCCTTGGCAGGTCAATTTGCTGGAAAGCTTCGTGTTGGTTTGGTTTACCGTGATCAGTGGTCGCAGATCCCCGACGCCTACGAAACTTTTGGCTTAGGCGTTGATGGGCGGATAGGCTCAAAATGGGGTATAAGCGGACATGTGGTTCGACAAACAGCTGGTATTGTAGGCTATGAACGCCTGGACGCCATGGCTGGAGTGAGCTATGATATACTCGGTGAGAACGCTGGAGGCCACCATATTGTAGGAGGTGCTCAAATCGGCATCATGAGTCATCAAATCGACTTGACGGAGGCCACATTCGGTTCACAGTATATACCAGGAACAGGATTTGATCCAGGAAACTCTGCTGGTGAGAATCTAGATGACAATTCGAATACTGTCCTAAATATGCATCTTGGAGCCCTCTGGTTTATGGGGAAACCCGGACAAAAAATAGCTCCTTTCGCAGGTGTTGCTGTCCTAAACTATCTTCAGCCTGATGCGAGTCTTGGTACTGCTGAAGATCGATTGCCTTTAAAGATCTACAGCCATTTTGGAGCTCGATTCCAACTGGGCGAGCGCTTCAGTTTGAGTCCTCATGCCCAAGTTCTTTATCAAGGACCAGCCAACAGCAATTTGGTTGGGGTGAACGGGCATTTTGCCTTCAGCAATGAATTTGCCCTTGCCGCTGGAGTGGCTCATCGACTCGAAGAGTCTATCATTCCGTATATCGGCTTTGATTGGAGAAGCTTCACCGTGGGTGCGAGCTACGATCTAGCCATTGGAGACATCAACGATGTCAATAAGAACAAGAGGTCCTTTGAACTGACCATCACGTACATCCTTCCCGGTTCCGAGATCGATGCCAAACCTGTGTGCCCACGCCTATAATTCCGAAATCTGATGAAGAAATTACAATACCTATTAATTTTCGTCATAGGCCTCGGATATGCTGGGGTCGCTCAATCGTCCTACATCGAATACGGTGACCAGGCGTTTGAAGATCAAGACTACGACATCGCTGCTCAATTTTATGCCGCAGCCGCGACGGGAGACAAGAGTTTGCTGCCCATTCGCTATCCATATCAAAATACCATAGCTATCGGCGCCAAGTTGAATAAGGTGCAGAAGCTTTACGCTACCAATCAAGCTGCGACTTCATATCGACTTCACTTTGACTACCTAAATGCTGCAACGTACTACGAGAAGGCGTTTCAGCTCGATGGGGGAGACACGCCGGAAAACCGATTTTGGTATGGGGTTTCACTTCGTGCTCAAGAGTCCTTGGATTCGGCTAAAGTTCAATTCGAACAAGTGCTCGCTGATTCAGCCAATCCTAATGCGGAAGCAGCGTTTCAGCTGGCCTCCGTAGATCTGGCGATCGAAGGTATTGCTCACCCTGAATTCGTCAACATCGGCCGTGTTAGCGACGCTGGTGTTAATGAAGGAGGGTCTTCAAACTACGGAGCGGCCATGCTCGATGATGGCCAATACCTTTTCACAACGACTAGGGCTCTCTCTAAAAAGTTCAACGTCTACCTACAGAGTGTGCAGGCTACATCTGATTCTGGCGCAACGGCCATTCTTGAAGATGAGAAAGAGAAGAGACAGTATGCCGGGGTGAGTTACAGCGCCGGCACTCAACGCATGTACTTCAACACTTGGGAGACGCTTGCGGATAAGAAAGAATATCAGATTGCCTTCAAAGGAGTGAACGACGAGGAAATGACCGTGTTGGAGGGCTTCAGCACTCCCGAGAGCCGTGATTTATACCCTTTTATCAGCGCTGACGGATCTGTGCTGTATTTTGCTTCGGATCGATCGGGAGGAAAAGGGGGGATGGACATTTGGCAAGTATCCCTGAATGCGGATGGAACTATTTCCGGTAGTCCGAGTCTGATGTCTGGCGAAGTGAACACAGACAAAGATGAAATTACACCCTACAAGGACGGGGAAACTTTCTACTTCGCTTCCGATGGTCATCCAGGTTATGGTGGGCTGGATGTATTTAAGGCCTCTTCAGAAGGAGCAGGAGTTCAGAACCTCGGTTACCCCATCAACTCCACTGCGGATGATGCCTACTTTACGCCGAGCCAGACCGCGGATAAGTACTATCTCAGTTCGGACCGAGAAGCCGGTTGTTGCCTTGAATTGTTTGAATACGAACAGTATCACTTGTATGTGGACGGCGAAGTTCTGGAGAAGTCCACCCAAGCGCCCATCGACAGTGCAGAAGTATTCCTTGTGGACAGTCTCACGGGAGATACTCTGGAGACCGCTTATACCGATGAAGAAGGTCATTACGAGTTCGAAGTTGGACTCAACCGATCCTACATGGTATACTCGAGTAAACCGTTCTTCTCAACGGACTCAACAAGTGTCAAGACCGGCGATGTAAGTGAATACGAGGGAACAACGACCTTGGAGAATGATCCATTACACATTTATCCACTATCCTTCAAGTTGGCCGACGTCTACTTTGATTTCGACAAAGCAACGCTTCGTCCAGAATCCAATAAGACTTTGGATAGTCTGATCAACATTTTAAACATGTATCCTGAAATCCGCGTCGAAATTGGCGGCCACACGGATGCCATTGGATCTGAAGAATACAATCAGAAGTTATCACAGCGCCGCGCGCAAGCGGTGGTGGATTACTTAATTGAACACGACATTACCATGGACCGTTTAGAGGCCATGGGATATGGAGAAACCATGCCGATTGCACCGAACCGCAATGACGACGGAACGGATAATAGAGAAGGCCGTGCTTTAAACAGAAGAACGGAATTCAAGATTGCCGACAATCAATAGACCGCGATGAAAAACTTGATTCTGTGTATCGCCCTCACGGGCGGATGGCTACTTAGTGCCCAAACGGAAGACAAAACACTGGTTGAACGCCTGGAAAAGATGAGCGTTCGAAGCATCGGCCCTGCAGGTATGAGTGGACGAGTTACAACTATTGACGTTGTCAGAGATGATCCCAGTACCATTTATATAGGAACTGCCTCCGGTGGTTTGTGGAAATCCACGAGTGGGGGCACCTCATGGGAGCCCATATTTGATGATCAAGCTTCACTGAGTATTGGTGCGGTGGCCATAGCTCCAAGCAACTCTGACGTTCTTTGGGTAGGAACAGGCGAGGGGAACCCCAGAAACTCACAAAGTGCTGGGCGCGGGCTGTTCCGTTCTATGGACGGCGGTCAGAACTGGGACTTCATGGGACTTCCGAATTCCAGAAACATCCACCGAATCCTAATTGATCCAAGGGATGAAAACACCGTGTACGTCGGAGCTCAAGGCCCGGCTTGGGGCGAGTCTGCCGAGCGCGGAGTTTACAAGACCACGGATGGAGGAGCCACATGGGACCGTATTCTCTACGTGAACGATTCAACCGGGGTGGCCGACATGGTCATGGACCCCGAAAACCCGAATAAAATTCTGGTGGCCATGTGGCAGTTCAAGCGTTGGCCTTGGTTTTTCAAATCAGGTGGAGATGGCTCTGGTTTGTATGTCACCTACGACGGTGGAGCCATCTGGGAAGAGCGCACGGATGAAGACGGTCTTCCCAAAGGAGAACTCGGACGAATGGGCTTGGCCATTGCGCCCGGTAAAACTAATGTGATCTACGCCCTAATTGAAAGCAAGAAGAACGCGTTGTACCGAAGCAATGATGGCGGGTTCAGCTGGAAAAAGGTCAGCGATAAGAACATCGGAAATCGACCATTTTATTACGCCGATCTTTACGTGGATCCCTCAAACGAAAACCGAATCTACAACCTCTACAGTGTAGTTTCGCAATCCGATGACGGAGGAAAATCCTTCCGAGTCATCATGCCGTATTGGGGAGCAGGCGTACACCCAGATCACCATGCTTGGTATATCCATCCTGATGATCCGAATTTTATGATCAACGGAAACGATGGAGGAATGGCCATCACCCGAGATGGTGGAGAAAATTGGCGTTTTGTCGAAAATCTGCCTCTGGCACAGTACTACCATATCAATGTGGACAACGATATCCCATATAATGTATACGGAGGCATGCAAGACAACGGTTCATGGAAAGGACCTGGTTATGTTTGGAAATCTGGCGGAATCAGAAATGCCTATTGGCAAGAGCTCTATTTTGGAGATGGTTTCGACGTATAGCCCGACCCCAACGATAATCGCTATGCCTACGCCATGAGTCAAGAAGGGTATGTAGCTCACGTGGATACCGAGACTGGAGAGACTCGTAGTATTCGACCGTTAGACACGGATTCCATCAAGCTTCGATTTCATTGGAATGCAGCCATTGCTGCGGATCCCTTTGATGACCAGACCATCTATTTTGGAAGCCAATATGTGCACAAAAGCACGAACAAAGGAGGCGCATGGGAAATCATCTCTCCTGATTTGACTACGAATGATCCCGAGAAGCAGAAATTCGGTGAAAGTGGAGGCTTGACGTTTGACGTAACCGGTGCTGAAAACCACACCTGTATTTTGGCTATTGAGCCAAGCACAATAGAGCGGGGATTGATCTGGGTCTCTACGGATGATGGGCGAGTTCACGTCACTCGAGATGGCGGTTCTACATGGACTTCTGTTGAAGGTAAGGTTCCAAACCTCAAAGAGGGCTCTTGGATGCCTCAGATTAAAGCCAGTCGGCACGATGCCGGAACAGCGTTCCTCGTCGTAAATGACTACCGCCGGAATGATTGGGCTCCATACCTTTATAAAACGACTGATTATGGTAAGTCATGGAGGAGCATGGTGGATGAGAAGGACTCTGTTCAAGGGTACGTGGTGAGCTTCCTTCAGGATCCAGTAGAGCCTCGACTCATGTGGCTAGGTTCAGAAAACGGACTTTATTTCAGTTTGAACGAAGGCGCCGACTGGCATCATTGGACGCATAATATTCCGAATGTTCAAATTGCCGATATCGTTTTACAAGAGCGAGAAGCGGACTTGGTTATGGGAACCTTTGGACGCGCGGCTTATGTCATTGACAATATTCGTCCCCTAAGGGCCATGGCGGCAAATGGAGCATCATTACTTGATGAGTCCTTAGTGCTCTTTGACGCACCCACCTTCTTTTTAGCTGAATACCAACAGGCGGCAGGAACCCGTTTTGCGGCGGATGCCCACTACAAAGGCACCAACAGAGGAGAACGTGGGCGCATTGCATACGTATTAAACGACACCATCGAGAAGCCGGACACCGTTACTGTCAAGGTTTTTGACGTACAAAATGAACAGGTGCGCACCTTATATTGGACCCCGAAAGAATTCGGATTGAATATCGGTAGCTGGTATGGGGATCGCAAAGGCGTTCGTCCGATGTGGCAAGACAAAACGGATAAACCCAACGAGCCCGGCACTTCTCAAGTACTGCCAGGAACGTATACCCTTGAAATAAGCTATGGAGATCACAGGGACAGCGCGTCCATTACTGTTGCAGCAGATCCCCGTTTGAGCTACACGCTGGACGATTATACAGCGCACGCGGAGTGGGTAGATGAATACCTTGAAATCTACCAGCAGATGGTCGAAGTAGACGATCGAATGACCGAAACTGAAGACTTGATTGGTCAATTCATGAAGCTTATTAAGTCCAACATAGATACCACGATGAATGACGAGTTGGACAGTTTGAAATCCGCTCTCGGAGACCTCAAGGACAGCCTTCATGTACTTCAGCAAAACGTAGAGTACGAGGACGACCGCGGTGGATATATCAATGAGCCTGAAGACGTGGAGGATATTGTTTACAGCGCTTACAATCTTATTGAAACGACTCAAGGAGTTCCCGATGCATCCGCCCGAGAAGCATTAGACCGGGCCATTCATCACGTGACAAAGGCAAAAGAGGATTTCAACGCTTGGTTAGCTGATGAATGGGGCCCTATTTACGAATGGGCCAGTTCTGTTGAATATAAGTCATATGAACCGATAGAACCCGTGGAATGAACGCAAGAATCTCCATTCTAGGACTATTTTTAACGCTTTTCGGCTGTAAGCCGGCGGAGCCGCTTCCCACGGTATCTGAAGTAGATATAGATCGGTATTCCGGTTTGTGGTATGAGATTGCGCGATTGCCGAACTCTTTTCAGAAGAACTGCACTTGTACTACGGCAGAATATACCGTTGAAGAAGGATATGTCCGCGTATACAATCGATGTTGGAATACCGATAAGAATAAGGAGATTAATGTCAAAGGCAAAGCGTTTCCCGTAAAGTCCACGAACAACGCCTCTTTAAATGTCCAGTTTTTCTGGCCTTTCAAGGGGGATTACAATATCATTGCGCTAGATGATCAGTACCAAGTCGCAATGGTGGGATCTAAAAGCCGAAAGTACCTGTGGATCTTGAGTAGAAACCCTCAACTTTCAAAAGAAAAGATGACAGAGTTGTTGGGGAAAGCGAAATCACTAGGATTTCCAACCGAGAATCTGCTCCAAACGGAGCATCCTTGCCCTAAGTGATGCCGAGCAGCGTCAATCCATTCACCTTGGAGGTTTTGGAGGAGTAAAAGATTCCGGTTTTGGTCGGGAGCTCGGACGAGAGGGTATCTTGGCCTTCCTCAATACCAAAACCGTGTATATCGGATAATTCGGTTCGCTTCTTATAGGAAAACTTCCAGTCTTTTCAAGGCTTTGAAGGGGTTTTCAAGTGCTTTGGAAATCAGCTGCTTAATTGCGGTTTAGAATAATAATGTTAACTTAACAGATTCAAAGCGCTCAAACCCAGTCCTCATGATCCAGTCTATTGAAAATCCGGATACCGTTAAAGAACTCTTAGATTCTGTGGTAACGCACCTCGAGAATCGCGGTTTTGAAAACATAAAAGCCGATCATCCAGACTACGAATCTCCGACTAAATTCATCCAGAAGAACGCGAACAGCGAACTGGTCCCGGACCTCACCGCTCGACGTAACGGGAGCAAGTACTACTTTGAAATTGCTCAGAAGACTGACAATAAAGAAGAATTGGTAAGCAAGTGGAAGCTCCTGGCCACCATGGCACACATCAAGAACTCCCAATTCAAGGTGTTTGTCCCTCACGGGAGTATGCAATTCACGCGTCGGATTCTCAAACAGAACAACATCGACGCTGGAGTCGTCAGTATCTAAGGAAGTAGAGGCAGGTCCTCTATTTGAATGATATTGGCTTGATTTAAATCAAATTTTTGAACAGCCTTTTCCACCAACTCATCCCGTACGATCAGTACAAGGCGTTGTGTGCGGTCTTCTTTATGCCAATGATGGATCACTTGATCCAATTCTGGGCAAAGGCCTTCGCCCTTGATTTCCAATTTACCCACTTCATCGACAATATTCCATTGAGCGGGTGCCTCAATCATGGAAGCTAGCTCGAGCTTCATGGCGATGAAAGCGGACTTGAAGAAGTGATAGCGGCCTATGGACAAAGTCTGCGCGCTGGACTGGAGCGCTTGCATGGGTATCTTGTGAAGATCCTGGTTAGCCGGCAGCAAGAGAACTTCTCGAAGGTCATTGACGTCAGGAGTCAGGAATCCTCGGACATCGGTCCGATCGCCAAAGTGATCGAGTAAAGCGGTGGTTTTACCACTAATGATCGGACCCGTAAGAATCAGAATATTCGAAATCATAACTGAATACGTATTCCAGCCAAGCAATCAAGAAAGATCGTAAAGTACGTTTTTCTGAAGCCATCGTTTCGCGGTAGGCGGAACGGAATAACGCTGATACGGTAGGTAGAAAAGAGCGAATCTGTTCAATGGATTGCTGATACTTATCTCTCCATGCTTTGGATTTCCATCGTGCCGTGAGGCGCAAAACGGGGAGCACCACCAAGAACCAGGCGAAAGTGATCAGACCTGCGCGCAAAAGGCTTTCTAGCGCGAGTCCCCAGGATCCCATGGCCCAGCCTTGGAGTAGGATGACGAGCAATACGGCAGAGATAATCCACACCCAAGAGGGTACACGAGACTTCTTTTTCTGATATGTTTGCATTCGCAAATCCTCGGGCATTGACCTCATGGAAAAAGAGTATTCAACGATGCTTTTATTGAAGAGTCCGATGATGAGGCCTCCAATGGCGTAGAAAAGTAAGAATCCTCCAACAAGAAGGCTAGAGGCCGGCAATTGATTAGAGGACCAGCCCAACTGGCCTCCAATTTGTCGTCCCAAAACGTCAATGCTCTCCCAGAGCTGAACGCCGAACAATACGGTGAGGATGATCACCTTTTGTATCGCGGAGAGCGTCACTGTGAAAAGGGTGAGCACCGCTGTTTTCATACCGAGATGACGGTCATTTCTGAAGAGAATTATCCCGAAGAAGATCTGAATAGAAAGAGCGAAATATGCGCCAGGAGGGCTTTGGGGGGCGAGCAGACCTTTTAGAATTAATACGACAATTCCTGAAGTGACGATCTGCTTTCTCGGATGGGGCGAAAAACGGGCGATAAGACCCATCCAGAGTACGGCTAAACCGCCCACCAAGAGACCAGTAAGTGGAAGTTTAAAAGCGTGAAGGAAGCCGCCAAGCCCGGTTTCGGTAAGGACCCACATCGCCGTCAAGCGCTCAGTCACCTGAGCTCTGTTGAAATTATTGCTATTTTGGATCCTCGCTAAATTTTCCATCCGATGCCCGCACCTCAGACTCCCGCAGAAATGGAAGCTATTATGGTCAAAAATCTTCCCGAAAGGTACGGGAAAACACTCGATCAATGGATGGAGGTCTGTTCCGCTGCAGGACTTGAGAAGAAGATGGAATTTGTACAATTCCTGAAGCAAGAACACGGAGTCAAACACGGGGAGGCTTTTGTGCTCGTTCAGATTTACTTCAACGACGGAAAGCTCGTTTACGGCAATCCAGAAGACCTGTTACAAGAGCAGTACAAAAAAGAGAAACAAAGAGCACTTTATAATTTCCTAAGCCTTCAAATCCCCAAATCCTTGACTGAACCAATCAAGCTCGGTGTTTGTAGGGGTTACGTGTCGGTTCTAGGCCGTAAGCAATTCGCCGTCATTTTGCCCAAGCGTGCTGGAATTTGGATTGGACTGGCACTGGGCGATGAACCGACCAATGATCTTTTAAAAACCGCCAAGAACATCGGCGGAACCCATAAAATCAATCGCTACATCTCAATTGAAGGCGAAGGTGATTGGTCGGAACAAGCGGCCCAGTATCTGAAGAAAGCGTATAGATTTAACTCATAACCCTACTAATATGATCCTAAGACGACTATTTCTATTTCTTTGTGCCTGCGGCACGATGCTCACTTTTGCACAGGTTCCCACACCTGTCGAAAACAACGAATTCCCCGAACTCGAATGGCGCAATATTGGGCCTTTTCGCGGAGGAAGAAGTGCTGCAGTAGTCGGCCATCCCGAAGTTGCCGACCGCTTTTACTTCGGCTCCACTGGTGGCGGTGTTTGGCAAACTGATGATGCAGGCCAAACCTGGTACAACATAACAGACGGCCATTTCGGTGGATCAATCGGATCCATTGCCATTTCCGAATGGGATCCGAATGTCATGTACGTAGGAGGAGGGGAGGTAACGGTTCGAGGAAATGTTAGCTATGGTTACGGGGTCTATAAATCCACAGATGCGGGAAAAACCTGGAGTCACTCCGGGCTCCCAGAGTCGCGACATATTCCACGCATTCGAATTCATCCCAAAAACCCAGACCTAGTCTACTCAGCTGTTCTGGGCGACCTCTTTAAGCCCACTTCAGAGCGCGGGGTTTACCGATCTACCGATGGAGGAGATAATTGGGAACAAGTGCTCTTCGTCAATGAAGATGCTGGTGCCGTCGACCTCTTTATGGACCCAACCAACCCTCGTGTTTTGTACGCAAGCACTTGGCATGTCCGGAGAACGCCATATTCGCTGATTTCAGGTGGGGAAGGCAGCGATCTATGGAAGAGCACCGATGGCGGTGATACTTGGGAAAAACTCAGCGATAAGCCTGGTTTTGCAGAAGGTCCTTTGGGAATCATTGGCGTGTCCGCCTCCGCTTCACAACCGGACCGAATCTATGCCATAGTTGAAGCGCCAGAAGGAGGGGTTTTCCGGAGCGATAACGGCGGAGAATCATGGAGAAGAGTCAATAAAGACCGATCGCTTCGTCAAAGAGCTTGGTATTATTCAAGAATCTATGCACATCCAACAGATCCAGATCAGGTTTACATCATGAATGTGAGCTACCATCACTCAAAGGACGGAGGTCGCACCTTTGCGTCCAAAAGAGCTCCTCACGGAGACCACCATGATTTGTGGATCAACCCCAAAGATCCATCTCGGATGATCATTGCGGATGATGGGGGAGGACAGGTCACCTTGGACGGAGGCGCTAACTGGAGTACCTACTACAACCAACCGACGGCTCAATTCTACCGGGTCACAACAGACAACCATTTCCCGTATCGCATTTACGGAGCGCAGCAAGACAATAGTACTATCCGAATTTCAAGCTACTCAGATGGATACAATATCGATGAATCAGATTGGCAAGAATCAGCGGGAGGAGAAAGCGCTCATTTGGCCATCGATCCGCGCAACAATGAGGTCGTTTATGGAGGTAGTTATGGAGGCTTCTTGACCCGCTACAACCATGCGAACAAACAAGGTCGTGTGATCAACGTATGGCCTGACAATCCTCTGGGAGCGGGCGTCGAGACTATGAAGTATCGTTTCCAGTGGAACTTCCCGGTATTCATTTCACCGCATAATCCCGATGTCCTCTACGCTGCATCGAATCACCTTCACCGTTCAACAGATGGTGGAGGGTCTTGGGAAGTGATTAGCCCTGATTTGACGCGAAACGATAGCGCTCGAATGGTTTCCAGCGGTGGACCTATTACCCAAGACAACACCGGGGTGGACTATTATTGCACTGTATTTGCAGCTGCGGAATCTGCGCGAGAGCCCGGACTTCTTTGGGCTGGATCCGATGATGGCTTACTTCACGTGAGTCGCGACAATGGAGAAAATTGGGAGAACGTAACATCCTCAAAGCTTCCAGAATGGAGTATGATCAATAGCTTAGAAGTGTCCCCATGGGAAGATGGAGTGGTTTATTTAGCGATTACGCGATACAAACTGGGTGACTACCGTCCTTATTTATATCGAGTAAGTGACTATGGAAAGCAGTGGACGGAAATATCGGAAAGCCTGCCTGAGGATGATTTTACTCGAGTTCTTAGATTTTCACCCGAAAAAGAAGGTCTGCTCTTCACAGGTACCGAGCGTACTGTATGGTATTCTCAGAATGATGGGGCATCTTGGGATTCCCTGCAGCTGAATCTTCCGATCGTGCCGATAACGGACTTGGACCTGAAGTCAGGAGACTTAATCGCAGCTACACAGGGTAGAAGCTTTTGGGTCCTGGATGACATCTCTCCCTTGTACATCGAGCACGAAGAAGTAAAAGACCTGCGTCTATTGCCGCCCAGCGATGCCTTCCGAGTCCGAACCTATGGACGAGGCAGTCGAACGTCAGGACAAAACAGAAGGTCTGGGGTCTTCATAGACTATTTTGTTCCGGAACTGGAAAAAGGGGATACCTTGAAGCTCACCATTAAAGATGCCAACGACGATCTTATCAAGTCCTTCAGTACACACCCGCAGGATGAAGAGGAAAAGCTGACTAAAGATTCAGGTTGGCAGCGCTTCGTTTGGAACATGCGTTATCCAGACGCTGAGGAGTTTGATGGTATGTGGATGTGGTACGCCGGAATGGGTGGCCCAATGGCACCTCCAGGGGGTTATTCTGTTGCCCTTTCACTTGGATCGTCGACAGTAGAGCAGCCCTTTACACTGCTTTCTGACCCTCGCTCAGAGTCCTCCGACGCAGAACTTGTTGAACAGTTTGAGTTTTGCTGGGCTATAAACAGAAAAGTATCTGAGGCTCACGTAGCCATTCGAAACATCCGTGCGTTAAAGAAACAGATCTCTCTTGTTGAATCACGCACCACCGAGGTAGACTCGTCGATTTCAAGATCTCTCAAGGATCTCAAAAAAGGACTGAAGGACGTCGAAGAAGCGCTATACCAAGTGAAGCTTTCCAGCAATCAGGATATGCTGAACTTTCCAATTAAGCTCACGAATAAACTGGGGCATGTTGGAGCGATCTCTCAAGACGGTAACTATCCACCAACGGCACAAGCAAAAGAGGTGGCAGCTGAATTAACTGAAGACGTTGATCAATTCCTTCAGGAATTTTATGCGCTTATGGATAACGAGGTTTCGGCGTTAAACGAAGCCATTTTAGAAGCGCAAATTCCTTCATTGATGATTGCCCCTGAAGATACTTGGAAACGCAAATAGGGATGCAAAAGAAAGGTGCTATCGCTGCTCGACTCGATCGTCAGGCGCAGTGAAACATTCGATTAGCGATAGCCCCTTTCTCGTCCAAATGGAACTCTGCTTTGTTTAGCCGGCCTTCTTCTTTGATCCGGTCATAAGAAGTTCATTTACAACAACTTCAGTAAGGTATTTCTGTTCACCTTCACTGTCCGTGTACGAACGAGTCTGGATCTTTCCATCAACGGCTACTTCACTTCCTTTTTTTAAGAATTCTTCTGCCACCTCCGCGGTTCGGCCCCAAGCGATCAGTCGATGCCATTGAGTTTCTGTGACGAGATCGCCTTCTTGATTGCGATAGATCTCATTGGTTGCGACAGAGAATTTCGCGAGTTTGCGACCGCTTTCCATTTCTTTGATTTCCGGATCAGCTCCAAGATTTCCGATGAGCTGAATTCGATTTCGAATACTAGACATATTATTTTTCATTAGTTCAAAAGCGAAGAACGCTAGATTGCTGCTCGCCAGTCGGTAGAGAAACATTTATAAACGTTTAAGACAATGGGTAATCAATAATCTGGACGAAATGAGGCTTGGAAATGACTCAAACCAAATGACTTATATTAGTCTGATGCTTCGTGAGGACTTTCCATACATCCCGCTTCCTGAGGTTTTTTATCCCTTTGAATCAAAAGAGCCGTTTTGCTCATGCAGCCGCTGCAAGCGTTCTCTTCTTTCAGAAGATGTTGAATACATTATTGAAAAAGCCCTGAAACCGGGAGATACGATCTATGAGTACGCTGTTTGTTTTGCGTGTATTGAAGATTCGCGATCTCGAATAAGTGCAGATTCATGTGCTGTTATAGAGCGATTTTTTAGGGAAAGGATGCGACCATTGAATCATCGAGAAGAGATGCTAAGTAAATATGATCTGAATACTGATCTCTGGCTCGATCGTTGCATAGTTACTGGTAAGCGCGTCTCAGAAATGGATGAATATCAAATCTTGGGACATGCGCAAGGGCCGTTTTTAGTCTTTTCCATGTTTCCCTATGCTTTGGGCGAGGAAGCTTCAAAAGAGCTTACCGATCTGATTTCTTCAGAGACAATGGATGAGATGGACGACTTTGCTGACGAACTAATCGATATTCCGCCTGAATTGCGCGAACTTTGGAAACGTAAACCCGTCTTTCTTTAAGATGAGATCAGATATGAATAGACTTTGGATTCTCGGTTTGCTGGTGCTGATTTCCCTGAATGCTCTTGGGCAGGTTAAAATACAACCTCAGGCAGGGCTCACGCTTTCACGTCTTACGACAGACGAAATCATTGATCAGAGTGAGGCTCGTGTAGGCACGGACCTAGGTGTTTCATTTCGCTTTGGGAAGAGATTCCATTTTTATCCCGGCGTTTATTGGAAGAGATGGTCATCTGACCTTGTAGTGCTCGGTTCTGATACCTTGGGCGCAGCAAATTTTACCTTAGATGTCCAGTCTATTCAAGTGCCTGCGCGATTGGGCTACAATATTGTGAATGGAGAACTGTTCAAGCTTCGATTCAATGGAGGACCAGCATGGACTCGTGTGTTCAATCTAGAGTCTGACCCGAACGATCCCGAGGCTTGGAATATTGAAGACTTCAATAAGAATATATGGTCTTGGCAAGCGGGTTTAGGAATTGACCTGTGGTTCTTAACGCTTGACCTCACGTATGATCAAGGGATAAACACCATGTTCATTGAAGGGGACGCCGAAAATAGGATGCTCTCTTTAGAAATCGGTGTTGTCTTTTGATACCGGCGATAACTTGGGAGGACTTTTCAAAGATTGACCTCAGAATCGGTGAGGTTGTCGATGCTCAACCTTTTCCTGAAGCCCGAAGGCCAGCATATATTCTTCACGTTGATTTCGGACCATTAGGCATCAAAAAAACCAGTGCTCAAATTACGGACCACTATACAACCGAGGGCTTGCTAGGTAAAAAAGTAGTTGCTGTTGTCAACTTCCCCCCAAAGCAGATTGGACCGCATAAAAGTGAGGTTCTAATTCTTGGCGGCCTTTCGGATTCTGGAGTCGTAATACTCCAACCGGATCGGAGAGTGAAAAACGGCACCAAGATCGGATAGGTGTGTTTTTTCACTAATTTTCAGGTAGCAACACTTCCTAATTATGCCTGAACAACTGACTTCCGATTACTTTTTGGATTATGAGCCTATGCGTGAACTCATCGCGCGTGCAAAGGCGATTAAAGCCAATCCTGAACGCGTTTATTCTGACATTATTGATGACAATGGGTTTCAATATGCCGACCTCGTTCAAGAGGGAGGAGGAGTGTTGGGAATCGCACTCCTCGGATATACCCACATTATGGAAGAAGCGGGGATTCGATTTTATGATTTAGCTGGGACCTCTGCCGGAGCTATAAATACCTTACTCATGGCAAGTATTGGGACTACCTCTGACGCTAAATCGGTTGTAGCCTTGGAAGCACTGGCCGCCCAGAACTTATTCGATTTTGTTGACGGGAATCCAAAGATTAAGAGAACCATTCAGTTGCTAATTGAAGGGAAGGGAGGCAAAACCAAAAGAAGGTTGGTTTTTCAAGGATTGAAAATATGGAACCTACTTCGCTCAAAACTCGGCATGAATCCAGGCGTTGTCTTCTACACGTGGCTCCAACGGCTCTTAAAAGAACAGGGAGTACACTCTACCTTGGACCTCGACAGAAAAAGGGTGAACCCAAGTGGTTTTAGAGATAGGAAAGGGAATAGCATTGAGTCGAAGCCGAAATGGACGGTTATCGCTTCGGATGTCACGACAAAGACTAAAGTCCAATTCCCAGCGATGGGTGAGCTCTATGTTGCAAATCCCGGTCAAGAGAACCCAGCACGCTGGGTAAGAGCGAGCATGTCGGTTCCTGTTTTCTTTGAACCCGTTCGGTTTAGTGCCATACCTCAAGGACCGAAGGCAAAAGAGCGCTGGTGGGAACACGCTCGCTACAAAGGGCCAATTCCTCCAGAAGTAGAAATGGTCGATGGCGGAATGTTGAGCAATTTTCCAATCAATGTCTTTCACAGGAAGAATGCGGTTCCTCGCAGACCCACTTTTGGGGTGCGCTTGTCACAGTATCGTGAAAATTATGGATCCACTGGGAAGCTCATGCCGTTTATGGGCGCAATGATCAGTACCATGAGACAAATACATGATCTCGATTTTCTATTGCGTAATGAGGATTACAGCCACTTGATTTGTCGATTAGATGTGGATCAAAAGTTTCATTGGCTCAATTTCAATATGACCCATGAAGAGAAAAGAGACTTATTTCTTTATGGGGCCAATGGCGCCATTGATTTTCTTGAGCGATTCGATTGGGAGAAGTATAAAAGTGTCCGTCAATCGCTAATCCATGATCCGATAGCATAGAATCTTCCATTTAGGTCTATTGGGGGATTGAGCATCAATTATTGTCCCTCAAGTGATGCAGTTTTGGCCTATGTCAAAGTATTGCCAACATTGTCGTGAGCACCTTTCTGGTCGAGTGGATAAGAAGTTCTGTGATGACCATTGCCGGAATGCATACCACAACGAATTGCGTCGAGCGCGCAGCGCCGAATGCCGTCCCATCCAACAGCGGATTGCTAGGAACTACAAAATTCTTCAGGAGCTGCGCGCGCGAGGCGTGCGAGAAGTGCACGAAGCATTTTTAAGCGGGAAGGGTTTTGACCACCGTTTTTGTACCCAAAAGTCAAGCCGTGAGGATACCATTGTATTTGACCTTCAATTGAAGAAGTATGGGGGAGATCTGTATAAGCTAGAGGTCCATGCTATTTAGGTAGAATCCCTTAATTTGCAATAAAACCTAATGAGTATGCGAATTGGTCTTGGTCTGTGTTGTTTGATGTTGATGGCTTTTGGATGTACCGATACCTATAATCCGGAACGAAATTTCAGAACCGATGGTCAGGACCTCGAGCTAGCTTTCTTAACGGCTGAAGACAGTTCCGTTATTGAGCTGCCTGAAGGGCATTTCCGGTTCGATAGGTCCTTAATCTTGGATGGAGTTCATCACGTAACGGTTCGAGGAGCGGGAATAGACAAGACCGTTCTGAGTTTTCTGGATCAGAGTGAAGGGGCAGAAGGAATTCGAGTGGTCAATAGCAGTAATGTTGACTTCGAGGGATTCACAGTTGAAGACGCGGAAGGGGACAACATTAAAGTCATGGACACCGATGGAATTTCATTCCTCCGCGTCAAAGTGGCTTGGACCGGTCCCATTGACGAAACGAATGGCGCTTACGGCTTTTACCCTGTTCAATGTCGAAATGTCCTAATCGACCAATGCGAGGCGATGGGAGCAAGCGATGCGGGTATTTATGTCGGCCAGTCTGATTCGGTTATTATCAGTAATAACAAGGCTTACATGAACGTAGCGGGAATCGAATCCGAGAACTCCAGATGGGTGAAGATTTATGGAAACGAAGCCACAGACAACACCGGGGGAATCCTCATTTTTGACCTGCCTGGTCTATCTCAATACGGACGAGAAATAGAGGCCTATGACAATGTGGTGGTAGAAAATAATCGGAAGAACTTTGCTCCTGAAGGCAATATTGTGGCTGCCGTTCCGCCAGGTTCTGGATTCATGATTTTAGCGACTAAAGACGTGTACGTGCATGACAATCAGATTTTGGAAAACCGCACTGTGGGTGCTGCGATTATTAGTTATGCTCTTGTAAGTGAGTTGACTGGAGACAACAATTCAGAGAATTCAAACGCGGGTAGCGCCCAGCAAATCAACCGCAAGTATGAAGAGGATGCGGCCTACAATCCCTATCCAAGAGGAATTAGACTGGAGAATAACTCCGTTTCGAATTCTTATGTCCTCCCGGCCACAAGCCACGATTTTGGGCGTTTGTTTCTGTTAAAGTTTCCTTTCGAAACCCCCGACATTGTGTACGATGGCGTCCTTCCTCCCGGAATTTCAGACCGTCAGGAACTCCAAGCATCCGAATACAAGATTTGCCTGTCAGAGGATATCGAAACGAGGTTTGCAGATTTAGATGCTGGTAAAAGCTTTGAGGCCATCAGCCATGACAAGTCAATTTTTGCTTGCCCATGAGACACTGGATCTTCATTGGGATTTCCTTTTGCTTTTGGGCCTGCGGCCCGAAGAGTTCCCCAGATCAATCGCCGCGTGCGACAATCAAGTCCGATGCCGACCTCATGAGCCAGGCCGTAATCCTGAGTGAAAAAGGTTTCGGACTTTCGCGACTTAGTGAATATGGTTTCTTTGGTGAGCCAATGACCGATTTGGTGCCAGTCCATGAACTCGTTCTTCCTTACTCTTTGAATACACCACTTTTTACGGATTACGCCGATAAAGAGCGATTCATAGTATTGCCGAATGATGAGGCCAAAATGGTCTACAGAGATAGAGATGTGCTTGAGTTTCCCGAGGGCACTATAATAGTGAAGAACTTCCTCTATGAGAAGGCGATTGAGGAATCCGTTTCACAGCGCCGAGTTTTAGAAACGCGTCTTCTTCACCTTAAGGGTGGGGAATGGACTCCTGTTAGCTACGTTTGGAATGAAGATCAGACAGAGGCCTATTTGAGCGTGACTGGAGCTCGACGAGATATAGTCTTCGAACATTCTGGGGCCCAGCATGATCTGACCTACAAGGTTCCAACAATCAATCAATGTAAAAGCTGCCATATGTTGGATGGAGGAATTACACCCTTGGGACCTTCAGTTCGGCAAATGCATCGAGAAGAAGGAAGTCATGTCGTAGAGTGGATCGAAAAGGGATACCTAAGGGGAGCTCCCGAGTCCGGCTGGCCTATGTTGGCTCAATGGAACGATAGCCATGAAAGACTGAACGATAGAGCTCGAGCCTATCTGGACATCAATTGTGGAACCTGTCATCGGCCCGGAGGGCCCGCGAAAACAAGCGGTCTAGATTTGTCAATATACGCTCAGGAGGGATATGAACTAGGGATTGGAAAGAAACCTGTTGCGGCGGGAAAAGGCTCTGGCGGGCTTTTGTATGATATTGTTCCCGGGGCCCCTGAAGAGAGTATTCTTCTGTACAGAATGGAAAGTCTGGCCCCAGGAGTTATGATGCCTGAGCTAGGGCGCTCATCGGTCCACCAGGAAGGAGTTGAGCTTATTCGTACGTGGATTGAAGAGATGGAGGAAAACAGACAAATTAGTCTTATTTTTGCTCCGAATTAAAAGCATTGTACCGTGTCAGAACAAGATCCCCGAATAGCGAAGTTGAAAAAGCGTATTGACGCTTGGAAAAGCAAAGTTGAAGGATTCGAAAAGGAGTATTCTAGTAACGAAGCGGATGCCGTTTATGGCCGTTTTGATCGTGTGGAGAACATGAAGAAAAACGTAGCTCGCTTGGAAGAGTACTTCAATGACATTCAAGTTAAGGCCGGAGCCGATTACATTCAGATCAGCAACCAAATGGAGGCGTACTTCATTTCATTGGATATTTCTGAGCATAAGTTGCCATTAAACGTACTCCAGCAAGACCCGAAAGGAGCTTAAGGATACGCCAGGGTATAAGATATTGAGCCTCGAGGTCCATCGACTTCGAGGCTTTTTTTATTGAGATACGGGATCTACCGCGACATCCTTAGATTGAGGAACAGGCTTTTTCAAGGCGACCTCTACAGCTCTTCTACCGCTGTACAGCGCGGCCTGAAGAGAACCATTGAGCAGGTAGTCTCCCGCTAAATAGATGCCATTTTGATAGATCACGTCCTGGTCCTCGAGTTCCATGTCGAATAGGGAAGGGGAGGGGAGTGCTCTTGAAATAAAATAGGAGCGCAGGTGCTGCCAGTCTTGAACCTCTGGTCCGAAAGCCCGAGAGAGTTCGCTTTTGACGAGCTTTTGTAGGTCGCGTTCACCAAGTTCCGTGTCACGAACTACAGATACGGAAATGAGGTGTTTCCCTTCCGGAGCAAGCTTTGGAGACAGGTTGGTTAGTACGGCTAGATTGTTGACCCAGCGAGATCCTCCGTAATTCAAGGCGATGAGTTTGTCGCTAAATGGCGCTCGATCGGCAGAAAAGTAGAGGTTGACTACGGAACGATAGGGCTGATGCTCTTCCACGAAATTCCGGAGCATGTTCGTCGGATCCGTGGCCATGATGATGATAGGCGCTTCAAAGATCTTTCCGGAACGTGTTTTAACGCTACCGCTGCGTATGTTGCGCACTTCTTCTCCGTATACTATGGTGCCCTCTGGGAGCTTTGCGGCCAATTGGTCAGCCATTGCGCCCATTCCCATGGCCGGTATAGCCGCGGGAGCCTCACTAAACATCTTCATGACGAACTCGAACATGCGTTGCGGGGTTTCAAGGCCCTGTTCGAGGAAAATCCCTGTCATGAAAGGCTCCAGAAAACGATCGACAAAAGTATTGCTGAAGCCTTGAAGCTTTAAATACTTGCGGGTGGTCATTTGATCTTGCTGGAAGAGCTCTGCGGGCGTGGATCGCTTCCATCGCGCCGCAAGGCGCATAAGAATCGTCAAATCTCGTACAGTTGCAAGACCACTGCGCAAGGTTGCAACGAATTTGTCTCGGTGGCGCTGAGGATTGTAAAAGCGGTTGTGACGACGTCCCTGGAATACAAGAGCGCCACTGTCAAAAACGCGAAGGTCTAGAGCTTCATAATCAAAGTAGCGCTGGGCTTCTGGGTAGGCGGTCAAAAGAACTTGGAATCCACGGTCCAATCGAAACCCCTGGACTTCGTCCGTTCGTACGCGTCCTCCAGGTTGCTTTCCTTTTTCGATGATTTTCACTGACTTCCCTGCTTCTCTTAAGTGTTGGGCAGCAACTAGCCCGGCCATTCCGGCCCCAACAACAACTGCATCTACGGATTCCGCCATTACGTTCTGCTTTGAGGCGAAGATAGCTTAAAGTGCGAATTATATTATCTTCGAATACATGGCGAAACAGCGGACAACTACCTCGGATCCGGGATTAGGTCAAAAGTACCTGGGAAAGAGCAAACGCGTCATCAATAGGGACGGGACCTTTAATGTAGGAAGGGACCACACGGGCGATTTTTTTCAGGGATTCGTATAAGTGGTTGATCGAGATGAGCTGGCCTGTGTTTTTGGGATTGATCTTCGGCCTGTACTTCTTGGTAAACGCTTTCTTTTCGGTAATCTAGATGGCGATAGGCCTCGACAGTCTACAGGGTCTTCCGCCTGTAGACACGGGGCTCGATGCCTTCCTTTACGCGTTCTATTTCAGCGTACAGACTTTTGCCACTGTTGGGTATGGGGCTATTTCGCCGGTGGGTCATCTGGCGGGATTGATCAGTTCATTTGAAGCGCTATTGGGGCTTATGGGATTCGCGTTAGCCACGGGGTTGCTCTACGGACGATTCAGTCATCCGCAGGCCAAAATCGGTTTTAGTAAAATTGCCTTGGTAACGCCTTTTCGGGATCAAACAGCACTGATGTTTCGCATCGTCAATCTGCGCCACAACATCTTGATAGAAATGGAGGCAACGGTGATGTACAAATACGAAGTGATGAATGACGGGCATATTGAGCGCCGTTACCACCGACTTCCGTTGACCTTGGACAAGGTTACCTTCTTTCCGATGAACTGGACCTTAGTTCACCCTATTGATTCCGAAAGTCCGTTATACGGTTCAAGTGTAGAAGAAGTCACCAAGAACGGTGGAGAGATCCTTGTGCTCTTGAAGGGTTTCGATGAGAGCTTTGGGCAAACGGTTTACACCCGATACAGCTACACCGCAGAGGAGATTGAGTTTGACCGCCAATTTGAGCGGATGTTCTATACGAACGAAGTAGGGGATGTGGTCGTAGAGACGGCCAAACTCAGCAAGACGAAGTCAATTTAATCGTCCTCGTACTGCTTCAATTCTTCATCGATGATCTCCTCGATACGTTTTCTGGTGATGTCATCCAGTTTGCTGTTTAGCTTCGCTTGCTTCTTCATGAATTTGAGCATGTCCTTCTTCTTGATTTCATAGGCGACGAAGATGCGGTACTTCTGCTCGTCCGTATAGAAAATTTCATCATCGAACTTACGCAGATCGGCCATAGGCGTGTTCATGACCTCGCGCACTAAGCTTTGGAATTTATCCGCGACATCAGCATTGTTTGCATTCTCCGTCTGTCCTAGGTACTGGTCTGCTACACGCTTCATATTGGTACCGACCTGGGAGGCCAGGCGCTGTTTGGCGTCAAGTTCAGCTTTGTCGCGAGCAATGTTGTCTTTTACGCTTTCGCCAGAGCCTACGGCTCGAAACCACTTTTTGTCACTTTCATACTTACTGCCGCTAAAAGGTTGTTTGACCTTAGTGCCATACGTGCTTTTGCAACTGATTTGTGCTGTACCAATGAGTAGGGCAAGGAGCAGGGGGAAAAAGGCTATCTTCGTTTTCATCGCTTTTGGATTTGATGCACCTAGAATAGAATAAAAATCGTGCCAAAAAACGAATCACGCCGTTCTGATGACCTAGGCGTCCTTCCCATTCCTAAACTTCTCCTTCAACAAAGCATACCGGCTTCCATTGGATTCTTGGTGATGTCTATTTACAATATAGTGGACACCATCTTTGTCGGACGCTATGTTGGGAGCGAGGGAATCGGCGCAATTACCGTGGTGCTTCCCATTAGTTTTTTGATCTCTTCCATTGGAATGGCCATTGGAATAGGGGGGAGCAGTATCATCTCCAGGGCTTTGGGCGCACGCCAACTGGATCGGGCGAACCTGGCCTTTGGCAATATGATTTCGGCCGTCTTTGTACTTGGAGCCGTATTTGTTCTTCTAGGCGTGCTCTATGCGGATCCTATTCTGAGCACCTTTGGGGCTAAGGGTGGAATTTTCCCTTATGCGCAGCGCTATTTCATGATCATTCTATATGGACTTCCAGCGCTCATCATAGCCATGATGGCCAACAATGTCATGCGGGCCGAAGGGCGACCCAAGGCAGCGATGTACGTTTTGGTCATACCGGCTGTAGTCAATTTGATTTTGGATCCCATTATGATTGTTTGGCTGGACATGGGTATAGAAGGTGCCGCCTATGCCACAACCATAGCCTACATTGGTTCGGCTCTGTTTTCCTTGGGGTATTTTGCCTTTGGTCGGTCTGAACTCACGTTGAGTGTAGAAAACTTAGTACCGGACTTAGGCATCATTCGTGAAACCATGAGTATTGGCGGAATCACGATTGCACGACAAGCAGCCATAAGCTTGCTTAGCGTGGTTTTGAATCAAGCGCTGTTTCGCTACGGGGCGGAAACGGGTGTCGCTGTTTGGGGGATCATCAATCGCATTATGATGTTCGCTCTATTCCCTGTGATTGGGACTATGCAAGGCTTTATGCCCATTGCGGGATTCAACTACGGAGCTCAGTCTTGGGATCGAGTGAAAGAATCCATCGGAGTGACCTTCAAGTACGGAAGCATTTTGAGCGTGGGAGTCTTCTTTGGAGTAATGTTTGGCGCGGAGGCCCTGACGAAGGTCTTTACTACGGATCCCGAGCTTATAGCGCAGACGCCAAGGCCTATGCGCTTCGTGTTTTCTCTGACGCCCATCATTGCGGTTCAACTCATTGGAGCGGCCTATTTTCAGGCGATAGGGAAGGTGTGGCCGGGCTTGATTCTGACCCTTTCCAGACAGGCATTTCTATTGATCCCGTTCATTTTGATATTGCCTCGATGGTTTGACCTGGACGGGGTATTCTTCAGTTTTCCCTTGGCAGACGGGCTCTCTACTTTGATAACCTATGGCTATTTGAGGTACCACCTCAAGACTTTAGGTATGCAGAAATCATGACGTATCGGCCCGTAGGGCCAAAAAAAAGCCCTCCAAAAGGAAGGCTTCTCTATTATTATGTTAACTCACTTACTTGATCTCCACCAACTCGATTTCAAACGTGAGGTCTTTTCCAGCCAATGGGTGGTTGGCGTCCAACATGATGCTGGTCTCGAGAACTTCAGCAACGATGAGTGGCATTTCCCGGCCATCGGGAGTTCGGCTAAAGAGCGTCATACCAACTTCAGGTTTAATTTCTGGTGGTAATTGATCTTTAGGAACTTCTTGGATCATTTCCTCGCGACGTTCGCCGTACGCTTCAGCAGCGGGAATGTGAACGGTTTTGGTATCGCCAGTTTTCATGTCGATGACGCCGTTCTCAAATCCTGGAATCAATTGGCCTTGGCCAAGAGTGAATTCGAGCGGTTCACGTTCGCGTGATGAATCGAAAATTTCTCCGTCTGCTAGAGTTCCGGTATAATGGACACGTACCGTGTCGTTTTGCTTTACTTGACTCATTTGAGTGTATTATCGTGTTAAGGGCAGCAAAGGAACGAATTCTAAGTGGTTTACGCTCAAGGCTTCATAAACTATATATGTCCTATAATTAATATTATGTTAATCAGAATTTCTAGATAAAAAGAAGCCCCACGTCTGTGAGGCCTCTATTCTATTCTTATCTCAGGCGATTATCCTTGTAGTGCATCAATACGCTTTTTCATTTCGATGGACTTGTCCGTCATATCGAGTTTGTAGTAAACTACTTTCAAAGCGTCCAAGGTCAACAAGTCTTCTGGCATCAGCTCTAGAGCTTTCTCGAAGTACGGCAAGCTTTTGCGGAAATATCCGAGTTGCTCCTCTTTGAGTTTTTCGTATTCTGAGTCAGAAACGCCATCGGCGTTCAATTTCTCCACCATTCCGTTGGCACGTTCTACCCAGATTACACCGAGTGAATAATGTGCTTCAGGCAAAGAATCGTTCAGTTCAACAGCCTTGCCTAGTGCTTCCATTGCCTTTTCCTCGTCACCGAGTTTCAGCTGAATGGTTCCCAAAGCGTTCCAAAGCAATGCATTCCCTGGATCAGCTTCTACAGCCAAATTCAAGGTTTCAGTCGCTTTTTGGTCATCACCTTTACCGATGTAGTAATTCACTTCTTCGATCAACAAGTCACGATCAGAAGGATATTTCTCACGTCCTTCGCGAACAACGGCAATGGCACCTTCCTCGTCTTCCATTTGCTTGTAGATCTGGCTCAAAAGCACAAACGTACGCGCTCCTTGGTAATCCATTTCGATAAGCATGCGATTCAAGCGAATAGCTTCTTCGTACTCTTCACCGTACTGGGCCATCAAAGCCGCATTGTACAAGGTTGTGGTGTCTACTTCTCCGACAATGGGGTTCTTTTTCAATTCGTAGGCGCGCTCGAAATCGCTTCGTGCAGCAGAGAATTCTTCAGTATCGATTTGATCGAAGGCACGGTTCAAGTATCCGTTGATGACATAGGCATACAGCTCTTTACCTTCCTTGGTGTACGAGCCTTTCTGGTCTACAGCAAAGAGCTCTTCAAGTGCATCCGCAGCTGTACCCAACGCCGGTTTTTTGTACTCCGCAAATTGTGGATCGTTGGAAACGGAAATGCGCTGGTAAATCATAGCACGGTGGTACCAAAACTTGGAGGCCACTTTTTCTTTTACGACGCGATTTTCAGCTTTCGCTTCCATCATTTCGTCGTAAGCTTGGTCTATATATCCTTTGGCTTCTAACCAATCACCTGCACGGAGGCGAATGATGGCTGTACTGGTTGCAGCTCCCTGAGCCATTGATACCGCAGAGATTAATACTGCGGCGAAAAGGACAACTAACTTCTTCATCTTCATTAATTGGTCTTGGGTTCGCGTCAAAATTACATCTATTGTGGGCATAAAAAAAGCCCGTTTCACGAAGAAACGGGCAATTTCTGTACCAAAGGCTTGATTTAGGCCTCTCCGCCTTCCTCTTGCTCGCTGTTTTCAGCACCTTCTTCAGCACCTTCTTCAGAGAGGATTGGATTGCCATCTTCGTCCAATAAAGGCTCGTCGTCATCTTCTACGGCTACTTTGGTCACCGCAGCAATTTCGTCGCCTTCACGAAGATTAATCAATCGAACACCTTGCGTTGCTCGTCCCATTACACGAAGTTCTTCCACTCCTTGGCGAATAGTAATTCCGCTTCTGTTGATGATCATCAAATCATCGGAATCCACAACGTTCTTAATAGAGATCAACTCCCCTGTCTTATCGGTGATGTTCAAGGTTTTCACCCCTTTACCACCGCGGTTGGTCTTGCGGTAATCGTCAACCTTGGTACGTTTACCATACCCGCGCTCACTAACCACGAGGATATCTGATTCAAGGTCATTGACGCAAACCATACCGACGACTTCATCGTCATCTGAGGCCAAGAGCATTCCGCGGACTCCAGAGGCTGTTCTTCCCATGGGGCGGACAGCTGACTCGTCAAATCGAATGGCCTTACCGTTACGGGCTGCCATTAGGATTTCGCTATCTCCAGTAGTCAATTTGGCTTCCAAGAGCACGTCCCCTTCGCGGATGGTGATGGCGTTAATTCCATTCACACGTGGACGAGAGTACGCTTCGAGGCTCGTCTTCTTGACTTGTCCAGCCTTGGTGCACATCATGATGTAGTGACTGTTGATGTAGTCCTCGTCTTTGAGGGATGTCACGTTAATGAAGGCACGTACTTTATCGTCGGACGGAATATTGATCAAGTTTTGAATGGCTCGACCTTTGGATCCCTTCCCTCCTTCTGGGATTTCGAATACACGCAACCAGAAACAACGTCCTTGCTCAGTGAAAAACAAAAGGTAGTTGTGGTTACTCGCAACAAAAAGGTACTCAAGGAAGTCCTCGTCACGGGTGCTAACACCGCGATGCCCTACCCCTCCTCTACGCTGCTTTTTGTATTCAGCTAGTGCAGTACGCTTGATATAACCCAAGTGAGAAATGGTGATCACCACATCCTCATCTGGAATCATGTCCTCGATATTGAGGTCTCCACCAGCGTAGTTGATTTGCGTACGACGCTCATCGCCATACTTCTCTTTCATTTCGAGCAATTCATCCTTGATGATCTCCATACGCTTATCCTCGCTGTCCAAGATGGAACGCAAGTACTCGATGGTCTTCATCAACTCCGCATGCTCTTCTTTAATCTTATCGCGCTCGAGTCCGGTTAGTTTCTGCAGGCGCATGTCGAGAATCGCCCGCGCCTGGATTTCGCTCAAGCTAAACTCACTCATTAATCCATTACGCGCATCTTCTGGGGTACGGCTCGCACGAATCAAGGCAATGACCTCGTCTAGGTGATCCAGTGCAATCAAGAGACCTTCGAGTACATGTGCTCGCTTCTCCGCTTGTTCCAGTTCGTACTGAGTACGTCGTACGACGATTTCGTGACGGTGATCCACGAAATGAACAATCATGTCCTTGAGGTTGAGCTGCTTTGGACGGCCGCCTACGAGAGCAATGTTGTTCACACTGAATGATGTCTGAAGCGCGGTGTACTTGTACAGCGTATTCAAGACAATGTTCGGGATGGCGTCGCGCTTGATGATGTACACGATGCGCATTCCGTTCCGGTCACTTTCATCACGGATGTCCGAGATGCCCTCAATCTTTTTGTCGTTGACCATGTCGGCCGTTTTCTTGATCATATCAGCCTTGTTGACTTGATATGGAATCTCGGTAACGACAATGGCCTCGCGACCGTCTACCTCCTCGATGTTTGCATTGGCACGCATAACAACACGTCCTCTACCCGTTTCAAAGGCATCGCGAACTCCTTCATATCCGTAAATCACTCCTCCCGTTGGGAAATCCGGTGCTTTAACGTGCTCGATGAGCTCGCTTACTTCGATGTCTTTGTTGTCGATGTAGGCGCATGTGCCGTCCACCACTTCACTGAGGTTGTGGGGTGGCATATTCGTGGCCATACCCACGGCAATTCCAGATGCTCCATTCACCAGGAGGTTTGGAATCTTGGCCGGAAGTACAGTTGGCTCTTTGATGGTGTCATCAAAGTTGAGCTGATGGTCAACGGTGTTTTTATCGATGTCCGTCAACATCTCTTCGGCCAACTTCTGTAAGCGCGCCTCGGTGTAACGCATGGCCGCCGGACTATCTCCATCTACGGAACCGAAGTTACCTTGGCCGTCTACCATCATATAGCGCAAAGACCACGGCTGGGCCATACGTACCATCGCGTCGTATACAGCGGTATCTCCATGCGGGTGAAACTTACCCAAGACCTCCCCGACAATACGTGCTGATTTCTTGTATGGGCGGTTCGATAAAACCCCCAATTCATACATTCCAAAAAGGATTCTTCGGTGCACCGGCTTGAGTCCATCGCGGACATCTGGCAAGGCGCGTGACACAATGACCGACATCGAATAATCGATGTAGGCCGATTTCATCTCCTCCTCAATGTTTATGGGAACAATTCTCTCTTCACTCATGCTCAATCCAGGTTGTGAGAATTAACTTTTTAATAACGTACGAATATACCAAAACGACGTCCTGTCAGGGTTGGTGAATGGCATGAAAATTGGACTTTTTTGCACACGCACTGTTGATAAAATGATTTTGACGTTAAAGTCGTTTTAATAGTGCATTGGCTACATTTGATATAAACCCTTGGGGTAGCACTTGCGTTACCTCTGAAACACCAAGCAAATGGACGAAAATTTTTCACCCCGAGTCAAAGATGTGATCGGCTATAGCAAGGAGGAAGCTCTGCGCTTAGGGCACGATTATATTGGCACGGAGCATTTAATGCTTGGTTTGATTCGCGAAGGTGAAGGAATCGCTATTGAGATGTTAGAATCTCTGGGCGTTGACCTTCCTGCTTTTCGCAAGAAAATTGAGTCGATTAGCAAAAGCGACTTGACGACTAAAGTGAGTAAGCGAACCAACTTGCCCTTGACGCGTCAGGCGGAGAAAGCCTTGAAAACGACTTTCTTAGAAGCTAAGCTGTTCAAAAGCAGTGTGATCGGTACGTCTCATCTTCTCCTTTGTATTTTGCGAAATGAAGACGATCCTGTATCCCGCATCTTGCGTCAAAGCGGTGTGGATTACGATAAAGTGAAAGAAGAATATCAAGCGCACTACAGCGAGGACTCCAATTTGGGGAACAAACCAACCTCGGACTTGCCCTTTTCTGATAAAGACGATGACGAATTTGAAGATGAAGGAAAGAGCAATCCGTTTAGCTCCGGAAGTTCTAAGAAGAAAACAGATTCTAAATCCAGCACGCCAGTGCTTGACAACTTCGGTCGAGATCTGACGAAGCTGGCTGAAGATGATAAACTAGATCCGGTCGTGGGCCGGGAAAAAGAGATCGAACGTGTTTCGCAGATCTTGAGTCGACGCAAAAAGAACAATCCCCTACTCATCGGTGAGCCCGGTGTGGGTAAATCGGCGATAGCTGAAGGATTGGCCTTGCGCATCATGAAGCGAAAAGTCAGTCGAGTCTTGTTCGACAAGCGCGTCATCACTCTTGATTTAGCTTCTCTTGTGGCGGGTACCAAGTACCGCGGTCAGTTCGAAGAGCGGATGAAGGCGGTGATGAACGAACTCGAAAAGAACGACGACATCATCTTGTTCATCGATGAGATTCACACCATCGTTGGTGCGGGAGGTGCAGCTGGATCCTTGGATGCCAGTAATATGTTCAAGCCTGCCCTTGCCCGAGGCGAGATTCAATGCATCGGAGCAACGACACTGGATGAGTATCGTCAGTCGATCGAAAAAGACGGGGCCTTAGAGCGTCGATTCCAAAAAGTGATGGTGGAGCCCACCTCGCCCGAAGAAACGCTAGAGATCTTAAAAAACATCCGCGAACGATACGAAGATCATCACAATGTGAACTACACCGATGACGCACTGGGGGCTTGTGTCACCTTGACGTCGCGGTACATCAGTGATCGCTTCCTTCCGGATAAGGCTATTGATGCCTTAGATGAGGCGGGAAGCCGTGTGCACATTTCAAATATTCGCGTTCCAGAAACGGTTGTCCAGTTGGAGAAAGATCTCGAGGGTATTCGAGCGGAGAAAATCCAAGTGGTAAAACGCCAGAAATACGAAGAAGCAGCGCGATTACGTGATGATGAAAAGCGCATTGAAGCAGAGTTGGAAGCGGCGAAGCGTCAATGGGAGCAAGAAGTCAAGAATCACCGTGAAACTGTTGATGAAGACAATGTCGCGGAAGTTGTGGCCATGATGTCGGGAATTCCCGTGCAGCGCATTGCTCAAAATGAGAGCAATAAGCTGAAGACCATGGCTGCGGAACTCAAGGATAAAGTGATCGGTCAAAACGACGCGGTGGACAAGGTGGTGAAAGCCATCCAGCGACACCGTGCCGGGCTGAAAGATCCAAATAAGCCCATTGGAAGTTTCATATTCCTAGGACCTACCGGTGTAGGGAAAACGGAACTCGCAAAGGCCTTGAGTGCCAAGCTCTTCGATAAAGATGATGCCTTGATTCGCATTGACATGAGCGAGTACATGGAGAAATTCGCCGTGTCTCGTTTGATTGGAGCACCTCCAGGATATGTCGGATATGAAGAAGGCGGTCAGCTCACGGAGAAAGTGCGCCGCAAGCCTTACAGCGTCATTCTGCTCGATGAGATCGAGAAAGCACACCCCGATGTCTTCAATCTCCTCCTTCAAGCCTTGGACGATGGTTTGATGACAGATAGCTTGGGTCGTAAAATTGACTTCAAGAATACCATCGTCATCATGACCTCCAATATCGGTTCACGTCAGTTGAAGGACTTTGGACAAGGAGTTGGGTTCAGCACCACGGCCAAGCAGGACAGCATGGATGCCCATGCCAAGAGCGTAATCGAGAGTGCCTTGAAAAAGGCCTTTGCTCCTGAATTCTTGAATCGTATTGACGACGTGGTACTGTTCAACAGCTTAGCTAAGGAGGATATTTTCAAGATCATCGATCTCGAATTGGACAAACTCTACCAGCGTATC
This sequence comes from Flavobacteriales bacterium, assembly GCA_965661605.1. Taxonomy (GTDB): domain Bacteria; phylum Bacteroidota; class Bacteroidia; order Flavobacteriales; family ECT2AJA-044; genus ECT2AJA-044. The sequence continues at coordinate 191,061 of CBFIEH010000001.1, read as the reverse complement.
GTTGAATTGGGATACAAGGTGCAATTGAGTGACCCTGCGAAGGACTTCATCGCTGAAAAAGGTTTTGATCGAGACTTTGGTGCTCGACCATTAAAGAGAGCCATTCAACGCTATCTGGAAGATCCATTGGCAGAGGAGATCATCAACTCTTCGATTTCTGAGGGAGACACCGTTAAGGTGGATTATGACGAAAAGAAAGAGCAGATTACCGTAAAGGTCAAGAAGAAGGCCAAGCCAAAGAAGGCTAAGGATGACACTCCTAAAGAAGAGAAAGAAGATCCGGCGAAGTCTGAAAAAGAAGACTGAGGCCGATAATTATAGAAAAGCCCCGACTTGAATACAGGTCGGGGCTTTTTTTGTGGTTGTAAATCGTCGACTATCGAGAGGCGGATTATTCTTCGTCTCCTTGGAATAAGTTCATCACCTCTTGGCTGATTCCCGTATTGCTGAATCCTCCGTCGTGGAAGAGGTTCTGCATGGTCACCATGCGTGTAAAGTCCGAGAACAGGCTGACACAGTAGTTGGCACAGTCTTCAGCTGAAGCATTCCCAAGCGGGCTGATTTGATCAGCGTACTTGAAAAAGCCGCCAAAACCTTTAACACCTGAACCCGCAGTAGTCATGGTCGGTGATTGGGAAATGGTATTGACGCGAACGTTCTTTTCCTTTCCGAAGTAGTACCCGAAGCTACGGGCGATGCTCTCGAGATAGGACTTGTTGTCCGCCATATCATTGTAATCTGGGAATACCCGTTGAGCGGCGATGTAGGTCAAGCCTAGGATGCTCCCCCATTCCGACATCGCATCGTGCTTGTACAAGGTCTGCATCATCTTGTGGAAACTCACGGCACTCACGTCCCAGCCCTTGGTCAGCCAATCGTAGTTCAGATCCGTGTACGGACGCCCTTTACGCACGTTGACCGACATTCCGATACTGTGCAATACGAAGTCCAGCTTTCCACCCAATATTTCTTGAGAACGCGTGATTAGGTTCTCAAGATCCTCCAATGAAGTCGCATCCGCCGGAATCACTTCCGCTCCGCATTTCTCTGCGAGGTTGTTAATTTCTCCCATGCGCATGGCGATGGGCGCGTTGGTCAATACGAACTGCGCACCTTCTGCATGTGCAATTTCAGCAACTTTCCATGCAATGGACTCTGCATTCAAGGCGCCGAAAATAATTCCTTTTTTTCCTGCTAAAATTCCGTTAGCCATAACTGATTTGTTTGGGTTACAAATATAACAATTGACCTTAGCCAACCACGCGATCCTCTAAGAGCTCTCGTGCATTCTGTCTCGCCGCTTCGCTTTTGCGTGCCCCACTCAACATAGAAGCTACTTCTTCTACTCGATCGGCGCCGCTTAACTCCTTGATATCCGTGTAGGTATCCTCAGCTCTAAGCTCTTTGTAGACCTTGAAGTGCTTGGACCCTTTGGCCGCGACTTGAGGCAGATGCGTAATGCAAATCACCTGCATTCGGGAACCCATTTCCGACATTAAGGTGCCCATGCGATCGGCGATTTCGCCGGAAACACCGGTGTCAATCTCGTCGAAGAGAATGGTGGGCAACTGCTTGTAATGGGCCATAAGATTCTTCATTCCGAGCATGAAACGACTCATTTCCCCACCACTGGCCACCTTTTTCAGAGGTTCAGGGGCTCTTCCTTTATTAGCCGAGAACAAGAACTCCACGGTTTCCAGCCCTTTGGCACCAGGCGCTTCGGTCTCAATCCAGTGCAAATCAAAGGCCGCGTCCGGCATGCCCAGTCTATTGAGCAGAGTTTCCAGCTCTTTTATGAGGGTTTTTTGCGCCTTACGGCGCGATGCCCCTAGCTCCTGCCCCAGCTCCAAAAGCTGATTGTGCTGCACCTCTTGTTCTTTTCTGGCCTCTTCAAGTCGATCGCCCAAGGCAGTGACATCAGAAACCTTGTGGTGAAGCTCTTCTTGTTTTTCGAGTAGACCAGGTACGTCTTCGACTTGATGCTTCTGCATGAGGTTGTGGAGTAAGTCAATGCGATTGTTCACCTGCTCCAATCGCGCGGGGTCTACAACGACGTCGGCAGCTGCTCGATTCATTTCGAAGCTCAAATCGTCCCACTCGATCAACTGTGCCTCGATCCGTTCCATCCAAAGGGCATAGGTGTCGCTCCAGGAGCTTAGGTGACTTAATTGAGAACGTAATGCTTTGATATTGCTTATGATACCGGACTCATCTTCATCCAGTAGTTGAAGTCCTCCAGACAGGCTTTCTCGTATGTCTTCAGCGTGCTCTAAGGTCTTAGCTTCTTCTTCGAGTCCCTTGAGTTCATCAGGCAAAAGAGCCGCTTCCTCGAGCTCGTTCAACAGGAATTGATGGTAGTCCAATTCATTCTTTTGAGCCAACTCTTGTTCTTCCCATGTCTGAATATCTCTTTGGAGTTGAGACCAGGTTCGATAGCAATCCCGGTAGTTCTCGAGTACGACTGCATTCTGAGCTAGGCCATCCACCAGATCCATTTGAAAGCCTCCATCCGCAAGCCACCGAGTTTGGTTCTGACCGTGAATATCGATGAGGAATTCGCTGAGCTCCCGAAGGACGGGCAGCTTTACAGGTGTGTCGTTTACAAAAGCTCTTGACTTTCCCGAGGGGATGATTTCTCGGCGAATGATGCTGACTTGCTCGTAATCTAAATCGTGTGCCTTGAAGAAGGACTCCAAGGACAATGCACTGAGATCAAAGTCGGCTTCAACCACGCATTTTTGCTCGGGGTCACGCAGGATGCTCAAATCTGCACGCTGTCCTAGAATCAGCCCGAGCGCACCGAGCATGATGCTCTTTCCGGCTCCGGTTTCACCGGTAATGGTGTTCAGTGCGGCATCGGGCCGTAGGCCCAATTCTTCAATTAAAGCGTAGTTGGAAATTCGCAGCTCTTTCAGCATACGAGCGAAGATAGAAAACTTAGTTGTTGGTGCCGAGCTTGTCCCAGAGTTGAGACTGACCCGGGGCCAGATCCGATAAGAGTTGGACTACCCTAGCCTTATCCTCGACTAAATCAGTGCTGTAAATGTTTGCAATTTCCTGAGCCTTGGCGTCAAAAAAGACAGACATCAAGAAGCTGTTCGGCCGGTTCCGGTGCACTTTGTGCATTTCTTCGATGGAAGCGGTGATATTTCGTCGGCCCTCCGCGTCGTCTTCAGTCATCTGATCCAGCCCCTGGCGGTGATACAAGTACATGCCGTTGCGGAAAGGCTCAAAGTTTTGGTCGAAGAAGAGCTCCGTGAGCCAATAGCGGTTACGGTTGCTCTCAAAGGGCTGCCATCCACTCGCCTCACGATCACCTTGAGCGTTACCCACAATCTTCTGTGCTTTCAACAAGAACGGTTCCCCTCCCTTCGGAGAGAAGGTCTCCATGTCCAGTGCAATGATCATGTAGGCATAATAAGCTAAGACACTGGTGAGGTTGGATAAATGCGTGTTTTCATTGAAGTCCAGAGGAGCAAACTCGAGGTAGCGGAACCAGAGATTATTGTCTTGCCAGTTGAGGACGGTCGTGTTATAGCTGGAGTTGTACACAGGACGAGAGCTCTGAACACTGATGGTTCCCGAAAATTCATCGGCAGAGATCTGGTCCGTAATGTTAATTTGAATAGAGCATTCAATGCGCTCTTCCATAGTGTACACCTGATCCGTCCATCGCTTGTTGTTCATGAACTCAAAAATGGCCTGCTGCAAGGTTTGAAAGACCTGTTTATTCGAGCTTTGTACTTGCGGGCTGATCACTTGTACGCGGCAGTTCAATTCCTGTGCCTCTAGGCGTGACACCGGCAGTATCAGGATTAAAGCCAAAAGGGAAAGCGCTAATTGCTTCACTGAATCCATTCTTTTTCCAGGAAATCGACAATGTCGCTCGCGATTTCCGATTTACTTTTTAACCCGATTTTGACCTGCTTATTGTTCCGGTCAAGAATCGTGACTTGATTGGTGTCGTGGCCAAAACCAGCTCCTTCATCCTTTAAAGAGTTCAAGACAATGACGTCGAGGTTCTTTCGCTTGAGCTTTCCCTCGGCATTGGCCTCCTCATTGTCCGTCTCCAACGCAAAGCCGACCACCACTTGAGTAGTCTTTGTCGCTCCCCACTCTGCCAAGATATCAGGATTGGTGCTCAATTCGATCGAAGGTACACCGCCCTCCTTCTTGATTTTCTGCGTCGCTAGATGAGTGGGCTTAAAATCCGCAACAGCTGCACTGGCAATGACCAGGTGGCTATTTTTAAATTGCGCCTGAGCGGCGCGATGCATCTCCTCCGCGGTCTGCACACGCTCCAAGATCAAGTTCGGATGATCCGGTACCGCGATATGCGTGGGTCCGAGGATCAATCGAACCTCGGCGCCTCGACTCAAGCAAGCCTCCGACAAGGCAATCCCCATTTTCCCCGTGCTGCGGTTGCCGATGTAACGTACTGGATCAATGGGCTCTTGGGTGGGGCCCGCTGTTATGATCACGCGTTTTCCCGCGAGGGAGCCTTTCGATCGAAACTCTTCTTCGATGTAAGCACGTATATGCTCTGGTTCTGCCATACGCCCTTCCCCGTGCAAGCCACTTGCAAGCTCCCCGCTCTCCGCGGGAATAATGCCGTTCCCAAAGGACTCTAACTTGTTCAGGTTGTCCGTGGTGCTTTCGTGCCGGTACATGTCCAAGTCCATGGCAGGAGCCACATATACAGGGCATTTGGCCGATAAATAGGTGGCGATAAGCAAGTTGTCCGCTTCTCCACGAGCCATTTTGCTCAAGGTGTTGGCAGTCGCCGGGGCGATGATCATGAGATCAGCCCACAATCCCAATTCCACGTGGTTGTTCCATACCGCACCATCGTCTTCCTCATGGGTAAACGAGGTGAGTACGGGGTGTTTACTCAACGTTGATAGGGTCAGCGGGGTCACAAAGTCCTTGGCAGCCGGGGTCAGAATGACCCGCACTTCGGCTCCAGCTTTGATGAATTCGCGCACAATGTGCGCCGATTTATACGCGGCGATACTGGCGGTCACCCCGAGCAATACCTTTTTGCCGCGCAACATGGTCTTAGGCGTTTCCTTCTTCCTCTTCCGGCATGCGGTAGTGGATCTTGTCTTCCAACCACTCTTGAATAGCAATCAAGGTTGGTTTTGGAAGGCGCTCGTAGAAACGGCTGACCTCAATCTGCTCTTTGTTCTCGAATACCTCGTCCAAACTGTCGGTGTGCGTAGCGAATTCGCTAAGCTTGGCCAACAATTCCTCCTTGATATCAGAATTGATCTGATTGGCGCGCTTAGCCAAGATGGAGATGGATTCGTAAATGTTATCCGTTCCCTTGGTCATCGCAACCGGGTTACGGGTTTCTGTACTCTTAGAAGCTTCTGTCTTCTTGTAATTCATTAGAGCTGCTCTTGATTTCTAAATTCTTCCAGATCGCTGTTGATCTTGTCGTTTAATTTGTCGGCGTCTTTTTTCCAATTGCTTTCAGGAAACCACCGTATAAAGTTCTGGTAGGCCCGAGTCGCATTTTCATACCGCTCTTCTTTCTTGTAATCGACTGAATTAGCGGCGAGTAAGTAATTCGCTCGAATCTGCAAATATAAGGCCTCTTCGCGAAATTCCGTATCCGGGTAATCGTTCAGTGTGTTGTCCAGGGCGAAAATGGCTGACTTGTAATCTCCGATCTTCAAATACTGCTTCCCGATTTCAAAACTTTTCTGCTCTAGTTTATCGCGCAACTTGTCGATGTACACCGTTGCCGTGTCTACTCTAGCGCTGCCCGGATGGGTGTTGATGAAGAGCTGAAGTTCGTTTATGGCCTTGTTCGTACTGCTTTGGTCCAAGCTGTATCTCGGCGAATCGAGATAGTAGCAATAGGCCGCCAAATAGGCACACTCCTCAGCCTTTTCGCTTTGTGGGAATGTGGTTGAGAAGTTCTTAAAGTGGTAAGCAGCGAGAATATAGTCCTCCATGCCGTAGTGCGTCATGGCGTAGTAGTAATACACCTCTTGACTCTTTGCTGTTCCTCGATAGAGGTTTAGAAGCTCCTCAAACAGTGGATATGCCCTGATGTAATCTTGACGATCGTAGTACTTCTTGGCCACCTCCAATTTGTAGTTCAAATCCGGGCTTTTCAGAGCTTTATTGTACTCCGAGCAGCCGGTAAACAAAAGGAAAGTGATCAGGACAAAAGAGAATAAACGCAATACGCCTTTTAGCATGGTGCAAAAGTACAAAAATGTAATGTGAATTTGGCTTAGAAGAAGGCTCCAACGCGAATCACCCAGGGCGATCCGTAGAATCCATCTTGGCTCTGATAGCTCAAGTTGTACAACGCGGTCACCATGATCGGCCCCTGTCGGATTCCACCTCCGACAAAGAAATTATCAAACCACTGCCGTTGAAAGCTTTGGTCGATGGGATTGTACAATTCACCGTTGAGAAATTCATATTCCGCCCAAGCGAATATTTGCGGCGTGATGTTGAAGTTCGCAAAAGTTCTTCCACCGTAGTACGAATTAGTGAAATCTGGTGTATACCGAGTGTCTTTGTAGTAGAGGTAGGTTCCTCCGACGCCGAGCATCAATCGTTCCGTAGCTTGATAGCCCACCAATGGAGAGACTTCCACAGAGGTTACCGTTCCAAAGGTCAATCCTAAGTTTCCCCCAAAGCGCAATTTGTCGACAAATCGCTGCCCACCTTGACCTTGTTGCTGGCTAAATCCTTGGATACCGGCCGCTAAGGCCAAGAGTAAAAAGAGTTTCTTCATATCACTTATTCAACTCAATAAAAGTAGAAAAAGTGTCTGAAACTATCAGTTCACTCTTCTAGTCAACCTTCATGCCCAATTAAGTACATTTTTTCGAGGAGCTCTGAAGGATCGGGAATCTGCGCCCAGGACTCTTCTTCGGGATCATCTGTTCGGAATTTAGTGATGTCGAATTCATCTTCAAATCGATAAATACGCCATTTTCCATGGTGATATTCTAGAGCTGATAGGTTTTCGATCCAGTCTCCCGAATTCAAGTAAGTGACTTTTCGATTCTTCCTTTTCACTACTTTCATTTGCGGCTGGTGAATATGACCGCATACGACGTAGTCGTAGTTCTGATCCATGGCCAGATCGGCTGCGGTCTCCTCAAAATCAGAGATATACGAAACGGCGCGTTTTACGGAGTTCTTGATTTTCTTTGATAGAGACATGCGCTCTCGGCCCAATGCTTCCAGCACATAGTTCACCATCCGGTTGATCAGGATCAGCAGATCGTATCCCCATCCTCCCATTTTAGCCAGCCATTTGGCCTGTTGGATACTGGCGTCGAAGATATCTCCGTGAAAAATCCAGGCTTTCTGATATCCTACAGGTAGGATCATTTTATCGCGCAGGTGGAAGTTGCCTAAATCAAAGTCAGAGAACTTGCGCAGCATTTCATCGTGGTTTCCGGTAATGTAATAGACCGGCACCCCCTTTGCCGCCATACCAATGATCTGTTTGGCAACATTCATATGACTCTTTGGCCAATAGCGCTTTCTGAACTGCCATATATCAATGATGTCCCCGTTGAGGATGAGCTTCCCCGGTCGAATGGACTTTAAATAGTGTGAGAGTTCTTTGGCATGACAGCCATAGGTTCCCAGATGAACGTCTGAAATGATGACAACATCTACCTTACGGCGCTTCATAAGGCGATAAAATGACGTGAGGACATGTCTTTGGTTTTAACAAAAGAACAGCCTAGTCATTAATCACCCGTTAAGAGCGGTTTATGCTTTGGTTTCATTTGAGACCGACCTCAGCCATAGCGGCGTCAATTTTGCGCTCTAAGGACGTAGTGGCTGGCATTAAAGGAGGTCGCACATGAGGATCCATGATACCTTGGAGGTGCAAGGCCATTTTAACTCCTGCCGGATTCCCCTCTTCAAAAAGTAAATCAGTCAAGGTCCAAAGTCGGTAATGACCTTCATTGGTTTTCTTCACTTTTCGCGACAATCCAGCTCGGACCATATCGGTAAATACTCGGGGAAAGGCCTGGCCCACCACAGAGATAACGCCATGTCCTCCTGCAAAGAGCATTAAAGAAGTCAAGGCATCATCGCCACTTATCACTTCAAACCCTGCCGGCTTTCGCGAGAGGATCTCCATGATTTGTATGAGATCTCCACTCGCCTCCTTTACTGCGGCTATATTGGGATGTTCGGCAAGCGTCAAGGTCGTTTCTGGCGTCATGTTACTTGCCGTCCTGCCCGGAACATTATACATAATGATCGGCTTTGGCGCATGGTCGGCTAGGTAGGTGTAGTGATGAATGATGCCCGCTTGAGAAGGCTTGTTGTAGTAAGGGCTCACGGATAAAATGGCAGAGATTCCGTCCCAATCCTGATCGCGCATTTGTCGTTCGAGATCCAACGTATCGTTGCCTCCAACCCCTAGGATTATGGGTAACCTGCCGGCATTACTTTCCTTAACACCTTCAAGTACGGCTATCTTTTCGTCTTTGCTGAGCGTAGCGCTTTCTCCCGTGGTTCCCATGACCACAAGGTATTCTACGCCTCCATCAATACAGTGGTTGACCAAGCGATCAAGGGCGGCAAAGTCAATTCGACGGTTTTTTTTAAATGGCGTAACAAGGGCTACACCTGTTCCTCTTAATTTTTTCATGAAGCTTTATTTTGGGTGGGGTCCATCATGTTTAAGTACTGCTCAGTAATGGCCAAGAAGGATTCAATATCAGTAGAGCGATCCACTTCGAAGCAGAGATCAAAAGGAACCTCTTCGCCGCATCGTCCAATTTTCATTCGCGCTTTGGATTGTTGCAAGGCATAGCGAATGGGAAGTCTACCAATTCTGTCGAGGTCAATCAGCACATCGAAATCACTTTCAATGAAAGATTTAACAGCAGCCGAAACGGGCTGGTAAAACCAATTCAACTCTTTTTGCGAAAAGTACTCATATCGGAGACCAGAAGCGGGAAGCTCCTCCCCTTTCTCAAGCTCCATGAAGCCCAAGGAACGGACTTTAAACCCTGACTTTGCTTTATGCTCGACCCATTGATGAAGCTTGGCTTCTTCTTCGGGTCGATGAAAATACAGGAGTCCGATGGTCGGCTTTTCGCTCCATCGAATGTTTTGTGCGCGTTCTCTTTGGACTTCAGCGCTCATGCGTTGGAGTTTCCAGAATCCCCAACGCTCCCGAAGTTGTTTGATGAACTTCATGTGCTGGTCATTTCTATGAATACTTCCTCCGTGATGATGGGGACACCGAGCTTTTCGGCTTTCTCTCGCTTGCTCGGTCCCATTTTATCCCCGGCAAGCACATAGTCGGTGCTGCCCGAGATGCTGCCCACATTCTTTCCTCCAAAGTGTTCAATTGCCGCTTTCAATTCATTCCGTGAGAATTTCTCAAATACGCCACTGACCACGAATTTCTTTCCGTCGAGCAGATTTGGGCCCGATGCTGAATCGTCTTCAGCGAACTCAAACTGCAAACCCGCTTGTGTCAATCGCTCGATGATGGCCCTGTTGCGTTCATTGGCAAAGAAGTCTACCACGGATTGAGCAATGCGATCCCCGATTTCATCTACTTCGATGAGGGCTTCTAAGGAGGCTTGAGACAAGGCGTCGAGGCTCTTATAATGAAGAGCGAGTTTCTTCGCTACGGTTTGCCCTACAAAACGAATCCCCAAAGCGTACAATACGCGTTCAAAAGGGATCTGCTTCGAAGCCTCAATCCCATTGACCAGGTTTTCCGCCGATTTTTGCCCCATGCGCTCTAGGGGCAGTATATCCTCAAGACGCACATCGTACAGATCGGCGTAGTTCTCAATGAGTCCCGCCTGGTGCATCAAATCAACCGTTTCGCTTCCGAGTCCATCAATATCCATGGCCTTGCGGGAAATGAAGTGTTCGATTCGACCTTTGACTTGTGGCGGACAGCCGTAGGTATTGGGGCAGTACTGCTGCGCTTCTCCTTCTTGTCTGAGGAGTTCGGTCCCGCATTCCGGACAATGCGTGATATACTGTGTCGGCGAACTTGAGGGGTCTCGACCTTGAAAATCAACGCCCGTAATCTTAGGAATGATCTCTCCTCCTTTTTCGACATAAACGCGATCACCCACGCGTACGTCGAGTTTTTCAATGATGTCCGCATTGTGCAGACTAGCGCGTTTAACGGTAGTTCCCGCCAGCTGTACTGGCGCTAAATTGGCAACAGGAGTAATGGCACCTGTGCGTCCTACTTGATAAGTGATCTCTTCTAAAATGGTGGAGGCAGATTCCGCTGGAAACTTATAGGCAATGGCCCAGCGCGGCGATTTGGCAGTATTGCCCAATTCTTCTTGTTGATCGAGGCGATTGACCTTGATGACCACACCGTCGATTTCAAAGGGAAGATCATGTCTTTTCTCTGCCCATTCTTCAATAAAGGCTTGAACACCATCAATGTCTGGAACCAAGCGAATGTACTCGGGTACCTGGAATCCCCAAGAACGCGCCGCTTCCAGTAAAGCAAAGTGGGTATCATAGGGCAACTCCGATCCAGCCACCAAATAGAGGAAACAATCCAAAGGGCGCGTGGCCACAGCGGCACTGTCTTGCATTTTCAAAGACCCGGCAGCTGAATTTCGCGGGTTCGCAAAGGGCTCATAACCTGCCTCGACCCGGTCGCGATTTAATTTTGTGAACCCCTCGACCGGCATAAAGACCTCTCCTCGAATTTCAAAGGCCGTTGGATAGCCAGAACCTTGAAGGACCAAGGGTATGGTAGAAATGGTCTTTAAGTTTGTGGTAATATCATCTCCTTGGGTACCATCGCCCCGAGTGGCGCCACGGACCAATCGGCCATTCTCGTAGAGGAGACTGATGGCCGCTCCGTCGTATTTGAGTTCGCAGACGTACTCGACAGGTTCGTCAATAAGCTTTTGGATGCGAGCTGCAAAGTCACCAATCTCCTCCATGTTGTAGGAATTGCTCAGACTGAGCATGGGCATGTGGTGTGCAACCGTTGGGAATTCCTTGGTCACTGCTCCCCCAACACGGTGCGTAGGACTGTTAGGATCGTCAAAGTCTGGATACTCGGCCTCCAAGCGCTGTAATTCCTCCATCTTGGCGTCGAATTCCCGATCACTAATCTCGGGTCGATCCAGGACGTAGTACCTGTGATTGTGTTCGTGCAATTCGGCCCTAAGGGCTTCAATGCGCTCCTGCGCTTCAAACAGCGTTAGACTCATTTTCGGACATGCATAAGGCGAGCGTTACCGCTCAGATCGTGTTTCAAATGTACCCAAGAAAAACCGCTCCTTCTGAATAATTCCTCGGTTTCTTCGGCGAGGTATTGGTTTATCTCTACGAACAGGTGTCCATCGGGCCGTAGGCCCTGATCCGCAATACGCGCCAGCGCCTGGTAAAAGCGTAGTGGATCGTCGTTGGGCACCCAAAGCGCGGTAGATGGTTCGTGTTCGATGACTCGGGGATGCATGCGCTCCTGCTCCATGTAACGGACGTACGGCGGGTTGGAGAGCATGACATCGAAAGGTTGATCGAGCCGTGGTGGCTCCAACATATCGGCGCGGTGGAATTGTATGGGTGCCTGCGGCACGATGCTCGCTGCGTTCTCCCGGGCAACCTCCAAGGCCTCTGTGCTGATGTCCCAGCCCTGAACTTCCCATCCGGGGCACTCTGCCGCCCAGGTCACCGCCAAGCAGCCTGAACCCGTTCCAAGGTCCAAGCAGCGGCCTTTGGTGGCCAGGACTTCCGTCATGGCCCAGTGTATGAGCTCTTCCGTTTCAGGACGTGGAATGAGTACGGCGGGCGAAACCTTGAAGTCACGACCGAAGAAATGGCCTTTCCCAAGGATGTACTGCACGGGTTCGTGGTTTTGGAGGCGACGGGTAATCGAAAGGAACTGAGCCTCTTGTTCAAGGCTCATATCGCGCCGAGGTTCAATGAGGAAGGTCTTGCGCGTCTCTCCACACAAATCCTCGTAGATGAGAAAGAACAAGCTGTCCTTTTCTCGGTCCGATTCTTCCGGCAAGGCCTGCCGCAGATGTTTCTTTGCCTCCGACCAGTTCATCCTGCGAATTTAATAGCTTTAGCGCTGTGAATTACGAGTACTTTATGAAACGCGCCATTGCGCTTGCAGAAAGCGGTTTGGGGACGGCAAGTCCCAACCCGACCGTTGGTGCTGTGCTGGTTCACGAAGACCGAATCATTGGCGAGGGATGGCACGTCCGTCCTGGAGAGGGACACGCTGAAGTTCGTTGCTTCGATTCGGTAGCTGAGTCGGACAAGGCATTGATTCCAGAGAGCACCCTGTACGTGACCCTTGAGCCCTGTAATCATTCGGGCCGCACACCTCCTTGTAGTCTTCGGATCATTGAAGAGGGCGTGAAAAAGGTGGTGGTTGCTGTGGAAGACCCGCATCCCGCCGTAGGCGGAAAAGGACTCGAGCGCTTGCGCGCTGCTGGAGTCGATGTTGTGATGGGGGTTGAAGCGCCTGCGGCGCGATGGATGAACCGACGTTTCCTCACCGCCCTGGAAAAGGGTCGCCCCTATGTGATTTTGAAGTGGGCCCAAAGTTCCGATGGGTATATGGACCCGGGAAAGGGCGCTGCGGACCGTGGCCCGGTCTGGATTACTGGGCCTAGAACAAAGCAGTGGGTACACCGCTGGCGTTCGGAAGAAGACGCCATACTGATAGGGTATCGAACAGCCCTGGTGGACAATCCACGCTTGGATGTTCGCGAATGGGCTGGCACGAATCCGCTGCGTTTGGTCATTGATTTAGAAAGTGATCTCCCGAAAAACCTACACCTCTGGCACCTTGAGGGCGAAACGTGGACGTTTGGACATCAGTCAAAACACCCCTACAGCGATCGACATTTTGAGATCAACTGGGATGAGCGATCTGTCGATCGAATACTCGAGCATCTTCAAGTGGCCGAAATCCGTTCGGTGATTGTTGAAGGAGGAGCGCAGACTCTGGACTATTTTATCAGTCGCGAATTGTGGGACGAAGCTCGAATCCTTACCGGTTCCACACCGCTGTGTGGTGGACTTGAAGCACCTGTCGTTTCGGGCACTCAGCTGGAGGAGCACTTCATTGATCAGGACCGATTGAACGTAATCCTACACGACACATGATTTACCTCTTCCTGAGCATTCTTACCTCCAGCCTCGTGTTTGTCATCCTGCGCGGATTTGGCGATTACGAGATTGACAATAGACGGGCTATTGTCATCAACTACTTAACCGCCTTGACCCTCGGAATTGTGTGGCAGGGTCGTGTATGGATAGACTCCGAATGGTGGAACGAGCCCTGGGCGCCGCACATCCTCTATATGGGCTTCCTCTTTATTTTTCTTTTCAATGTCTTGGCGCTAGGAGCACAGAAAACCGGCGTTTCAGTGACTTCAGTTGCCGTTAAAATGTCTGTCGCTATTCCGGTGACCGCCTCCCTCCTGCTTTATGGAGAGCAATTGACCTGGTGGGGAGGATTGGGTATTGGTTCCGCGCTGGTGGCGGTGTTCCTGATTACACGGCCGAACAAGGCCGAGGGCGCGCTTCCGGTAGCGAAGTACTGGTATTTCCCAGTGACCCTGTTCTTTGGGGCTGGATTGATGGACACCTTATTGAAGTATCATCAAACCAACCTAGTTCCAGATGGACAATTCGTGCTGTATACGTCAGCGGTTTTCGGAACTGCTGGTTTACTGGGAATGACTAAGGTAACCCTTAAGCCTCAAGCGGGAACGTATTGGCGGAGAAAAGATATTCTGGCTGGACTCATTCTCGGTGTTCCAAACTTTGGCAGCATCTACTTTCTATTGAAAACCCTGCAGTGGGAGCGCTTTCCGTCGAGTTTGATTTTTCCGATCAACAATGTGGCCATAGTTCTATTAAGTGCGGTGCTCGGCGTGGTCCTATTTCATGAAAAACTCAATGCTGCACACAAGGCTGGAATAGCACTTGCTGTTGCCGCCATTTGGCTTATGGCCTATGCAGGACAGTAATCAAGATCAATATTCGGCTCCGAGCAAGCGAGCCAACGGTGAGTACAAGGAGAAAGGAAGCAAGTTTCTGGCCTACCTCTTTCCTGTTCGATTCATTGAAGATGTCGAAAAAGCTCTGGAAGAAGTTCGTCAAGAGCATCCAACAGCTCGTCACTATTGCTACGCCTACCGGCTCGATCCGGTCACCGGCCAATACCGGATGAACGATGATGGTGAACCGAGTGGATCTGCGGGTAAGCCGATTTATGGGCAGCTCCTTTCCTTTGAGGTCCACGAGGTATTTATTGTTGTGGTTCGATATTTCGGCGGCGTCAAACTAGGCGTAGGTGGTTTGATTACGGCCTATAAGGAAGCTGCTCGCCTTGCCTTGGAAGAATCATTCATCATCCCGCGATGGCTTTCCCAGTCCATTCGATTCACCTATACCTATGAGCAGACAGCAGATGTACAGCGCTGGTTACATCACAAGGGACTTGAATTATTGGATCCAACCTATGAAGTAGATTGTTCAGGTCGTATCGAGGTGCCGCAGTCACAATTCGATGACTTTGTAAAGGAAATGGTCGGGTTGACCTACATCACCCTTCAGGAGCCTTCTGAGGGAAAGTGAGAATGGAAGTATGCAGCGAGCTCCTCGGGCATTTTTCTCGGGCGTTGGCGTTCCATATCGAAGAACACCAAGGTAACCTTTCCGACGTTCAAAAGCGTCCCCTCTTCATTGTGGATCTCGTGATGAAAGGTAATGCGCGTATCGGGCCATTCTCTAATCTCGGTGCTGATGGTTAAAAGGTCGTCGCACTTCGCACTTCGGATGTACTTTAGATGAAGCTCTAAAACAGGTAACATGGTGCCCGCTTCTTCCAATTTGCGATAGCTGGTTCCGAGCTCTCTGAGTAGCTCAACACGGCCCACTTCGAAGTACTGTGCGTAGTTCCCGTAATAGACGACACCCATCTGGTCGGTTTCGGAATATCGCACCCGAATTTGGGTCTCATTTCTGATCATTTTTTCAGAATTCTGTGAAAGGCTTGAACCTAGTTTTGGTTGACCTTACCCAAAGTTGTTAATATCAGAGATTTAGTACGGCAGAATGCGGGTCTCAGGGACGTGAAGCGCTGTTAATATTGACAAAAAAAAACTAAAATTCAAGCACCGGAATATTTTTTTAATAACTTTTTTGTCAACACATTTGTCCATCGTCCAACGGGGAGTCCTCTACTCACTTTTCCCCAGGAAAATATTAGTCAAACCTAGTAGTTTTTTTGGTTTTCATGGAACACACTGCAGAATCGGTATGGAAGAATTGTCTGGACTTTATTAAGGATAATATTAGTCCTCAGAGTTACAAGACTTGGTTCCTCCCGATCAAGCCCTTGAAGATCAAAGACAATGTCCTGAGCATTCAGGTTCCCAGCAAGTTTTTTTATGAATGGTTAGAAGAGCACTACATCAAGTTGCTCAAGTCTGCCATTCGTAAAGAATTAGGGGCAGACGCGAAACTGGTTTACAGTATTGTAATGGAAAACACCTACGGTAACACTAAGCCGTACACGGTTAAAATCCCAAGCAATAATCGCGGTCCTATTAAGAACCCCAAAGTGTCCATGCCCGTAGAGCTTGGTGGAAGTGGTGTTAAAAACCCTTTCATCATCCCTGGACTCAAAAAAGTGAATGTCGAGTCTCAATTGAACCCCAACTACACTTTTGAGAATTTCGTGGAAGGCGATTGCAACCGTCTAGCGAGATCGGCCGGTTTTGCCGTAGCCAAGAATCCGGGTGGCACATCCTTCAACCCCTTGTTGATCTACGGTGGTGTTGGATTGGGAAAAACGCATTTGGCCCACGGCATCGGAATTCAGATCAAAGATCAGTATCCCGAGAAGACCGTCTTATACGTCAGCGCCGAGAAATTCACGCAACAGTTCATTGAGAGCATTCGTCAAAACACCAAGAACGACTTTGTACACTTCTATCAAATGATAGATATACTGATCATTGACGACGTGCAATTCTTCGCCGGTAAAGAAAAAACCCAAGATGTATTTTTCCATATCTTCAATCACCTCCACCAACACGGACGTCAAATCGTTCTGACGTCAGACCGTGCTCCGGTAGACATGCAAGGAATGGAACAACGATTGCTTTCCCGCTTCAAGTGGGGATTGTCTGCTGATTTACAAGCGCCTGATTTAGAAACACGTATTGCGATTTTAAATCGCAAACTCTATAAGGATGGTATCGAGATGCCCAAGGAAGTCATCGAGTACCTCGCCTACTCCATCACCACGAATATTCGTGAGTTGGAAGGCGCCTTGATTTCCTTGTTGGCTCAATCTTCACTCAACAAGAAGAAGATCACCTTGGAATTAGCCAAGCAGATGATTGACAAGTTCGTGAAGAACACCACGCGCGAGGTGAGCATCGATTACATTCAAAAAGTAGTTTGCGACTATTTCGATATGCCCATTGAACTCTTGAAGAGCAAAACACGGAAACGTGAGATTGTTCAAGCGCGCCAGTTGGCGATGTACTTCTCCAAGCAATTGACGAAATCATCCTTGGCAAGTATTGGTGCTCAGTGCGGGAATAAAGATCATGCAACGGTGCTGCACGCCTGCCGGACGGTTAATAACTTGGCGGAAACCGACAAGCGATTCCGAACGTATGTAGAGGAAATCGAAAAGAAATTAACGCTCAACTAAACCTGAACCTAATCAGAGAATTAAACAGGAATTAAGGCTTACTTGGTTCCTGTTTTTTATTTTTCAGTCATGACAAAAGTATTGATGGTGTGTTTGGGCAACATATGCCGAAGTCCTCTAGCTCAGGGAATTCTCGAAAGCAAAGTGGATTCGGGTGAAGTTGAAGTCGACTCGGCAGGAACGGCTGCCTATCACGTAGGAGAATTACCGGATCCAAGATCGATCGCAACGGCCCGTGATCACGGCATTGACCTTACTTCACAGCGGGCTCGCCAATTTGTGACGGAGGATTTTGACCGATTCGATCACATCTTTGTCATGGATCGTTCCAATGAGCAAAATGTATTGCGTTTGGCCCGAAATGCTTCAGATGAAGAGAAGGTGCACCTGATTCTCAACGAGACCTATCCAGGAGAAAACCGCGAAGTTCCCGACCCCTATTACGGTGGCGACCAGGGCTTTGAGCATGTATATCAACTGTTAAACGACGCAAGTGACCGAATTGTCGAGCGAATTTGAGGGCCTGCGGCCCGATGAAATTGCCAGAGAACCTGGCGTCCTTTACCTCGTTCCCAACACACTCGGGGATAACGAGCCTCTTGAAGTGCTACCTCTATCTGTAAAAAAGACGGTCATAGAACTTGAGGAATTCATCGTCGAAAACGAAAAGACAGCGCGCCGATTCCTGAAAAAGATCGGCTTAAAAGCTCCACAGGAAAAGATCACGATCCATATACTGAACAAGTACACGGAAGAGGCAGAACGCGATCGCTTTTTAGATGGACTTTTAACAGGGCGCGATATTGGTCTTATTTCTGAAGCAGGAATGCCGGCCATTGCCGATCCTGGCTCTGAGATCGTCAAAATGGCCCATGAACAGGGCTTTCAAGTAGTTCCATTGGTGGGCCCCTCTTCTATACTGCTCGGTCTTACCGCTTCTGGCATGAATGGGCAGAATTTTGCCTTTGTGGGCTACTTGCCTATTGATAAGGCAGACCGAAAGAAACGAATAAAGTCGCTGGAGCGCCGATCACGTGAAGAAAAGCAAACACAAATCTTCATTGAAACGCCCTACCGCAATCACAAACTCATTGATGATCTGCTCAGTCATCTGGCTCCGACTACTCGGTTGTGCTTAGCGGCGAACCTCACCGTTCCAGGGGAGTTTGTGCAGACCCATCCCGTCGAAGATTGGCGCAGACTTGGAATTCCCGATCTCCACAAAATCCCTTGCATCTTTTTGATCCAGGCCTGATGGAAGAACAAAAGAAGAGTGTTCGCATACCGAATTTCATTCGAAATCTGGTCTACTGGACCGAACGCATCCATTCAAATTGGGCCTTAAAACTCGTTCTGTACTTTTTCTTTAAACCGGTAAAATTCCCAACTCCCGATTATGAGGAGCCGGCTTTAAGCCAAGCCGAACTACTCACTCTCGAAGGGCCTAAGAACAAGACTCTTCAGCTGTATCGCTGGGGTTCAGGACCTCAAATACTGTTGACACATGGATGGAGTGGTCGCGGCACGCAACTCGGACTTATTGCTTTGGCTCTAGTTCGCGAGGGCTATGAGGTCATTAGCTTCGACGCTCCGTCTCACGGAAAATCCACCGGAAATAAAACAGATTTGCTCGAATTCGTGGACTCCATTCGCCGCATTAAAAAGGCCTTTCCGGATGTTCAGCAATACGTAGGCCACTCGATGGGTGGTCTGGCCTCCTTGCACGCCGCAACAACCGATGATTCCATCGATAAGATCACGGTCATCGGAACCCCGAACAAGATATCGGAGATCGTGGATAACTTCTGCAGGATGATCAAAGCCTCGCCTGACATTGCAGAGCGCATCAAAAGACATATTGAAGTCACCTTCGGATACGATCTTGAGGAATACGATTCCTCGTCGGCCATACGACATTTGAGCAATCGCCGCGGTTTTATCTTACACGATATAAATGATTATGATGTGGCGATTCACAACGCAAAAGAAATGAAGGTTGCCTGGGGAGATCGAGCGATCTACCGAGAAACCGAAGGACTGGGCCATCGCAGGATACTCAGGGATCCAGAAGCCATCCAGGCGGTTGTTAATTTTGTTAAGGGGTAAAACTCCTCATGTGTTGTGAACGTTCTCTGTCCAAAACTGAGCGGAATGCGCATATTATTTGTCACTTTATTGTTGGCTGCTTGCTCGGCCACACCGGCTGATTCAACACCAGACAGCGGAGCCAACCAACAGCAAGATTCTACCAAGATTGTCAAAACGGAATCCGAATGGAAAGCCGAGTTGACCACTCAGGAATACTACGTCCTTCGCCAAAAAGGAACGGAACGTGCCTTTTCTGGAAAGTACTGGGACCACAAAGGAAAAGGTACCTACGTATGTGCAGGTTGCGCTCTTCCCCTATTTTCAAGCGACACAAAGTTCAAGTCGGGCACGGGCTGGCCTAGCTATTGGGAGCCAGTAAACGAAACCAATGTTGCTGAAGAATCAGATCGTACCTACGGCATGCCACGAACCGAGGTCTTGTGCAGCCGCTGTGGTGGCCACTTGGGGCATGTCTTTAACGATGGTCCACGGCCCACGGGAATGCGCTACTGCATCAATTCAGTCTCCTTAGACTTCGTACCTTCCGAGGATGAATGACGCCTTAGGGCAATCCTTACTCGATGAATGGACTGGGGTCCGAAAAGAAAAGCTCTGGACGGATGCCCCAAATTTTGCTCCTGAAGAATTTCCAGTTCCGCATTTGATGCGGACTTATGAAGGTATGCCTCAACTCGAACGGGATCTCCTCGGTCATGCACGCGGACGTGTTTTGGACATCGGTGCAGCCGCTGGCGGTCATAGCCTTCATTTACAAGACGGCGGATTGGAAGTGGAAGCGCTTGAACTTTCGCCCGGGGCCTGTGAAGTGATGCGCCACCGAGGCGTGAAGCAAGTCCACGAGGCCGATTTGTGGAACTTTCAACCCAAGAGCGGTTATGACAGTATTGTCCTACTGATGAATGGACTGGGCCTCGCGGGCACCTTGGAGCGCCTCCCGTCCTTCCTGCTGCATTTGCGGCGTTGGCTAAACCCCGGGGGCCAGCTCATTTTCGACTCTTCCGACGTCATTTACCTCTACGAAGGTGTTGGTACACCGGATGATCGGTACTACGGCGAATTCCGCTACCGATTGAGGTATAAGGCCGTATTAAGTTCCTGGTTCCCTTGGGTATTCGTCGACCCAGAGCAGTTGAAACGCGTGCTTACAGAGGTTCAAGGTACCTGGAGCCTACGGCTTGATGGTCCTCATTATGACTATGGCGGCCTTATTCGGTGGGATTGAGGTGGACACCCCACTCATCGACCCGTAGGGTCTCCCCTTCTTTCTGAAAAACCGCCTGTGGTTTTTCTTCTAATGTCCATTGTGCCGATCCCGTCCAGCCTTTCATGTTATAGGTTTGGAAACGCGGAGCAAAAGAAAGATCACCCACGTCCGCTACTTGGTAGGACTTGACCACGCGACGGTCTCTGAGCACCTCGGTGGCCCGAAGGCCCACGTCAACGATGCAGTGATCCAGGGTGATGCCCTCGAGAACGATGTCGTAAAAACGCGTTTGATTTTCGGGAATACGGAGGTATTCATTGCGGTGTGCTTCATTAAGTTCGCCCTGACAGAGCTTGCTCAAGGCCTCCGCCAAGCAAAGGAAATTGGCCTGCCGGGTTTCTTCCCTTTCGGGCGTATTTCTGCTCTCACCGCTTTCTATAAGGATGGTGGCAACCCCTTTTCGCTGTAGGTTGTCGCCAAAGGCTGTGGGATAAAACTCATCCGAATATCGCCCAATACATTCACCCAAATAGGGTCTTAGGCATTGTGTCATATGTCCAATGAGCTGCATCGCTCGGATTCTGCACGCTGTTTGACTCTGGGCGGTATCAGGACTGGGCGCCAGAAAGCTGATGGTCGCGGGATGACTCGAATCGCCGGCACTGTACATGGTCCTTTGATCATGCAGGTTAAAACCGATCTCGGGATTGATCTCCTCCACTTTCGACCAGAAGAACTGACTCTCAGCACTCTGTTGAGCTACAGCATCACGGTTGATATCGATTCCCAAGGCATTTCTTCGCTGGTATCGGGCTGAACCGTCGGGATTCAACATTGGAATGAAATGAAGAGTCAGATGCTCGTGCCAATGCTTGACTTCGGGTGATTTCCTCTCGCTCAAAAGTAGAAAGAGGTCACTCAGGGCCTGTGTTGCCGTGGGCTCATTACCGTGCATCTGCGACCAAATGAGCACCCTTATGTTGCCCTTACCCCATTGGAAATGAGGAATGGCTCTCCCCTCTTCAGATGCGCCGTACGCGCCTTGAACGAAGTCCTCCGGTAAGGACTGGCAATAGCTCAACCAATCAGCGGGATCGATGTATCGCTCCGTGAATCGGGGGTTCTTGTACTTCGAGTGCTCATGCCAAAAATCCATAGTTCAAAGAAACAAAACAGGCGCCCATCTAGGGCGCCTTTCTGTAGGTTCTGTAGTCCTTACTTATTGACCACGTTGACCAAGGTCACGTCGAAGACCAAGGTAGAATTTGGTGGAATGAAGCCTGGATAACCGCGCTCTCCATAAGCCAAGTGTGGAGGAATGATCAAGGTAGCCGAACCGCCTTGGTTCAACAATTGAAGACCTTCATCCCATCCTGGAATAACTTGTCCAACACCACAAGTCAATGGAAGTGGTGCGTATGGGCGTTGTGGGTTGTAGATGTTGTTGTCTTTAGCCACTTGCTCCCAGCTCGTGTCAAATACTTTTCCATCGATGAATTTACCCACGTATTGTACGTTGATGCTGTCTCCCTGCTCTGGGGCAGGTCCATCACCTTGTTCGGTAATGACGTACATCAATCCGCTTTCTGTGGTTTCGCGGTTTGGATACTCATCGTTCAACCATGCCTCGAAGTCCGCTTGTGCTTTCTCTGCTGCTGCAGCTGCTTCAGCAACGTGCTCTTCTTGCTTGGCTGCAAAAGTTCCCGGTGCGTCAAACGCTTCTGCTGCACTTCCGATGCGCAAAATCTCAACCGTTTCCATAACATCGTTCTGAGCAATCGCATCGACTACGTCTTGTCCTTCAACGACGTGCCCAAATACACTGTGCTTGTCGTCCAACCAAGGAGTTTCCTTGTGGGTGATGAAGAACTGGCTTCCGTTTGTTTCCGGTCCTGCGTTGGCCATAGAGAGGATACCGGAGGTATCGTGGCGCAGACTTGGATCAAACTCATCTGGGAAGTTGTAGCCTGGGCCACCTGATCCAGTTCCTTGAGGATCTCCCCCTTGAATCATGAAGTCAGCAATCACACGGTGGAATTTGATTCCATCGTAGTAAGGCTCTCCTGCGGCCTTGTGTGTGTTTTCAATAGCTCCTTCAGCAAGCCCTACGAAGTTTGCTACAGTCATAGGAGTCTTTTCAAACTCCAAAGCCAATAAAATATCCCCTTTGTTGGTCGTTACTTTGGCGTACATGCCCTCTTCCAAGTTCACTTCTTCACATTTACCATTGTACTCTGATTTTGTGCTTGGCAGGAAATCATGGTCATGAATCCCAATGCCAAAACGACTGATTTCAATATGTTTTTCATTCGTTGATCGCTGTTAAGGTTACGTCAAAAATTACGGTGGCTCGGCGCGGAATTTCTCCCGGGACACCCTGCATGCCATAAGCGAGGTGCGAAGGTAGAATAAACTTGGCACTATCACCAACGCGCATCATTTGTACACCTTCAACTAGTCCGCGAATGGTATAGTCTTGATTTACTCGAATCACCATTTGACTGGACCCAGCCGGACCCAGGTTTGAATCGTCTAAGAAAAAGCTCTCATAATCAATCAAGACTACCTGGCCATCTGTTGGTTTAGGTCCGGAGCCAGTCTCCTGAATCGCGTACCGCAAACCGCTTCGGCTCTTTACCATTTCCAAAGAGTGTTTTTCGATGTATTCATCGATCAAACGAGCTTCTTCTTCCAGAATTCGTCGATTGGCTTCAATAATGTCCTCGGCTTGTTGGCGCTGTTGCTCTTCCGCTTTTTTTTGACCACTGCATGAAGAACATCCCGTGCACAGGGCGAGAATTAACGCCAGAACTATTGTAGATCTCATCATTACTTTCCGTTTAACTCCTCTCTGTATTGAGGTAGTAGATCAACGAATTTTTGAACGGTTTCGTCCATACTCAAGTCACTTGCACCTCCTGCGGCGTTCTTGTGACCACCACCATTGAAATGGGTTCGCGCGAAGGTGTTTACGTCCCAGTCCCCTTTACTTCGGAAGGAAAACTTGCGCAACCCATCTTTATCCATGATCAGGGCAGCGAATTTTACTCCTTCAACAGAAAGTGCGTAGTTGACAAATCCCTCGGTATCTCCTTTTTCGAATTGAAAACGCTCGAGTTCCTCGGCTGTTAATCCGATGTAGGCTGTTTTGTATTCGGGTAGAACACGGAGTTTTTCACTCAAGGCATAACCCAAGAGGCGCAGCCTTGATTCCCTGTTGTTATCCATGACTCGGTCATAGATCTCATGAGGTTTAGCGCCGAACTCAATCAAGTCGGCCGTTATGTGATGGGTCTTGGGTGTTGTGCTCGAAAATCGGAAGCCACCAGAATCCGTCATGATTCCCGTGTAGAGGCATTGTGCCATTTCGGCATCGATAAGCTCTTTGTCTCCCATTTCCACAATCCACTCAAAAACCAACTGACAGGTAGAGCCCACTTCTGGAACACTGCGCGTAAAGGCAGCAAATTGCTCAGGTTGTTGGTGGTGATCAATCATCATTTTAACTCCTGAGCTTTTGCGGACTGGTTCTTCCATAGCACCAATTCGGCTCAATGCGTTAAAATCAAGGCAGATGATCATATCGGCCTTTTCAATCAGGTCGTTGGCCTTCTCCTCGGCCTCGGTATGGATAAGGACATCGCTATTTCCGGGCATCCACTTCAAGAAGTTGGGATAATCCGTTGGTGTAATGACCTGAACGCTCTGCTTCTTTTTTCTGAGGTATCGCGCCATAGCAAGTGAGGATCCCATGGCGTCGCCATCTGGATTCTTATGCGTTGTAATGACGATGTGATGTGGTTCCTTGAAGAATGAGGCCAGTTTGTCGAGAGCGGCGTTTTCCATAGCGTCAAAAGTAGGGAAAAGGAAAGCTTTGATAAAGACATAATTAGTTCTAATTTCGCCGTCCGAAACTATCAATTGTTATGGCAACAAACAGAACATTTACAATGATCAAGCCGGATGCTGTTCAAAACGGACACGTCGGTGCGATCCTCGAAAAAATCAACGCTGCTGGATTCCGTATCGTAGCGATGAAGATGACCCAGTTGTCTCGTCGTGATGCCGAGCAGTTTTACGCGATTCACAGCGAGCGTCCATTCTTTGGCGAACTCGTTGAGTACATGACCAGCGGTCACATCGTTGCGGCTATCTTGGAAAAAGATAACGCCGTTGAAGATTTCCGTACGTTGATCGGAGCTACTAACCCTGCTGAAGCTGCGGAAGGTACTATCCGTAAGATGTATGCAGAATCTATTGCCGCCAACGCCATTCACGGAAGCGATTCTGATGACAACGCTGCCATTGAAGGATACTTCTTCTTCAGCGTTCGCGAGCGCTACTAAAGAGTTCTAAGATTTTTGAAAGAGACCGTTCTGAAAAGGGCGGTCTTTTTTTTGCCCTAGCCGTTCTTACTTGAGGATGATTTCTTGAACGAGGGGACGGTCTAGGTGTCCGTTGATGCGCTCTACAAGGGTACTTCTGTGGTAGTGCAGCTCATGACGCAGCACGTCATCGTCTAGCCGGACAATCAATTTGCGTTCGAGCATGAATACCTCGGAAATATGCTCTTTAAACACGGGAGGCACTTCGCTGTACCAGGCATCGATGGCTTGAGCTTGAAGCAATTTGAGCTCCATGCCGTATTCACGAGTCATGAGCTTGAGAATCTCCCCTATGGACTTTTCCTGACTTCTCATTTCACTAGCCCTCCTTCAACGGAAAACATTTGGTAGGATTCATTGAACTGCTTGACGATTTCTTCCGTACGCTCAAAATGAGTGTCCGAGAGGAATATCTGACCGAAACGATGTTCTTCAACCATTCTGATTAATGCGCTCACACGTTGATCGTCCAATTTGTCAAAGATGTCATCCAAAAGCAAGATGGGTGTTATACCCGTCAATTCTTTGAGAAAACTAAACTGAGCCAGTTTTAGCGCAATCAAAAAGGTCTTTTGCTGTCCTTGAGACCCCGTCTTCTTAATTGGATAACCGTGTAAAGTGAATTCAAGATCGTCCTTGTGCGTACCCTGTGTAGTGTGCTGACGTTGGCGGTCCACATCTCGGCATTCAAAGAGTACGAGCTGAAGGCTCTGTTCGCCCAATTTGGTCCGGTATTCTATTCCGACCTCTTCTGCCCCACCACTGATGTCCTGATAGTACTTTTGAAAAATGGGGATGAATCGATCTAAAAAAGCCTGACGATCAGCATGTATGCGCTCTGCCAAAGGATCGAGCTGTTCGTCGTAAATTTCTAGAGATGCTGCATCAAAATTGCGGTTTGCTGCGAAGTATTTGAGCAGTGAATTGCGCTGTTGAAGCACACGGTTATACTGAAGGAGATTATCTAGGTATCGCTTATTGCTCTGCGCAATAACTCCGTCCATGAACTTCCTCCGCACATCAGACCCTTCAAGAATCAAGTCTCGGTCCGAAGGACTAATAATGACTAAAGGAAAAAGACCAATGTGTTCGGAAATGCGCTCGTACTCTTTCTTATTGCGACGAGCGGATTTCTTCTGCCCTTTTTTAACACCAAGGTAAAGGTGCTCTGGACGCTCCTTCCGATCATACCAACCTTCTACAACAAAGAATTCATCACCGTGACGAACGTTCTGTGAGTCCACGGGATTGAAATAACTCTTGCAGAAACTCATGTAATATACCGCATCCAGTAAATTGGTTTTACCGGATCCGTTGGGTCCGACAAAGCAATTGATTTGAGCGTCGAATTGAAGCCGAAGTTCTGGGTAGTTCTTGAACTGAACGAGTGAGAGTTCCTTTAAATACATAGAGTGGATTGGGCTGGCTTTTAGGGCCAAAAGACCTGATCGGTAATTTGTCGAAAAAGAATTACTTTTGTGCCTCAAATTTAGAAAGATTCATGGCCAAGAAGAATAAAAGTCAAGGAGATGAGCAGTTGGAGGCAGTAGAACAAGCCCTCTCCAAAACCGAGCAGTACATTGAAGAGAATCAGAACGTACTCTTGATTGCCGTTGCAGCGATTGTGCTTTTGATCGGTGGATATCAAGGATATAAGTACTTCATTCAAATGCCTAAGGAAAACGAAGCGGCTACTGAGCTAGCTTGGGCGGAACGTGCGTTCGAAAAGAACAATGTTGCAGGTGCTTTGAATGGCGATGGATTGAATCTCGGATTTCTAGACGTTGCAGATGACTACAGCAGCACCAAAGCTGGAAACTTGGCAAACTACTACGCAGGAGTATCCTACATGCGTTTAGGTGACTACGTGTCAGCCATTGACTACTTGGAAGAATTTGATGGAAGCGATGAAATATTAGCTGCCGTGCATCTAGGGGCTATTGGCGATTGCTTTGCTCAAATTGATCAACCGGAAGATGCGTTGGACTACTACAAGAAGGCGGTCAATGCACGTACCAACGATTTCACTACTCCATTGTATTTGATGAAAGCTGCTCAGACAGCTGAATATTTAGGATCAAATGGAGAGGCATTGAAACTGTACTCCCAGTTGAAAAAAGAATTCCCTGCATCTCGTGATGCGCAGGATATTGATAAGTATATCGCTCGTGTCGAAGCCAAGCAATAATGGCTACAGAGAATAAGAATTTATCGGACCACGATTATAACTCAATTCCGAAGGCCACTGGTTGGCGCTTCGGAATTGTTGTTTCTGAGTGGAATGAAGAGATCACTGAGGGTCTCTATGAAGGTGCCGTAGAGGCGCTTTTAGCATGTGGTGTCAGTGAATCAGACATCGAGCGTTTTGATGTGCCTGGTAGCTTCGAGTTAGTTCATGGAGCAAAACTGGTTTCGGACCACAAGACCGTTGACGCCATTATTTGTCTGGGATCAGTTATTCGCGGTGAAACAGCACATTTTGACTATGTCTGCTCTGCGGTAGCGCAAGGCATTAAAGACCTCAATGTACAGTTGAGTATTCCCGTGATTTTTGGAGTGCTCACGGATGACTATATTGATCAGAGCCGTGCGCGCTCTGGCGGAAAGCATGGAAACAAAGGTGCTGAAGCTGGTGTTACTGCCGTGAAGATGGTAGCGCTGAAGCGACAGCTCTCCTGAGTTTCTTTGTATTTTTAATCCTCAAAACCAAAAACACAGCTATGAAAAAGTTCTTCTTTGCCGCAGCTCTTTGTAGCGTATTCAGCTTCACTACTGTAGCGCAAGATCTACCTGCACCAAGCCCATCGGCAACGGTCATGCAAACGGTAGGTCTGACTGACTTTACCATGGAATATTCTCGTCCAGGTGTCAAAGGACGCGACATCTTTGGTGGCTTGGTGCCTTACGGTGAAGTATGGCGTACTGGAGCCAATAAAGCCAACCAGTTTACGGCATCTACCGAGTTCATGTTTGGCGATACCAAAGTGGACGCTGGTACCTACAGCCTATTCTCTATCCCTGGGGGGAAAGAATGCGTTTTGATTCTGAACTCAGAAACAGAATTGTGGGGAGAAGGTGACTA
Source organism: Flavobacteriales bacterium (assembly GCA_965661605.1). GTDB lineage: Bacteria > Bacteroidota > Bacteroidia > Flavobacteriales > ECT2AJA-044 > ECT2AJA-044. The sequence continues at coordinate 163,582 of CBFIEH010000001.1, read as the reverse complement.
TGATGAAGCGAACGACGTAGCACGCTACACAGCTAAAGTTGATCGTATCAAAATTGAAGAAATGCACACAGAACGCATGGAATTCTGGTTCAGCGATATGGATGGAGAAGGAAACGCCAAGTTGAATCTAATGTGGGCTGATTACCACGTTGCTGCACCTATTCAAGTTGAAGTGCACGAGCGTGCTCTGGCCAATATCGATGCTGCACTAGCTGATGAGCCTAACTGGCGCACTTACCGGAATGCGGCGAACTACTGCTTAAACTCAGGGAAGGACTTCGACAAAGGGCTCGAATGGGTCAATATGAGCTTGGCTGAAGGTGGAGACGAAAGCTGGTACACCTACTGGGTGAAAGCGGAATTGCTCCACGCTGACGGTCAAGACAAGAGCGCTAAGATGGTCGGAAAAGAGGCTGTTCGCGTAGGAGAAGAATCAGCTAAAGCTGATGGCCGTGAGTTTACGTACGGTCCTGGTCTCGTTGAAGAGATGAAAGGCTGGTAAGCTTTAAAAGCATTAACGATGGAAAGGCCGCTACCCTATTGGGTGGCGGCTTTTTTATTTAGACATTTGCGGGCGATTAAAAACGAAGCTTATGTCTCAGGAACTCAGCTTTTTCCTGGTGGTCTTCACCAGTTTTTTTACCGTTATCAACCCACTCGGGGTCTTGCCTATCTTCTTGACCATGACCGATGGGCTGGACAATGTACACCGGCGAAATACAGCGCAAAAGGCTATGCTGGTATCCTTCATCACCTTGGTGTTGTTTTCCTTGAGTGGTCAAGTGCTCTTTGACTTTTTCGGAATATCCGTGCACTCTTTCCGAATCGTTGGAGGAATCATCTTCTTCATGGTTGGTCAAGACATGCTTCAGGCGCGCTTGCAACGGACTAAGGTCCCGAGTAAGCAGGTGAAGGAATACGTCGGGGATATCTCGATCACACCTTTGGCCATTCCTATGATTACAGGCCCCGGTGCCATTACCAACGCAATTGTCCTTAAAGAACAAGCCAGCGGCCCGATAGAGGTTGGTGCTTTTTATGCCGGCATTTTCGCCGTGTGTTTGATTACCCTACTCCTCTTGGTCAGTGCTAACCAAATCCTGAAGGTATTGGGCGAAACGGGAGCCAAAATCCTCATGCGGATCATGGGCCTTATTGTGATGGTTATCGCCGTAGAGTTCTTCTTGAGCGGACTGCGTCCAATTATCAAGGAGACGTTGATCTACTTGCAAAGTTGATCAGGGTAGCCAGAACGGCTACAGCGGCACATCCAATAAAGTTATACCAGAGGAACCCTACCTCGTTTCCGAAATAGAAATAGGTAAAGATTACCCCCGTTTCCGCGATGATCGCCGCGATAAACACGGGAGTTGCTCGGATGAACTTCAGGAAGAAGCCGCACAGGAATACTCCTAGAACGGTCCCGTAAAACAAAGATCCCAGAATATTTACCGCCTCGATCAGGTTCTCGAAGAGGTTGGCGTATACGGCAAAGAGTATCGCAAAGATTCCCCAAGCTACCGTAATGAGCTTGGAGGCCATTAAGTAGTGACGTTGACTGGCCTCAGGTTTTGCGAGCCGTTTATAGAAGTCGATCACCGTACAGCTGGCGAGTGCGTTCAATTCACTGGATGTCGAGCTCATCGCTGCCGAGAAGATCACGGCAAAGAGTAGTCCAACGAGTCCCGTGGGCAAGTAGGTCATGACCCAGGTGATGAAGACATAGTCGTAGTCCTTGGTTTCCAGCTCCGGATTGGCGCGCTTGACCTCGTCCTTGTACTCGGTACGGACCCGCTCGAGTTCACCTTGAAGGTTGTTGACGACCTCGGATATGGCGGCTGCTCGGGGCTCGTCATCGGCCCGTAGGGCCATTACCAGCTCTTCCTGGGCACGCTTTTTCTGTTCCCAAATGAAATCGTGCTCCATGTTGAGGGCTGCCAAGTCCGGCGCGGAATTGGTTTGAATGACTTGCGCCTGAGCGGCGCGATTAAAGAATACCGGTGGCTTTTCGAATTGATAGAAGACAAAGACCATGACCCCTACGAAGAGAATGAAGAATTGCATGGGGACTTTGAGTAGCCCGTTGAACATCAAGCCCATGCGGCTTTCGGTGAGATCACGCCCTCCGAGGTAGCGCTGTACTTGGCTCTGATCGGTTCCGAAGTAGCTGAGGAATAAGAAGACTCCTCCAAAAATTCCCGACCAGATGGTGTAGCGGTTGTCCAGATTGACCTCCGTATTGATGACGTTCATCCGTCCCATAAAACCCGCTACGTCCGTGGCTTCGCGAATGCCCATGCCATTTGGGAGACTGTTGAGCAGGATTCCGAAGGCGATAAACATCCCGCCCATGATGATGGCCATTTGCCATTTCTGCGTGAGGCTTACGGCGCGGGTACCGCCGGAAACGGTATAGATGATGACCAAGATCCCTACAAAGAGGTTGGTAAAGGTGAGGTTCCAGCCGAGCATCGTAGACAGGATGATGGCTGGGGCGTAGATCGTGATTCCGGCGGCGAGGCCACGTTGAATCAGAAAAAGAAATGCGGTGAAGAGCCTGGTTTTCAGGTCAAAGCGGCTTTCCAAGTATTCGTAGGCGGTGTAGACCTTCAGCTTGTAGTACAAGGGCAAAACGAATGCTGAAAGAACGACCATCGCGATGGGCAAACCAATATAGAACTGGACGAATTCCATTCCGGACTCGTAGGCTTTTCCCGGCGTGCTTAAGAAGGTGATGGCCGAAGCTTGTGTGGCCATGATGGATAGACCGATGGTGGCCCAGCGCATCTGGTTATCCCCTTTTAGGTAGCTGTCTAAGCTGTTCTGTTGACGGGTCTTCCAAGTACCGTAACCAACAATAGTCCCAAGCGTTCCGAAAAGAACGATCCAATCGAGCGTCTCCATTATTGGTATGAGGTTGTAATCCAAAGATAGAGTGCCACCTGCAGTAGCATCACTCCGAGGACAAAGAGGTACATTCGGGGCCAGGTCTTAAATCCGGGCGGCTTGCTTACTGGGTCGCTCATGGTTCGTAGCTCACGATGTTGGCCAACAGTCTAAACGCACCTGGCACTCCAGCGGGGATTTCACGGAAGAAGGAAATTCCTGTATAGATAAAGGCTCCCTCCCCGTATTCAGCGACAATCAGACCTCCGTCCTTGTCGCTCTCGCCTTTGTCTGCCCAACGGAGCAAGGGCGTGTATTCTTCACTCCATTCATTGGGGAAGTACAAACCGCGCTCCTGTACCCATCCATCGAAGTCTTCATCCCCCAGGGCATTGGGAGTAGTCATAATGGGGTGTTCTGGAGCTAACATAGTGGCTATAGCATATTCATCTGTAACGCGATCGCGGCTCAGGGCAAAACTGTAGGGCCCCATATCCGCGGGGTCCACTCCCCTACTTGTGTTGTATTGAACGATGTAGTTTCCGCCGCCTTGGATATATTCCATAAGCGCATCTTTCTGGTACTTGAGCCAGGGCAAGGTGTTGTATGCTCGGATTCCGGCAATTACCGCTTGGAATTGGCTTAAATCAGTTGTGGAAATGCTCGATTGGTCCAAAAGCACCACTTCATAGCCTAGCTGCTCCAGTCCTTTGGGGACATCGTCCCCTGAGCCCATGATGTAGCCGATCTTATCGCCGACCTTCTCCACCTCAATCCGGACAGCTTTTACCCCGTTCTTGGGAAGCAAGGTCTGAATCTCAATGTGTTCGTGGTCGATTTCGGTGAATCCTTGAACTAAAGTATCCTCATCAACATAAATTAGGGCACTCAAGTCCGATTCCAGTCCCTCATCGGAAGGCGTTACTTGAAATTTCAGGCGCTTCTCAGTTCCGGCCTCAGCAAGTGTGACCGTTGATTGTTCAGGCACCACCGTCCAGTTCTCTGGGTAACAAGGCTCAATAATGGCCGTTTTCTCGGAGTTGCTGTGGTTCTTCACTAGTAGCTCGACTGTGCGTGGTTCAGAGCTCGTGAATATGTAATTGTCTTCGGTATAGGAGGCGGTTACAGCCGGTAAGACATGCAGAGATCTGTATAGTTCTCCACGAACGCGATCCGTCCATTTGTACTCCACCGGAACCATCATACGGAAATCGTTTCCGTCAATCTCAATATTGGCCCATACACTCATTGCTGGGTCTGACTCGGGTTTTCCGATGTTGTTGGGGTCGTCTACCTGGAACACTCCGAAATAGACTTTGTCTAACCAATAAGGAGTGGAATATGCCTCAGGAGCTTTGAGCATGAGCTTGTTTTCATACATCTTGTTCTGCTCTGCCCCTTCCAATGAAGTCGATTGGTTATCGCTGGCATCAACAGAAAAACTCACCGGATAATCGGAGCGTTTGATGAAATTAAAGACGACTTCAAGGTCTTCCCCGGGGGCAACGGAATACACGGGAGCTATAGCTTCAACGTATATTCCGGCACAGGCCAAGATGATGCGATCCAACTCATTTCGCTTGAACCCTATGTCAGCGTAATCGATCTTGTCTGAACCCAGTGCACTCCTGAGCTCGAGTAAGGCTGGAATAGACTTTTCGGGTGCCGTAGCGTCGAAGTTGGATCGGATTTGCTCCCATTGATCGTGAACACCTTGACCATTTTTCACGTCGTCCCAGCTGCGGGCTATGCCTTGAAATAGATCCCCGTCGGTGACTTTATCGCCTTTGACGTATTCGAGGTATTCTAGTTGTTCTCCACGGCTTTTCGATGAACCAAAACCCTGACTCTTATGCATGGACCGGCTCTCGGACGCCATCTCTGTATAACCCTGTCCCAAAAGTGGATTGTAGGCCCCGACATCCACCGTGAAAATTTTGTCGTCTCCAGCCGCCATGCGGTCCGGTAAGTCTCTGAACCACCAAGGACTGGTATTCCAATACAATCGCTTGACTTCGTGAATCGGCAACTCTCCTAACTCATCGGTCATGAAATTCTTATCCGCTGCCGCGTCCATCGCCTTCTCAGCCAGCATGGCCGAAGCGGTGTGGTGACCGTGACCAGCGCGTTCGTTGGGCGGGAAACGCGTAATAATGATGTCGGGCTTAAATTGACGGATCACTCTTACAGCATCGGCCAAGACCTTGTCCTTATCCCAAATCTCAAAAGTCTCTTCTGGGTTCTTAGAGTAGCCAAAGTCTACTGCTCGAGAGAAAAACTGCTCTCCACGATCAATGCTCCGCGCCTCAAGGAGTTCCTGCGTCCGAATAAGGCCTAGTTCCGCACCCTTCTCAGTACCGATCAGGTTTTGACCACCGTCTCCACGGGTTAGGGACAAATAAGCCGTTCTGGCATAGGCTCCATTGTCGAGGTAGGCAATCAGCCGTGTATTTTCATCATCGGGGTGCGCAGCCATATATAGGACTCGCCCGAGGTGCCCGAATTTCTCGAGCGCCAAACGTATTTCGCTGGAGGATAAATCCGTGCGTGTTTCTTGTGCTACAGCAATGTCGCTGAGCAGACCAATGACCAAAAGAATTCTGAGGATCTTGGGAAGCATACTGAAGGTTGTTTCGCTTAAGAAAAGCCTAAATTAGAGAAATTGTTGTGCTTATGAAGAAAGCAGTGGTGCTCTTACTTTTGGCCCTTACGGGCCGATGCGTTCAGGCGCAGACCCCTGCTCCGTGTGATACTGAAGGGCATCGCCAGTTTCATTTTTGGATTGGAGATTGGGCGGTGTTCGATACCTCCGGGGTTCAAGTGGGTGAGAATCGGGTCGATTTGATCCTGAACGACTGCGCTCTTGCCGAGAACTGGGCCGCATCGGCCGGTAGTGAAGGAAAGAGTTTCAATTCATTCGATCCATCGACGAATACCTGGTGTCAGACTTGGGTGGATGGAGCCGGCTCAACACTTAACTTCAAAGGCCATTGGAAAGAAGACCGCATGGTCTTTATGGGACAAGGACACAATCATCAAGGTCCCATTTACTATAGAATGAATTTTATTCCCCAAGAAGACCTAGGTGTGGTCCAACATTGGGTTGCTTCCAGTGACCTAGAAGAATGGCAGAGCTTGTTCTACGGAATATACCGTTGCAAGCCATGAGGATTTGGTTGTTGTTGGTGCTCTGCACGCATCTGGCCGTAGGCCAAAATACGTCGAGCGAAAAGCATAAAAAAATACACGGAGTCAGTTGGGTAGCCAGTGGGTCAAAGCCTACTGCCAATGTTATGAAATCAGTTGAGGAAGCATCGGTTAACTGGCTGTGCCTCATGCCATATGGGTTTTCTTCGAATGATGATCCGAATCTCAAATTCAACAGCGAGCGTCAGTGGGTTGGGGAAACCAGTGAGGGCATCCGGCACTGTACGTTTATGGCTCATGATTTGGGGTATTCTGTAGCGATCAAACCTCATATTTGGCTATTCAATGGCGCCTATACAGGGCATTGGTCCTTTGATAACGAAGAAGACTGGACCGCGTTAGAGGCTTCGTACACGAAGTACATCATCACCTTCGCGGAAATTGCTGAAGAAGAGGGCGCGGAACTCTTCATTCTCGGCACGGAACTCGAAAAGTTCGTTGCGCAACGACCTGAGTATTGGTTTGATTTAATTGACTCTGTGCGGGCCGTTTACTCTGGTATGGTGACCTATGCCGCCAATTGGGATGAGTACAATCGCGTACCCTTTTGGGAAGAATTGGACTACATCGGTATTGACGCCTACTTTCCCTTGACGGATAACCCCAAAGCAACGGCTGAGAAAATTCGAAAGATCTGGCTTAAACAATATGCGGACATCGATGGTTTTGCCAATGAGGTGGAAAGACCTGTACTTTTTACTGAATATGGCTATCGATCCGTTTACGGAGGCTTAGCAGAGCCGTGGGATTCGAGTCGGCGGAAGGACTATGACATCGCGACTCAGATGAATGGATATATTGGATTGTATCGTGCCGTATGGCAGCAAAAATCCTTCGCTGGAGGCTTCTTGTGGAAGTGGTTTGACCACCCGGAAAGTGCCGGTGGGACCGGTCATTCAGGATTTACGCCTCAAAACAAACCCTCTTTGGAGGTCATACGTGACTATTTTACTGATGCTATTGAACCTTAAATAAACGATCTATGCCTTATCTCAGGCCTCCACTTACGTTAACTACTACTAAAATTGCTATGAAACTAACCCGAATCGCAGCGCTTCTCCTTTTCGTTTTGTCGGTAGGTACGGCCTCAGCACAAAACCGTTCTGCGCAGCAACTACATCTAAAAACAGGGGTTTACGATTGTCCAGCAAACCTGGAATCCTTTATCCAAAACCCCTATCAAGCTGATGAATTGAGAAACGGAGTCTACTATCGCATTCTTCAATTCAATGATCTTCCTTCGGCTGCAGAAAAAGCAGAAATGGAAGCAGCTGGAATCTTATTAAACACCTACCTACCCCAAAATGCTTTTCAGGCACGTATTTCTTCAGATGCGGCGATTGCCAATCTCGATCAGTGGGGTGTTCGAAGTGTTATGGTCATTGAGTCCGCGTTTAAAATGACGGCAAGCCTTGCGAATCGCGATTTCCCTGAACATGCCTTGAATGGTGAAAATGATATCCTACTCAGTGTCATTTACCAAAGCGACTTTACTGCAGATCAGGCACTGAACGTATTTCGCTCCGCAGGAGCAGACATCATTGGTCGTTTCTCTAAGCGCAATCAAATCGAATTGTCCGTACCGATTACTGAAATTGATGCGATTGCCGCTCTTCCTGAAGTATACTTTGTAGAGGCCATTGACCCTACCCCTGTTCCTGAGAACGATCGTGGACGCACCAATCACCGGGTCAATTACAATCAAAATGGATCTGTTCAATACGGAGGTTTTGACGGTTCAGGCGTTGTCGTAGCCTTGGGAGACGATGGCGTAATTGGGCCTCACATCGACTACGAAGGACGCGTGGATCAGCGATATGCAGATGCAAGTTCGGGGAACCACGGTGATCACTGTGCCGGAATCATTATTGGTTCTGGGAACTACGATCCAGACGGTCGCGGAAATGCGCCGGGAGCGTACTTATTCGCGTACGAACCATTTGACAATGTAGATAGCTCTGATTCGCACTACGATGTACACCAAGTCCGTATCACCTCTACTTCCTATGGAAACGGATGTAATGCAGGTTACACCTCATATGCGAGCTTTGCTGATGAGACCATTTACGACAACCCAGGCCTGATGCACGTTTTCAGTGCGGGCAATAGCGGAACGTCCAATTGTGGTTACGGAGCTGGCGCCGGTTGGGGAAATATTACCGGAGGAATCAAGGTCGGTAAAAACACTCTGGCTGTAGGTAACGTCCAGTTTAACGACGCATTAGCAAACAGCAGTAGCCGTGGCCCAGCTGACGACGGACGAATCAAGCCAGACGTTTGCGCAGTAGGAACAAGCGTTTACTCTACAGTAGATGTGAACAGCTACGCTAGTTTCACCGGAACGTCAATGGCTTGCCCAGGTGTTGCCGGATCGTTAGCTACCATGTACCAAGCGTTTAAAGAAACCAATGGAGGTACCGAGCCAACTTCAGCATTGATGAAGGGAATTCTGATGAACTCAGCCGAAGACTTAGGAAATCCAGGTCCGGACTTCCGCTACGGATATGGTCGAGTTAACGCCCGTCGTGCTCAGAAAACCATTCTCGAGGGAAACTTCTTCCAAGACTCTATTTCCACAGCCGAACTCGACAGTTTTAATATCACTTTGCCTGGAAGCGTTGGTGAAGTTAAAATCTTGCTTTACTGGAATGATGTCGAAGGATCTCCTTTCGCGGCTACTCCATTAGTAAACGACCTGAAGTTGGTTGTGAAAGATCCTTCAGGGACTTCCTGGGATCCTTGGGTGTTGGACGATACCCCAAATGCTACAAATCTCAATGCGAACGCTACACGAGGAGTAGACAACATGAATAACGTTGAGCAGGTGACCTTGGACTTCCCTGCCGCTGGAACGTATACCATTGAAGTATCCGGGGCTTTAATCCCTAATGGACCACAGCCTTACGTGGTGGTCTTTGAGTACGCGATTGATGATGAAATCATCCTCACCTTCCCGAATGGTGGTGCGGCCCTTGAGCCATCGACAACGGAAGTGATACGCTGGGATGCACTGAGCAATGGTAACAGCTTTACTCTAGACTACAGTGATGACAACGGAACCACTTGGAACACCATTGGAACCGCAGGTGCAACAGCTCGTTTCCGCAGCTGGACTGTGCCAGCCTCTTTGGCCAGCGATGAAGTTTTGGTTCGTGTAAGCCGAGGATCAGTAAGTGATGAGAGTGACAGTGTCAATACTGCTTTGCGCCGAGTAGGTGGATTCCAAGTTCAGTCTATTTGCCCGGATTCCATTGCCTTTTCTTGGAATGCAGTAACTGGAGCAACGAGCTATGAAATCATGCGGATGGATACCGCCTACATGCAAGTGGTGGGTACTTCCACAACTACTTCAGGCGCCGTATTACAGCATGATCCCTCTTTGGATTCCTACTACACCATACGGGCTGTAGGACCTAACGGAGGTCTGGGCGAGCGTCGTGATGCATTCTTTGTAGCCGCTGGGTTGTCCAACTGTTCCCTGAACGACGATGTCTTCTTGGAAGTATTGACGCCGTTTAATGGACCTCAGCCTGGATGTTCCGGAGGAGGATCTTTAGAGGTCGTCTTTCGTTTGACCAACCAGGGCGCAAACGATGTACACGGGTTCAGTGCGAGCTATGTGCACGACGCAGGAACTCCAGTATCACAGTCATGGACGGACACACTTCTGTCGGGAAATTCCATTGAATTCACGTTCACGCAATCGTTGACGCCAAATGCAACGGGTGCGAATAGTTTAGATGTTTATCACAGCATTCTTTCTGATCAAAACAAATACAACGACACGGCTAAAGTCAGTTTTTACTTCCTTACTGGCGGTACGGTATCTATGACACCATGGATGGACAATTTAGAGTCGTTTACCGCATGCAACACCCGCAGTGATTGCGGAGCAACGATCTGTCCTCTGCCGGGAGGCTGGCTTAACTTGGACAATGGAGTGGACGATGATATTGATTGGCGAACCAACTTTGGAGGGACCCCCTCAAACAATACTGGTCCGAGTCAAGACTTTAACCCTGGTACTTCGAATGGTAAATACGTGTACTTGGAAGCATCTAATGGATGTACAGGACAGGAGGCCATTATGTACTCACCATGCGTAGCAATCCCAGCAACAGGGGCCTATGAATTAACCTACCGCTATCATATGAATGGAACTGCAGTAGGAGACTTACACACAGACCTCATTGTCAATGGGCGTTTGATTGAAGACGTTCTTCCTGTGCTTTCTGGTGATCAGGGATCAGCTTGGAACTTGGCGAGCTTGAGTCTGGCGCCGTACTTAGGAGATACAGTTGTTGTCCGATTAAGGGGAATTACCGGTTCAGGCTGGTCCTCTGACATCGCCCTAGACGACTTTAAGATTGAATCTCCTTCAAGTGCACCATCTGCTGGTTTTGATGCCAGTACCTTTGAAGGATGTCCAGGACAAGTGGTTGATTTTATCAACACATCAACCGGATCGCCTACCGTCTTTGCATGGTACGTTAGCCCAGCGACTGGTTGGTCTTACGTGAACGGAACAAGCTCAACTTCTACAAACGTGAGCATTCAATTCACAGCCGCCGGGTCGTACACTGTAGGTATGACCGCGGACAACGGCGTGGGTGTTGATTCTGTCGGAATTGCACAGCCTGTTTTCATCGGAAGCACCTTACTCCCCTTCTTTGAGGACTTTGAGCAGGCCTCAGGTTTTGACCGATTCCGGGTAACAAACCCAGATGGAGACATTACCTGGGAGCGCCGGTCTGCCTCTGGAAACGGAGGAAACTGGGCAGCCGGTGTAAACAACTTCAACTATTCGTCTGCACAGACTTCGGAAGTTGAAGACTGGTTGACCACCCCTTCCCTTGATTTCACTGGAGCCGTAAACCCACATTTGATTTTTGACCATGCATACGCAGGATACAGCGCCTCACTCTACGATAGTATGGCCGTATGGGTGTCCACGGACTGCGGTGTCACTTGGTCACGACTTGCCAGCTATGACGGATCTCCCGGGGGCAATTTCGAAACGGTCCCGAGTCAAAACTCTGCCTTTGCCCCTACCGCAAGTACGGATTGGTGTGGAGCACTCAATGCTTGTACTGATATTGACCTAGCGGCCTATATTGGTTTGACTGATATTCAGTTCCGCTGGATTTCCAAGAGCGGTTACGGAAATAACGTATACATAGATAACATCAATATTGGACAGGCACTGCCGGCTGCCAGCATTATTGCCAGTCAGCCATCTGCTTGTGTTTTTGAAGGAATTGACTTCAGTGATGGCTCTGGAGGAGCGTTCTTGAATTACAATTGGGATTTTGGTCCAAATGGGTTCCCTCAAACAGCTACAGGTCCAGGACCGCACCAAGTATCGTTTGATGCTGGCGGAAGTATGACCGTTACTTTGACTGCAGACAATGGTGGAGCTTCAGCAAATGCAAACTATACGGTTCAGATCGAGGCTCAAGAGTCTGCCGTGTTTACCATTGCTAATCCGAGCGTTGGAACGGTTGATTTCAATCCTATTACCGCTCAAGCGAGTGCGGATTCACTCTATTGGGACTTTGGTGACGGGAACAACTCGAGCGCCTACTCACCCCAGCATACTTATGCTTCAAATGGCACATATCCTGTTGAGTTAATGCTCTGGAGTTCATGTGGTATTGATACGTACTCCCTTAATGTCTTGATTCAGGGTATCGGACTAGAGGAATGGTCTGAAGAGAGCTTTGTGCTCTTCCCTCAACCAACGAGCGATGTCATGAATCTGCAATACACAGGTACTGAGTTGAAAAGCGAAGTTGAAGTTCGTTTGATTGATGCCCAAGGTCGTATTGTTCGCTCTGAAGCGGTGACCCCAAGTGATTTGAGTTCTGGATTGACTTGGTCTATTCAAGACTTAGCCGCGGGGTGGTACCAAGTGCGAGCTCAAAGCGATACCCACTTCTGGCAATCACCTTTGATCAAGCAATAAAGCTCACCTAATAAATTAGAAAAGCCCGCTTCAAAAGAGCGGGCTTTTTTTGTTCGTTAAAATCAGCTGAACCTATCTAAGGTCTTTCTCCAATTGTTTTTGAAGCTCCATGGGTTCTAGGTTGACGCGGAGGTCACCTCCCACCGCGTAACTGATCTTACCCGTTTCTTCGGAAACGATGACCACAAGCGCATCGCTTTGTTCGCTCACACCAAGGGCCGCGCGGTGCCGCATGCCAAAGTGGGCTGGAACATCATTGCGTTCGGTTGTTGGTAGAACAGCGCGTGCGGCAATAATCTTATCGTCTCGAATGATGACGGCTCCATCATGGAGTGGACTGTTCTTAGCGAAGATGCTTTCTAAGAGTCTTTTGGAGAGTCCGGCTTCGATGCGATCACCGCTGTCGGAAACTTGATTCAATTCCGAATTTCGAGTGATGACCATGAGAGCTCCGGTCTTTTCAGCGGCCATATCTTTGGAGGCCTCGACAATAGCGTCCACGTCTACAGTATGATCTTCCGTTTCTCGGTTGAAGTTGGCGATTTGACGCATGATGTTTCTTCGACTGCTGAAGCTAGTGGTTCCAATCATGAGTAGAAAACGTCTCAATTCTTGCTGGAAAACGATGATTAAGGCGATGACTCCCACGCCGATGAACTGGCCGAGGATTTCACTGAGAAGTTCCATTTTCAGGGCCTCCACGATCTTCCAAAGCAAGTAGATGGCGGTGACTCCAATTAAGATGTTGATGGCTACGGTTCCCTTGACCAGCTGGTAAAGCTGATACAAAAGGATGGCCACCAGAACGATGTCGATGATGTCCAGAATACCGAAGTCTATAAAATTCACTACCGCTTGGGCTTTGGTGCTAAGATAATCAATCGGCCCGTAGGGCCTGAAACAGCTTTACAGCCTCGACGGCTTCACGAACATCATGCACTCGAAGAATGGCTGCACCGCGCTCTAAGGCGAAGGCGTGGAGCACTGAAGTGCCGTTAAGGGCTTGAGCGGCTTTGATGTCCAGAATTTTATTAATCATGCTTTTCCGACTTACCCCGACGAGTAAAGGAACGCCAAGGGCATGGAATTGCCGAAGTTCTCGGAGCAGTGCGTAGTTCTGAGCGACCGTCTTGCCGAAACCAAAACCCACATCGGCGATGATGTCGTGGACGCCGAGCTCGTGAAGTATTCGGATTTTTTGAGCCAGGTAGAGGTTGATGTCGCGCACGACGTCGCCATAGGTGGGATTGTCTTGCATATTTTGAGGTGTACCTTGCATATGCATCAAGATATACGGTGCGCGAGATTGGGCCACAAGGGGAAACATGTCCGGATCGGATCCGCCAGAAATGTCGTTGATGATGTCTGCTCCATCTTCCAAAGCGCGGCGGGCTACCTCGGCCCGAAAGGTGTCGATGCTTATGGGAGCGTCAATACCATCGGCCCGTAGGGCCATAAGAATGCCCTCAATGCGGCTCCACTCCTCCTCGACCGAAATGTCTTGGGCTCCTGGGCGACTGGAGTAAGCGCCGAAGTCCAAAATATCGGCTCCAGCTTCGAGGTGCTCGTCTACTTTACGGCGAACATCGTCCAGCTGCGTGGCGCGGCTTTCGGAGACAAAAGAATCCGGAGTGAGATTGACAATCCCCATCACCTTGGGTGTGGAAAAATCAAGCAATTGACCCCCGATTCGGATCGAAGGCAGTTGGCCAAAAAGTGTACCTTTGGACGACGTCATCAGCAGGAATATGAGTAAGACCGAAGCGCAGTACGACGCCGTGATTAGCGAGTGCCGCGACCTCTACACAAAGAAAGGGAAAGATTACGGAACCGCGTGGCGCATCCTGCGTTTGCCGTCCCTCACCGATCAGATTTTCATCAAAGCCCAGCGCATTCGCAGTATCGAAGACAAAGGCACTCAAAAGGTGGCGGATGGTATTCGGGGCGAGTTTATCGGGATCCTCAACTACAGCCTCATGGCCTTGATTCAAATGGAACTCGGCGTGGCAGAACAGCCCGACATGCTCCTAGATGCGGCAACCGAGGCTTTTGATGCTCAAGCGCAGAGAGCGAAGGAGCTCATGATGGCCAAGAATCACGATTACGGGGAAGCATGGCGCGATATGCGGGTGAGTTCCTTTACGGACCTGATCCTCCAGAAACTCTTGCGCATCAAACAAATTGAAGATAATGCCGGTTTAACGCTGGTATCTGAAGGGATCGATGCCAACTACTTTGACATGGTCAATTACAGCGTCTTTGCCCTGATTAAACTTAACGAAGCAGCAGCATGAATTTCATTGTCCAATTGGTCCGCGCCCTAACCGGTGCGCTGTTTATTTTCTCCGGTTTCATCAAGCTCAACGATCCCCTGGGGTTTAGCTTTAAGCTCGAGGAGTACTTCACCGTATTTGGAACTGAATTCATGGTTCCCTTGGCCTTAACCCTGGCCGTGATCATCTGCATCTTCGAAATCGTGGTAGGTCTTGCCCTCCTAATGGGCATCTACACCAAGTGGACCCTTTGGGGCCTCTTGCTCATGATGATCTTCTTCACCTTCCTCACCTTCTACTCGGCCTATTTCAACAAGGTGACGGATTGCGGTTGCTTCGGCGACGCTATACCCCTGACACCGTGGGAGAGCTTCACGAAGGACGTGATCTTGAGTGCCGCGGCCATTTTCCTTTTTGTCCAGGCCAAACGCATACAACCCCTATTAGCAGTGCCTACGGCACGAATTATCTTGACCGTTTCCGTTGTCCTGCAGGCCTTTATGGCGTACTACGTTCTGAAGCATCTTCCTTTAATCGATTTCCGCGCATATAAAGTGGGTACCGATATTGTAGAAGACATGACGATTCCTGAAGGAGCGCCTGTGGATGAATTTGAGATTACCTGGACCTACAAAGTGGACGGGGTCGATCAAGAGTTTTCAACAGAAGATGAGCCCTGGAACATCCAAGGAGCGGAATATGTCGCTCGGGATCAGAAACTCGTCAAAGAAGGATACCACGCTCCAATTCACGACTTCACCATGACCATTGATGACGTGGATTACACGGAAAGCCTGATGCAAGAGGCCGAGCTATTCCTATTGGTTATGTATCGCATCAACGAGGCTCCGGTGAGCCCAAAGCTGCACAAACGCTTGAACGACTTGGTTCGCAGTTGTGACGAGGCTGGTGTTATCTTTTTGGGCATGTCGAGTTCTGGATACGATCAAGTAGAAGAATATCGCCATCAAGTACAGGCTGCCTACCAGATTGCTTTCTGTGATGAAACCACCTTGAAGACTATTGTGCGCAGCAACCCTGGATTGGTGTACATCAAGAATGGAGTAATTGCCGCCAAATGGCATTACAATGACTTGCCCGCAGACCTGGAAGCTGCTCGTAAAGCTGTGGAAAACTAAGCTTCACCCTCATTCCATAAGACCTAGGAGCCCCGTATCTTAGCCATATGGCGAAAAGTTTGGGGTACAGTATTGCAGTGCTTTGGGGCGTGGCCACCGTCCTATTCTTGCTGTTTGCCGTTTTACCGGGAGATCCTGCACGCATGATGCTCGATCAACGGGAAGACGCCGAGCAATTGGCCGCTATTCGGGCTAAGTACGGCTTTGACTTGCCACTCGGTCAACAGTACCTCTACTACCTTAATGATCTTTCCCCAGTAAGCTGGCACCATCGCCATAATGAGGCGGCGTTGAACTACTTGGAAAAGCCCGGTTATTCGGTGCTCGCTTCCACACCATTTGGTACCCATGCATTGGCTATAAAGGCGCCCTATCTCCGTGAAAGTTTTCAACGAAGCGGCACTCCAGTGAGCTCCATCATTGCGGAAACACTGCCCAATACGGCGGCTCTGGCCGTTTCGAGCATTACCCTCGCTTTTATTTTGGGCGTATTCTTTGGCGTTCTCTCTGCCGTTTGGCCCAATGGTTGGTTGGATCGTGGTCTTTCGGTCCTCAGCACTTTAGGGATGGCACTCCCCTCCTTTTTCTCGGCCATTTTGATGGCTTGGCTCTTTGGCTTTGTCTGGTCGGAATGGACCGGACTCTCAATGACCGGAAGCTTGTATTCCGTGGATGATTTTGGGGAGGGCATCTACATCAACTACAAGAACCTGATTCTGCCGGCCTTGACCCTCGGAATTCGACCCTTGGCGGTAATTACCCAATTGACCAGGAGTTCCATGCTCGATGTGCTGAGTCAAGATTTTGTGCGCACGGCGCAGTCCAAAGGCTTAAGTCGTGTAGTTGTGGTTCTTCGTCATGCGCTTCGCAACGCCTTAACCCCTGTAGTTACCGCCACCAGTGGATGGTTTGCTTCACTGCTGGCCGGTGCGGTCTTTGTGGAATATATTTTCGGCTGGAATGGACTGGGAAAAGAAATTGTTGGGGCTTTAAATCAATTGGACCTGCCAGTAGTAATGGGTGCGGTCCTGGTGGTAGGAGCCCTATTTGTATTGATTAATCTGGGAGTCGATGTCCTCTATCGATGGCTCGACCCTCGTTTGAAAACAACGTGATATGGGATTAAAAATGGTCGCTGGTAACTGGAAAATGAATCACGATTTCCCAACGGGAATTGATACCGTTACCGAAGTAGTTAAGCAATTGGAAGGAATGGAAACTCCAGATGTGGCGGTTGTGATCGCTCCATCTTATTTACATCTAGAGGCGATACAGCAAATGACGGAGGACTTTCCCAGTCTTCATGTCTCTGCTCAGGATTGTTCAGCACACGAATCAGGGGCGTTCACTGGCGAAGTATCCGCAAGCATGATTGCCTCCATTGGTGCACAGTATGTCATTCTCGGACATTCGGAGCGTCGTGCCTACCACGGAGAAGACGGAGAACTACTCCTCCAGAAACTCGAACAGGCCTTTGCTGCTGGCTTACGCCCTATATACTGTGTGGGTGAGCAGCTGCAAGAACGGTATGATGGCAAACAAGAAGCCGTGGTACAAAGTCAACTTGAGGGGGTCCTCGGTGATTTGACTGAGGAGCAGATGAATCGAGTGGTCATTGCCTATGAACCCGTATGGGCCATTGGCACAGGAGAAACGGCCACGGCTGAGCAGGCTCAAGAGATACACGGCTTTATTCGTCAGTGGCTCCGCGGTAAGTTTGGTGAGGATATCGCCGAAAGTGTATCCGTCCTCTACGGAGGGAGTTGTAAGCCCAGCAATGCAGAAGAGCTATTCTCTCAGCCTGATGTTGATGGCGGGTTGATCGGAGGAGCGTCGCTGAAGGCTGATGATTTTGTCAAATTGGTCGAGATCCGCGATCGGGTATGAACTATATAGAGGTACACTGGTCTTTAGCTGAAGCTGCCGTGGAACGGCAACTCCTATTGGTTCTTCTTGAAGAAACCCAGGTCGAAAGCGTGGTGGAGGAAGCGGATGGCCTAAAGGCCTATTTCCCCGCAGACGCCTTTTCCGATGAGGATTGGGACACCATGTACCTCGGGACAGCTCTCCCGCCCTATACCGTATGTGAAGTAGAGCAACAAAACTGGAATGAGGAATGGGAAAAGAACTTTGAGCCTATTGAGGTGGAAAACCGCCTTTATTTGCGCGCTTCTTTTCATCCTTCTCGACCCGACGATTTTGACCGCGAAATTATCATAACACCCAAAATGAGTTTTGGAACGGGTCACCACAGCACCACGTATTTGATGCTGACCTGGATGTTGGACGAGCCCGTTCCACAAGCTCCCATGTTGGATATGGGCGCTGGTACCGCGGTTCTGGCCATTCTGGCAGCTCAACAAGGATCATCCAAGGTCTGGGCCGTGGATTACGACGAATGGGCCTATGAGAACGCGGTAGAGAACTGCGCGTTGAATGGCGTATCCGAACAAGTTGAAGTACGCTTCGGTGGTGTTGAGGCGATTCAAGACATCCAGTGTCAAACCCTGTACGCGAATATCAATAGAAACATCCTGCTGGATCAATTGCCTACCTATGCCCGCATATTGAATGAAGGCGGAGCGTTATACATGAGTGGCTTTTATACGGAAGACCTTGAAGTGCTTAAGAGCGCGGCTTCGGATTTAGGCCTTCACTTTGAAGGATGGCGTGATCGTCAGAATTGGGTAGCTGCGAAATGGATTAAAAAATGAAGAAGAGCTTAATTCTGTTGCTGATTCTTTGGACGAGTTATGCTTGGTCGCAGCGCCTTCGCGAATTCAGTGAAGATGGCCCACAATTCCTGGAACAGTTGGGTACCTATATGCTGGAAGGGCAGAATGGGGAGACTACCGTGGCGACCATGGAGCTCTTTGCAGCCTATTGGAATTCAGGCGTTTATACTCCAGAAGAAGAGGCGGCCATCATTGAGACGGCCAATCGGATGCTGAAGAAGCGGGTTCGCTCCTATCCGGGCTTCATTGATTACGTAGAGTCCTTGATAGCCGTAGTGGACCTAGGCAATGATCCCGTTACGACTACTTGGTTTCAAGCGACTTCTGATATTGTATCTGAAAAGAGCGGGCGTAGTATTGATCAGTTTATGCTGCGGTCAAAGGAATTATTCCGCGACAGTGTGCTTTACCGTTCGCAGGCCTTGGAATGGAAGTTCTTGGGAGACTTGCGCGCCTTTGTGCAAAATGAACCTGGAGTCATTGAAACGGAAGAGGGCGCTTTGGTGTGCTACGCCAAGGGAGACTCAAGCGTTGTCTTCAATACCGTGATTCGCTTTGATCTTATGGAAGATCGACTTACTGGAGTGGGCGGTGAGGTATTCTGGACCCGAGCAGGAATCAGCGCAGACAGCCTACTGGCCCAACTCGATGAGTATGAGATCCAAACGACCAAAACGAAGTGGACCGCTGATTCGGTGACTCTGTACAGTCAATTCTATATAGCTGAGCCTATGCTAGGGTCCTTTGAGGAGAATATTCTTGCATCGGCCCGTGAGGGCAATTACCGCTTCCCCATCTTCAATAGCTACAATAAGGAGTTTCAGATCCCAGACATCGTGGAGGGCGTTTACTATGAAGGTGGATTTAGCGTGGAAGGCGATCGATTCATTGGCTACGGGACTGATGACCGAAAGGCGCTCATGCTCTTTGATTTCGAGAATGAGGCTCGCGTAAAGGCTTTGAGCAACCGATTTGTCCTACGGGACGATGAGATTCTCGGAGGGGACTGTCGCCTCACCATTTTGATTGAAGAAGATTCGATGTTTCACCCGAAGATCCAACTCCGATTCTTCAAAGAAGACCGGGTGCTTTCCCTTTATCGGGAAGATGAAGGCTTGGCACAACGCCCCTACTCCAACTCCTATCACAAGGTGGAGATGTACTTCGACCGCTTAGAATGGGACATGGATGAGCCCGTGATGAAGCTCTCCAACCTTCAGGCTGGCGAGGTAAACCCAGTGGTACTGGAATCCGTCAACTTCTATAGAGATGAGCGCTTTGATCAGCTCCAGGGAATGGATGATTCCAATGTGCTCTACGTGTTAAAACGCATGTGGGAACGTGCGGATCATCAAGACGAGTTTTGGATCGAGGAAATTGCCCAGTACCTTCAAATGGAGGAGTATCAGTGCAAGCTTCTAATGATGGACATGACCATAATAGGATTTGTCAACTACGATTTAGAGAAAGGTCGAGTGAAGTTTGAGCAGAAGATGTTTGACTACATCAATGCCCGCGGTGGTTTCATTGACTACGATATTATTCGCTTCATCTCCATGGCCGAGCAGCAAAATGGACGGCTCAATCTTTTGAATCAGGATTTGGAGCTGTACGGGGTACGTCCCATTCTACTCAGTGATTCCCAAAAGGTAGTCCTCTTCCCTGCCGGTGGTCAAGTGGTGCTCAAGGAGAATCGCGATTTCAATTTTGCGGGAGTCATTCAAGCGGGGCGATTCGATTTCATGGGGCGCGATTTCTTTTTTGAGTACCAGAATTTCCGGGTCAATATGAATGTGATTGATTCCATGAAGTTCTTGGTTCCCTCTTTTGATGCGGATGAATACGGTCGCCGAGAGCTGGTGCCTATTCGGAACAAGTTGCAAAACATGACCGGTGAGCTCTTTATTGACCGGCCCAACAACAAGTCCAGTAGAGAACGCTATCCGGAGTATCCAATCTTCCGATCCGGGAACGACAGCTATGTATACTGGGATGATCGACGAATCTACAATGGCGTATACGATCGATCAAAAGTCTATTTCCATGTAGAACCCTTCGAAATCGACAGTCTGGATACGTTTGAGACGGAAGGCCTGGCCTTTAACGGGCAGTTCTACTCCGGAGACATCTTCCCCATGTTTGAGGAAGACCTCAAAGTCATGCGTGATTATTCGCTTGGATTTGTCACCACAACGCCAGGAGGAGGCTATCCAGCATACGGTGGGAAGGGCCGCTATCGAGATACCATTAAGGTGAGCAATGCGGGAATTGAAGGAAAAGGGGAATTGGATTACATCACCAGTACTACCTACACTCGGAATTCCTTGTTCTTCTTGGATTCGATGAACGCTGTGGCGGATACCTTTTTAATACGCCCTCAATTGTCTGGGACAGAATACCCTCCCGCTCAAGCTCTTGTGGCCTCCGTTCATTGGGAGCCGTACAACGATGTAATGTTCATCAACAACACCAAAGAGAATCCCTTTGACCTCTTTGATGTACATGCGAGTCATCGCGGTTTTTTGGCCTTGCGACCCAGTGGACTTGAAGGAGGCGGTCGAACGGACTTCGAGAATGCCCAAACCACCGCTTCGCTCTATCGCTTTGATCATCATCGCATTTACAGCGACCGCCTGAACTTCAAAGTGCGTCTGAACGCGGAGAGTCCTTGGGCCTTTGGTTTAGACAATGCACGGGGCGATATCGACTTTGCACAGCGCCGTGGTGAATTTACCCTTCGTGACCCAGCGTTTGCACTACACGTTATTGAAAACCAGTACGATGTCTATATGGACCATGCCGTGTGGGATATGGATGCAAAGACCTTTGATTTGAATCAAATGACATCGGGCCGTCCGGCCTATATGGTTTCGACTCGTGAGGCTCAGGACAGTTTGAACTACACAGCGGGAGCAGCGAAGTACTATATGGCTGATACCCTTCTGGAGGGTTATGGAGTTGAAAAAATGGCAGTTGCGGACGCCTGGATTTATCCAGACTCAGGTTTTGTAGTCATACGCGACAATGCGCGAATGGATCGATTGGATAATTCCCGCGTTGAAGTCCTCAGGGATGATCCTTACCACCAATTCTACGAAGCCAATGTTCGTGTACGGGGACGACTGGATTATAGAGGTCGTTCCAAAATCGACTATCTAGACCGCTTTTCGGAGGCCTTTCCTATTCCAATCGACACGATGTGGGTAGATACGGCCTATCAGACCAATGCCCATGGAATTGTTCCTGCGGATCAGGACTTTTTCCTCTCCCCTTTCTTCAGCTTTGAAGGGGAAGTGTTTGTCTTGGGGAGTGACCCGAACTATATCTTTGACGGATATACGGAGATTCAACATGCCTGTGAGGCTATTTTAACCGATAAGATTCCTTTCCGGTCCACCATTGATCCAGAACGTATTGCAGTTGACCTGAGCCGACTAGAGGCCGATCGTGCACGGAATCAGTTATTCTCAGGACTTTTTTACAATGCGGATCCTGTTGATATGACCAGTAATTTCCTCTCCAAGAAATCGAATGCCTATTCTGAGCCCAATTTCTCTAGCACCGGCTGGTTGATTTATGACGAAGGAAGCAATGAATATCGCATTGCGAGTGAGGAGAAACTGGAAGATTCGGACCATCCATCGCAGCTCATGGCCTTCAACAACAAAACGTGTGAAGTTCGTGGAACGGGAACCTTTGATCTCGATAACGACCTAAGCGGTGTCGCGCTCAATACCTGGGGCGCGTATTCCCATGACCTTACCCGTGACACTATTAAAATGGACCTGTTTATGGGCATTGGATTCTTCTTTACTGAAGAAGCCCTTGAACTCATGGCAGCGAACATCAACGATGACAATATGCTCAAGGGGATCGATCTAGATCGAGATGTTTATCGCGAGGCAATGATTGCCCTATTAGGTAAAGAAGCAGCGCTGGTCTACATGGAGGAAATTCGCACCTATGGTTCCGTTGAGAAGCTGCCAAAAGAGCTCAGAACAATGACGCTTGTACTCACCGATGTGGAGTGGGCCTGGAATGATTACACCAGAAGTTACCTTACGATAGGCGACATAGGTATTGGAAGCATTGGCCACATTCAGGTAAATAAAAAGGTTCGTGGAAAGATTGAACTGGTCCGAAAGCGGCGTCAAGATGAGTTTTACATGTACTTTGAGCTGGATCGACGCAATTGGTACTATTTCTCTCTACGTAGGAACATTATGCAGTGCTTGTCTTCGGATGAAGCCTTTAATGATGTGATTAAGGACTTAAGCCTAAACAAGCGACAAGCGAAGCTGGACGATGGAATGTATTTCCAATACACTATCTCTACTCGACGTCGTGTAGATCAGTGGCTTTCTCGATTTGAAGAATTCTATTAGGTCTTTTCGTACTTTTGCACTGTAAATCAAGACAATGATAGAAGAAGTACTGGAAATAGTTGAGCAGAGAGAAAAGCTCGTGCGCAATCGCGAACTTGTGTTACACAACGACGAAGTGAACACTTTCGATCACGTTATCGACTGCTTGATCCGTATTTGTGGTCATGATCTGCTACAGGCAGAGCAATGCACGATGATTGTCCACTACAATGGAAAGTGTACGGTTAAGACAGATGAATTTAACAAGCTCAAGCCTATGTGGTCTGCGCTTGTAGAAGAGGGTTTGAACGCAGAGATTCAATAGTAAGAACAAGATTACTTAAATAGAAAAAGCCGCTGCATCTCTTAATGACAGCGGCTTTTCTTTTCCGTGACCCCGCAGGGATTCGAACCCCGAACCTCCTGATCCGTAGTCAGGTGCTCTATCCAGTTAAGCTACGGAGCCATTGGGACGGCAAAGATAAAACAATCCACCAAAAAACAAGACCTCAGAAAGAAAAGATGGATTGTGAATAACTAATAGTCTCAATTCCAAGTAAATAATTGGAATTGCAAAAGCAATCTCCTATTTCTGTGAGAATTATAAAGCAAAAAAGGCCTCACCTTTTTGGGTGAAACCGATTTGCAGGTTTAATCAAGATTTCTAAATCCTACGCTCTGTGTAGAATTAGGAGGTCATGAACACAATGGGTGAGCGTTTAACCTACGCAACGCTCAAAGGTGTGTAGCATAATTAGGAAAAAGCTACGGTCATGAAACATTGTTAACGGCAGTTTCGTGGCCGTTGTTTTTTATACCCCTGTGACTTTTTAGAATACGAAGCCTTCCATTTCTTTAGGATTAAGAGGGTTACTTGTCGTTTAGATTAGTTTTCGTCTGGGAAAACGAATCCTAAATAAGCCAAGAGGATTTGTACGAGAGATGCCATGATATTTGTTTTTGCGCTTAAACCTTACACAAATATCACACTAGCGTACAGAAACGTACAGGAGAAATTATTCCATTTTGGACAACGCTATAACGTGTCCCTCAAAGAACGAGTCCTTTCAGACTAAAAAAGTCTCTTTCGGTTGTATTAGAATACGAAGCCTCCCATCACTTTCTTTAATTACAATACAAACATCGGTAGCAAGACTTGCTAACGAAATGAAAGAATGTTCTATTTTGGACAACGATGGATAATAATCAAAGACTACAGCGACTAAGAACTCTGTACAGTAAACTTAGTGATGCTGATTTACGTGCTTCGGAGATCTACCTCCGGGAATTTTATAAACAGTATACAACCAAGGATTCTTCATATTTAGTTCTTTTCGATGCCATAAGTTCAGGTAAGTCGTTCGAGGAAATATGTAAGGATGAGTCTATTGCCTCATCTGAGGATGGACTCCGAAAGAATATTGAACGGCTTGAAGAGAAGATTAATGAGATAATCACTCTTCCAGTAAACGTACATCGAAGGACAAACACGCTAGACAAGGTTGACAAGGACTTTATTCGATGCCTAAATTATATACAAGCGTATAAAATTAGAGCTCAGATAGGCGACCTTCATGGTGGGGTTCGAGTTTTGCGTAAAGCGTTAAAGCTTTCGAGGAGACTCGAATTATTTGACTTTTCATCATACTGTTTGAATCAACTCGCGGCGGTTTCAAAATTCAGAATGATGCCTATGAAGTCAATAGACTTCAGTAAAGAAATGAGAGATGTAGAAATACAAAGACTAAACTATTCTAAATCGTCCGGAACTCGAATGGCTACTTTTAAATTTTACTTAATTGACACTCTCAATTCAAGGCAAATGAACGAGCTGGAGTCTTCAATTAAGGATTTAGAAGCTTTAGACAATACTCCGTATTCTGCATCAGTCGACAGAAACGTCCTTTACACATCTCTTCTATATTATGATAAGAGAAGGGATTATAAGAAATGTCTGGAGGTTTGCGAAAGACTCAAGGATGTTATTAAAAGCAACTACGCGATTCATAAAATCAGGGAGGTCCAGACGATTGAAGTAAACCTTGCCTTGTTCTATGTACTTGATAAAGAATTCGAGAGATCTAATAATACCGTCAACGAACTCCTCGTACAGACTAATGTATCTGATATAAATCGCAGTTTCTGTAGTCTTATAAAGTGCAGGAACTTACTTTATCTCAAAGAGAATCAAGAATCCTTAGCTTTTGCTCTTGAATTAATTGAAGAACCTTGGTTGTCTCCCATCTATAAGACTCAACTGTCCATTATACTCGCACACTTATGGTTTCTACAAGGCGATTATAAATCTGCAATTTCCGAGCTTTTAAACCTTGGTGAATTAAAGAAGGACAAGTCTGGCTGGAATTTATATGCCCGAATCTTACTAATCCTAAGCTACAAGCTTTCTGGCAATCTTGATACTGTTGAAAACGAAATTGAGAATTTCAGGAGGTATCTACACGGTAAAGAACTTTCTAGTCGCGTAAAGCGACATGCCAGAATCACTCTCAATGGCTTTAGCAATTTTATTTCTCCTGCTGAATCTGAGGATGAATGGAATCCTACTTCAGCCGAGGTCGTAGATTTTGATGAGCTTTTCAGAATAAGTCTATGATTTTTGCGACTGAAATAGAGGACTTAATTAATCGAACTACGGATGAGGAGGATCGAAATGCTTTAAAATTTCTTTCTCTTTTTAACTCGAAAATTGGCGACACGAATAACTACATCAGTGATTTCAAATCCATAAAATCAGGTAGCCTCGATTTTCAAAGTGTCGATTACAAATCGACGCGTACAAGGAAGCGTTTTGAAAGACTCTTTCTGAAATATTACGAAGCTCTATCGCTGAGCTTCAATATTGTTAACTACAATAGTTTTTCTACCTACGAAAGAGTCAAAATATTAATACACAAGTACTTGTTGTACTCTCAAATAGCAAGAGCTAAGGGAAATAGAAAACACTTTATCTACTTTCTAAGGCGAGCTCTGAAGATTTCTGTGAAATTGGAAAGGTATGATATGACTACCCTTATACTTAACCAATTAATTCAGGATTTCAAGTACCATGGTGAATCCAAGAATGCTGAAAAGTATAGCAAAAGACTCGAAGCCAATCGACTAGTAAAGGGTCAATACGAACGGCTGAGTGAATTCTCGACTAAAGTTAATCTACCCGAATTCTCTGGGGACGTCAGTAAGTCAGATCAGGAGTTTATTGAAGGTCTGCAATCAAATCCTATAGTTGGTCAGGTTAGGCTCCGTAGGCTAGTCTTATACGCATATTTGATTGTTAAGAGGCAAGAAATACACAAGTCGGTAGAAAATATAAATGCTTCACAAGCAGCGCTAACTGAACTTGTCGATATAATAAAAGCCAATCCCGAACACTTTACTTCTAAAGAGCTTCCAATTGCAGAGAACAATCTCAATATTCTCAGAGCATATGAAGGTAACCTGAAGATTTCGGAATGCGGCTTTCGAAAAAACTATTCTTGTTTGAGGAAATTTTCTCCAGTCGATCGACTTTTTAGGCCAAACGTAATGGCTGTTTCATTTTATTCGGGTGACCTACCTACTAGGATTCTACAGGATACCGAGGAAATGAATGATCTAGAATTACATATTCTCGCATCAAAGAAATTAGTAAGTGGAGAGAATTGCCTTGCGGATTTTGCAAGGATAGGTACAGAGCGATTTGATAGTGAAATAGAGTTTTTCGTACGCGTCTATCAGATCCTTTGCTTTATAAGAAAAGCGGACCTGGACCAGGCAGATCGACTTGTGTTTTCATTAAGAAAGTCCCTCCTACTGTCCAAGCCTTTTTATGAAGAGTTTCATTCCATTATTCTTCAACTACTTTGGGAATGGTCCAACAAAGGCTTTCAAGGAGAAATCTCTGACCTCTCCCCTGACCTTGTACAAGCACTAAGGGAGCATTATGAAACGACTTGGAATCCTTTTTCTCCTGACCTCATTCCGCTCCATCTTTGGCGCAAAAAAGAAGGCATCCCTAATTACAGGGATGCCTATGCTCATTTGTTTGCTTGCAAACGAGATCGAGCTCGAGAGCAAGGAATTCTCTTCAATTAGAGCTTAACCCAGCGATGTACTTCTCCATTTCCAGAACGGATGAAGTATACACCAGCCTCATATTCACTCACATTCAATTTCACGCGCGTTTCAGTGGCTTCCATTGAGATGCTCTGGATGAGACGCCCTTGAACATCAACAATACTCAATACG
This sequence comes from Flavobacteriales bacterium, assembly GCA_965661605.1. Lineage (GTDB taxonomy): Bacteria > Bacteroidota > Bacteroidia > Flavobacteriales > ECT2AJA-044 > ECT2AJA-044. Next base: position 136,768 of record CBFIEH010000001.1, on the reverse strand, counting down.
GCAGAATTACCATCAACAGAACGCCCAACGTTTAATTGATCTTCTGCTGGATTGGGATATACAGACCACATGCTGAATTCATTTTCGCCAATACCTATCGAAGAAGCTGCACTATCCACCACTTCGAATTGATCGATCCCTGCTTCTACCAAGTGACCTCCGTTTCCAGCCAGGTCGGCTACATAAGCACGGAACTGAACGGTGCTTAGGTTGTTGGTATAGTCCAAAATGCGGTAGCTAGATTGGATCCATTGAGCCTGTGTTGAAGACTGGTCAATACGATCAATTTCATAAGTGGCCGAACCGTCTGTCAAGTACAGAATCAAAGTATCATTAGGATTACCTGATCCGCCTTCATTAGCAAACCAGTGGTACACGCTTAACCAAGGATCAGTGTACGCATTCAGGTTCATAGATGGAGAGCGAAGTGTTGTGAAACCATCGTCTACATCATCCCCTCCTGCTCCACCACTGGCGTCGTTACCAGTAACATAGGCTTGGTCCAGACAATCACCTTGTACGTCTTGGTCTGGGGCAAAAGGTCCACCGTTAAATACAGTTCCTGCTGGCTCACCACGCTCCCAACGACCTGTAGATGCCGTGCTTAGCTCGTTCCAACCAAAGTCCAGAGAGAAGTCATCATAGTAACCGGTCTCAAGGTCAATGGTAATCGCAGAAGTGTTGGCGTCCACGACCACTTGAGAACAGTCGGTTTGATAACCCCAAGCACCAGCGGTCACCTGATAAGTACCGTAGAAAACCGGAGAAAACGTCACCTGACCGTTTGCGTCAGTCGTAGAAGAGTACGTATTGAACCCATCAGTCATAACCACGCTGATTCCAGACAACGACGTGCCGTTTGAATCAACTACTGAACCGTCAATGCTCGTGCTGCCAAGTGGGTTCAGAGCAACATCTTGTGTCACCAAGGTTCCGTTGGTCAATGTAGTAGAAAGTGTGTCTGACGTATATCCAGGTGCAGAGTATATCACGTCAAAGGTTCCAGCCGTGGCTGAACCAGTCGCGTAGAATCCACTGAGATCCGTTGCTTTTGAAATATTCGTGGTCAGCAGCTGAATCGTAGCGGTAGCAATAGGTGCTGATGTCGTCGCATCGGATACGGTACCCTCAAGATAACAAGCTTGAGTTGGTGTAAATCCGATAATAAAAAGACCCTGCTCCATATCGGAGACGTAGATATTTCCACTTGGCGCAAAGGGATAAGCTCCCCACGCTCCGTTGAATCCACTTCCTGAAAGTGGTGAAGTATCGTATTGACCGGTGCGGATCACGTTATATGGATACGTTACATCATGCACCAGAACACCACTACGGTACCAGCTCGTGAAGATGTACTGGCCTTTCACATGCGTGTTGTGCGGAATGACCTGATTGTCGTTTTCCGGCTGCACACGATCAACTTCGGTAATATTGGTCAAGTCCGTCACATCGTAAGAACCTACGTATGCTCCGGAAACCTCGTCCGTAGTAAAGACGTGTGTACCATCTTGGCTGATCCAAGCGTTGTGCGTAAACACATCCGGTGTCGTGGCTGCACCCATATTAGCTCCAATGGTAGAGTGATTACTCACATCAATAGCCACCATTTCACCTTGGTAGATCGCTCCTCCCCATAAGGTGTCGCCACGAGCCATACCATCGTGCAAGTAGTACTCATCGTAAATACCAACTACGGGCGGTGCCGTATCGTTTACGGTAGGGTCCAACAACAAAGCTCCACCAACGCCAATGTTTGCTCCAAAGAGGTAAATGATTCCATTCTCATCGATGTAGATGTTATGTGCACGTGAATAGTTTTCATTGTTGTACGAAAAGAAGTAGTTCCAATAATCCGGATTAGGATTCGTAGCGATATCGCTCAAATCCACGATCAACAGACCGTCACTTGGATTTCCTGGAGAACAGTTTGGCGAGTCATGTGTCACATACGCTTTGTCTCCCCAAACCTTGACATCACGCCATGTACTACATACACCCCCGATATAGGCCTGTTCAACCGGAGTTGCTGGCACGGTAACATCGACGATACTGAATCCATTTTGAGTACCGACAAGGGCGTACTCATTCCCATTTCCATCCGCGTATCCCCATATATCATTGAGGATTTCGGTGTACGTTAACTGACCTAATGAGGTCATGTTTAAGTTCTGTCCCTGTGCAAGTGTTGCCACTCCCAGGAAACAAACAAATAGCAATCGCTTCATATTGAGTAGATAAAAGAGTCACAAAGATAACGATATGACCTTAATCCCATTCGAGGGTTATTTGTCCATCATCATCCGCAGACAAGTCTTCATTATTAGTAGACGTAACATCTTCCTTAGACGTTAGGTTCTGGCCCTCACGGGCCGATGGTTCAGTCACCTCTTCTTCCACCACTTCGGGTGCGGGAGGATCCTTTTCGATAGGCTCCAACAGACTAATGCTGCGAACCTTCAGCTTCGTCAGTTGATTCCCAAGCGCCTTCAGTCCTTTAACGGAAATGAACTCGCTTAAATTGACCGTTTCATTCGGTTTACGTTCTTTATTGGGCAGCTTGGTGTACTCGATTTCAATCTGTGGGATGTAATCACTTGTCACCAGCTCCATCAGGGTCCCTTCACTTTCTGGTAAGAATTCCACTTTCTTGGTCTTGTCGACCAACTCGGGAATAAAGCGCTTCACGTAATAAAGGCTCTTTTCTCCTTCGAAGTAGACGACGCTCAAGGGCTTTTCTGGATAGTGTTTTTCCAACAAGACCATATCGTCCTCAAAATGAGTCGTCAATTCGAAGCCGAGCAAGCGGTACGTACCGTTCTGGCTAACTTCTAGAATACGGTCATCACCGCTGAATTCGCCCAGAAGCTCTCCCCTGCCTTCCGTGTTCAATTTCCGAACAGTGTCGTCAAACCAAATCTTTTGTGGTTTCAGGGTACTCACTCCTTCTTCGCGCAGCTCAATGCGCTTAATCGGATTCTTGGAAACCAAATTTCCTTTTACCCCTCTTCCTTTGATCATGAGATCTGCGAAATTCAGCTCAAAGTTGGTCTTCTTAAGGCGCTTCAATTGACGCAGATACACCATAACGGTCTCCGCCTCTCCATTCGGATTGGCCGTAAAGTATTCTACCTCAGACCCTTTGGTTCCCGCTGTTAATTCATACTCGCGATCCCGCGTAATACTCGTCACGCTGAAGCGCTTGACGTAATAAGCTCCCTTGGGGCCATCTCGATAAATCAGGTTGTAGACCGTCCGTGCGTCCTTCTTTTTCCAGACCGCAACGTGTAATATGTCCTTTCCGACAAAGGTCTTTTTATCGACCCGGGTCACCATCATCTTTCCATCCTTCCGGATGACAATAATATCGTCGATGTCCGAGCACTCCGTGACGAATTCGTCCCGGCGCAAAGAAGTCCCAATGAAACCCTCTTCACGATTTACGTACAAGCGTTCGTTGGCAATGGCCACCTTGGTCGCAACGATGTCGGCAAAAACGCGGATCTCGGTTTTTCGCTCCTTGCCTTCCTTGTACTTCGTCTTGATGTTTTTGAAGTAATCAATGGCAAAATCAACCAGGTTATCCAAGTTGTGTTTGACCTGTTCAATCTTTCCTTCAAGCGCATCAATTTGCTGTTGGGCCTTACCTAGATCAAATTTTGAAATACGCTTGATCCGAATCTCGGTCAAACGAACAATATCATCTTCGGTTACTGCACGCTTCAGGTGCTTGGTATGTGGCTTCAGGCCTTTGTCAATGGCCTTGATGACCCCTTCCCAGGTTTCTTCCTCCTCAATATCCCGGTAGATCCTGTTCTCGATGAAGATGCGCTCTAAATTGGCAAAGTGCCATTGCTCCTCAAGTTCATCGAGCTCTACTTCCAATTCACGTTTGAGGATATCCAGAGTATGCTCCGTACTCAAGCGAATCAAATCGCTTACGCCCGCAAAGAATGGTCGATCATTTTCAATGACGCAGCACAGAGGACTAATGGATACCTCACAGTCCGTAAAGGCGTACAAGGCATCAATGGTCTTGTCCGGAGATAGATTGGATGGAATATGAATGAGAATCTCAACGTGCTCGGCAGTGTTGTCCTAAATGCGCTTGATTTTAATCTTACCGCGATCGTTGGCCTTCAGTACAGAATCGATCAAGGATGTAGTGGTGGTACCAAAGGGAATCTCACTGATCTTTAAGAGGTTCTTGTCATCTACGCTGATTCGAGCCCGCACTTTGATTCGTGAGCCGCGCTTACCATCGTCGTATTGGCTGAAATCAGCAATTCCCCCAGTCGGGAAATCCGGCAAAAGCTTTGGTTTCTTTCCACGAAGTACGTCCACACTGGCATCGATCAACTCGATAAAGTTGTGCGGCATAATCTTCGTCGATAATCCAACGGCAATACCCTCAACCCCTTGAGCCAAGAGCAATGGGAATTTCACAGGCAAGAAAACTGGTTCCTTTCCTCGACCATCGTAAGATGCCTGCCAGGTGGTCACTTTCGGAGAGAAGACAACGTCCAAAGCAAACTTGGACAAACGCGCTTCAATGTAACGAGGAGCTGCGGCCCGGTCTCCGGTGTAGATGTTCCCCCAGTTCCCTTGGCAGTCAATCAAGAGGTCTTTCTGACCCAATTGGACCAGTGCGTCACCAATCGAGGCATCCCCGTGTGGGTGATACTTCATGGTATGACCAATCAAGTTGGCCACCTTGTGGTAACGACCATCTTCCATTTCCCGCATGCTGTGCAACAAACGTCGCTGTACGGGTTTCAGCCCATCTTCAAGTGCAGGAACAGCTCGTTCCAAGATCACATACGATGCGTAATCCAGGAACCAGTCCATATACATGCCCGAGACCTTGGTGCTGGTCGCGGCGCCCTCTCCTCCCACTTCTTCGGGTTCAAGCTCTTCTGCCATCAATCTTTTTCTTTCCCGGCTCTATTTTATCTCTTGATCTTGTCCAAGGACTTCTTCAAATGTCGCTACTTACTGCGCGACAAACACGTAATGTTAAAGTGGCGTACCGTAACGCCCTTCTTACTCTTTATCTTAATGGTGACCGTGCGACGAAAAAAGCTCCGAATCTTATAATCGATCAGCTTTCTTTTGGGGACTTCTGCTGTCTTGGTGAGACCAGGGAAAATTTTCTCCCCCCAGAAGTACCTGGACTTGAAGATCAACACCTCGCCGTCACTATCGCGTTCGAAATACGGTTTCCCCAACAAGAACAAGAGCACCACAACACCCAAGCTCCCAATACTCGGCATATGACTCTGAAAGTATTCGGTAATGGTACCGTCTACCCCACTCACGAGCAAGTCAATGAGTATGCCCAAGGCCAAGATGGCGTAGAGCAGTACAAAGTGTTCCTTCAACTGTTCGTTGGTCAGTCTCATGAGGCTTCTTCTTCAACCAGGTCTTTTTCGACCCGTAGATTTTCAATAATAAATTCCTGACGCTGTGGCGTATTCTTACCCATGTAGAACTTGAGCAGCTCATCAATGGTGGAATCCTTTCCGATCAAAACGGGATCTAGGCGAATGTCCTTGCCGATGAAATGCTTGAACTCATCTGGAGAAATCTCGCCAAGACCCTTAAATCGGGTAATTTCAATCTTACCTTTTAATTCGTTCATAGCAGACTGCTTCTCCCCTTCATCATAGCAGTAGATGGTCTTCTGTTTATTCCGTACCCGGAACAACGGCGTCTGCAGGATGTAGAGATGTCCTTCACGAATCAACTCAGGGAAGAACTGTAAGAAGAAGGTAATCAGTAGCAGGCGAATGTGCATTCCATCCACATCGGCATCCGTCGCGATCACCACATTGTTATAGCGTAGACCTTCAAGGCCATCCTCTATGTTGAGTGCCGCCTGAAGGAGGTTAAACTCTTCATTCTCATAGACCACCTTTTTGGTGAGTCCGTAGCTGTTGAGCGGTTTCCCTTTAAGACTGAAAACGGCCTGTGTACGAACACTTCGCGCCTTCGTAATGGACCCAGAAGCTGAATCTCCCTCCGTAATAAACAAGGTCGTTTCTAAACGATCATCGTTTTTCTGGTTGTCGTAATGAGATCGACAGTCCCGTAGTTTTTTGTTGTGCAGATTTGATTTCTTCTGACGCTCTCGAGCCAACTTCTTAATTCCTTGAAGTTCCTTTCGCTCCCGCTCTGCTTGAAGAATCTGCTTCAACCAAATCTCAGCAACATCTCCATTCTTGTGCAGGTAGTTGTCGAGTTCGGTCTTAATAAAGTCATTGATAAAGGTTCGTACAGTAGGCCCATCAGGTCCCATGTCCGCAGACCCTAGCTTGGTTTTGGTCTGGCTTTCAAATACAGGCTCAATGACCTTGATGCTCACCGCTGCCACAATACCTTGACGGATATCGGCTGCTTCAAATCCTTTATTGAAGAATTCACGCGCCGTCTTCACGATGGCTTCACGGAACGCCCCTTGATGCGTACCCCCTTGAGTGGTGTGTTGACCATTGACAAAGCTGTAATACTGCTCGCCGTACTGTTTTCCGCTTACCGTCATGGCCACCTCAATGTCCTCTCCGCGCAGGTGAATGACTGGAAATAGGACTTCTCCGTCCAGGTTGTTTTCCAAGAGGTCCTTTAGACCGTTCTCGGAATACATCTTCTCACCATTGTATAGAATGGTTAGCCCCGGGTTCAAATAGACGTAGTTCCAGAGCATCTTCTCTACGTACTCCGTCCGGTAGGCGTAGTTTCCAAAGATTTCGGAATCCGGTACAAAGAAGACCTTGGTTCCCTTGCGTAAGGAGGACTCTCCAATAGGATCGTCTACCGTTAGGGCTCCGCGTTCAAATTCTGCAATCTTGGTTTGGTTGTCCCGAACACTCTGAATGCGGAATTGCTCCGAAAGGGCGTTCACCGCCTTCGTTCCTACCCCGTTAAGTCCAACAGACTTCTTAAAGACCTTGGAATCGTACTTGGCTCCGGTATTAATTTTCGAAACGACATCCACGACCTTCCCCAACGGAACGCCGCGACCGTAATCCCGAATAGTTACCGTGTTGTTCTTGATGGAAACCTCAATGGTTTTCCCATTGCCCATGACAAACTCATCGATAGAGTTGTCCAAGACTTCCTTCAGGAGAATGTAGATTCCGTCGTCGTGCGCAGATCCATCTCCTAACTTCCCAATGTACATCCCAGGACGCAGTCGGATATGCTCCTTCCAGTCGAGTGACCGGATGCTGTCCTCATTATACTGATTCTCCGCCATACGGAGTAAAAATAGAGAATTGGGAGCGCCTCAACGGCGCGATGCAACCTGAGTTTTTAACAGTTTTTTCAAAACTCTTAGACGTTGAAGCGGAAGTGCATGACATCACCGTCTTGAACGACGTATTCCTTCCCTTCAATATGGATTTTTCCTGCCTCACGGCATTGTGCCTCGCTTCCGTACTGCACGTAATCCTCGTAGTGGATCACTTCGGCCCGGATAAATCCTTTCTCGAAGTCCGTATGGATAACACCAGCGGCTTGAGGAGCGGTTGCGCCAACAGGAATGGTCCAAGCGCGGACTTCCTTCTCTCCAGCTGTAAAATAGGTTTGGAGATGGAGCAATCGGTAAGCAGCGCGAATCAACTTGTTCACGCCTGGCTCATCCAAGCCTAAATCGTCCAAGAACATCTCGCGTTCTTCAAAAGTCTCTAATTCGGCAATGTCGGCTTCCGTTCCAGCGGCAATCACCAATACTTCGGCATTCTCTCCCGCCACCGCTTCACGAACTTTATCTACAAAGGCGTTGCCTTCGCGAATGGAATTCTCATCCACATTACAGACATACATAATAGGCTTGTCGGTCAACAAGAACATGTCATCGACAAACTCTTCGCGTTCGCTTTCGGTCAATTCCACGGCACGAGCACTGACGCCGCTCAGCAAGGAAGATTTCACCTTTTCCAAGACTCCCATCCCCTTGACGGCATTCTTGTCGCCGATCTTGACCAGTTTTTGGAGTTTGTCCATCTTCTTTTCGACGGTCTCCAAATCTTTCAACTGAAGCTCAATATCAATGGTTTCTTTGTCACGCACTGGATCAATGCTTCCGTCAACGTGTACGATGTTGTCGTTGTCAAAGCAACGAAGCACATGAAGGATGGCATTGGTCTCGCGAATGTTACCCAAGAATTGGTTTCCGAGCCCCTCCCCTTTTGAGGCCCCTTTTACCAGTCCGGCGATATCCACAATTTCCACGGTGGCCGGAACCACGCGCTCAGGATTCACCAGACTTTCGAGCTTGGTAATACGGTCATCGGGAACATTGATGACGCCTACGTTTGGTTCAATGGTACAGAAGGGATAGTTGGCTGATTGAGCCTTGGCATTGCTCAAGCAATTAAACAGTGTTGACTTCCCCACATTCGGCAACCCGACGATTCCACATTTCATGCTCTCGTGATTTAGGCCGCAAAAATAGGAATTGCCGACATGTATTTATCAAAAGAAGTGAACATCACTTCCTCTTTACCAATGAATCAGATAATTTTGCACAAAATTTTTTCCATGGCCGATCTTGCTCAACTCAAAGATATCGTGACGCAGACCCGTCGCGACATTGTTCGTATGGTACACGCCAACAACTCTGGACACCCCGGAGGATCTCTTGGATGTGCTGAATATTTCGTGGCGCTTTATCACGAAATCATGAACTACAAGGATTCAGGTTTTGATATGGACGGGAAAGGCGAAGATTTGTTCTTCCTTTCCAACGGACACATTTCTCCGGTATACTACTCTACCCTCGCCCGCCGCGGGTTCTTCCCGGTAGATGAACTGGGAACCTTCCGAAAGATAGACTCACGTCTTCAAGGACACCCCACCACTCACGAAGGACTCCCAGGGGTGCGTATTGCATCCGGATCATTGGGACAGGGAATGTCTGTGGCGATAGGTACCGCTTTGACCAAGAAGCTCAATGGTGATGATTCAACCGTGTACAGTTTGCATGGTGACGGAGAGTTACAAGAAGGGCAAATCTGGGAAGCGGCTATGTATGCGGCACACAACAAGGTGGATAATCTAATTGCCACCGTTGACTGGAACAGCAAGCAGATTGACGGAGATATTTCTGAAGTTCTCGATCTCGGTGACCTCGAGGCGAAGTTTAAGGCTTTTGGATGGACGGTATTGGTGGAAACCAAGGGCAATGACCTCGAAAGTGTGATTGCTGCTCTAAATGCCGCTAAGGCAGAGACTGGAAAAGGTAAACCCATCGTTATTCTTATGAAGACCGAGATGGGAAATGGTGTGGACTATATGATGGGAACACACGCTTGGCACGGAGTTGCTCCAAACGACGAGCAGTTGGCCAGCGCCTTGGAACAAAATCCTGAAACGCTCGGAGACTATTAATTAATGCCGAAGCTTCGATTCATAGCGATCATCGCGTATCTCGCCGTAGGCGGTCCATTCCTCCTACAAGCGCAAGGGCCCGAAAAACCAAGACCTCCAAAGACGAGGATTCTCTTTGTTTTTGATGCTTCGCAGAGTATGTATGCGCAGTGGGAAAGCGGCACCAAGATTGACATTGCGGAGCGCTTGATGAATACCATGTTGGACAGTCTGGCCGAAGTGCCCGACCCTAACTTTGAACTCGCACTTCGGGTGTACGGCCATCAAAAGCCTGTTCCTCCTCAAGACTGCTCCGATACGCGTTTGGAAGTCCCCTTTTCAGCCAATAACATTCGCCGCATCAAGCAGAAGCTGAGTGAGCTTCGTCCTAAAGGGACTACTCCAATTGCCCGCTCTCTGGAACGCGCGGCCTACGACTTTCCGAGCAACTGTTCCGATTGCCGCAATGTCATCATCCTCATAACCGATGGTGTTGAGGCCTGTGATGGGGATCCTTGTGCGGTCAGTCGGGCCCTGCAAAAGCAAGGCATTATTCTGAAGCCCTTCGTGATTGGAATTGGGTCAGACGATCAATTCAAGGAGAGCTTTGAATGTGTGGGACAATACTACGACGCTTCCAATGAGAAGACCTTTAAGAACATCTTAGGGCTGGTCATTTCTCAGGCCTTGAACAACACCACTGCCCAGGTGAACCTCTTGGATGAGCGTGGGCTGCCAACGGAGACTGATGTAAACATGAGTTTCTACGATATTACGTCCAGCCAATTGAAGTACAATTACATTCACACCATCAACCATCGCGGAAATCCAGATACCGTTATTCTGGATCCGCTTGTTGAATACCGTATGGTCGTGCACACCATTCCTTCGGTAAGCAAGGACAGCATTAAAATCATACCGGGCACCCACAACGTCATTGCCGTGGACGCGCCCCAGGGGTGGCTTCAACTTCGAGTGGGCGGAATTGGCGGCAACCGCAATTTCCAGTGCATCGTTCGGAGAGCAGGCAGTATGCGAACGCTGAACGTGCAGCAGTTCAACGAATCCGAGAAGTATTTGACCGGGAGGTACGATCTAGAAATCCTGACGGTTCCCCGGTACATGGAATACGGCGTGCAGATCAATCAGAGCACAACCACCAAGATTGAGATCCCCGCCCCTGGCCTAGTCACCTTGAATGCACCGTCCTACGGGTCTGGGAGCATTTATGTTGAGGATGGGAATGAGCTGGTTTGGGTATTGAATATGCCCAACAACAAAAGACAAAACACATACTATTTGCAGCCCGGACGATACCGCGTGGTCTACCGTCCGCAGAACGCTAAAGAGTCTATTTATACCATTGAAAAGAAGTTCCGCATTGAGTCTGGTGGCTCAAGCGTGGTGAATTTGAAATAACCCTACCCATGAAAGAGTATATCGACCAAGGAAAGAAAGACACCCGTTCAGGCTTCGGCGCCGGATTGAGTGAATTGGGCGAAAAGAACGAAAACGTCGTAGCACTTTGTGCCGATTTGACGGGATCGTTGAAGATGAACGATTTTGCCGGCCGATGGCCAGAACGCTTCTTTCAAGTGGGTATTGCGGAAGCCAACATGATGGGAATTGCAGCAGGATTGACCATTGGAGGCCAGATTCCATTCACCGGTACTTTTGCGAATTTCTCTACCGGACGGGTTTACGATCAAATTCGTCAATCCATTGCCTACAGTGGGAAGAACGTGAAGATCTGTGCTTCTCACGCTGGTTTGACCTTAGGTGAGGATGGGGCTACCCACCAAATTCTAGAAGATGTTGGTATGATGCGGATGTTGCCAGGCATGACCGTCATTGTTCCGTGCGATTACAATCAAACCAAAGCGGCAACTCTGGCCATCGCTGAACACAAAGGACCGGTTTACCTTCGTTTCGGACGTCCAAAAGTGGCCAACTTTACGGAAGAGAATGCGCCCTTTGAAATTGGGAAAGCACAGATCCTGCAAGAAGGAAGTGATGTGACCATCATTGCCAATGGACATTTGGTTTGGAAGGCCTTGGAGGCCGCTAAAGAACTTCACGGAAAGGGGATTTCTGCCGAGGTAATCAACATGCACACCGTAAAGCCATTAGACGAAGAGGCGATCTTGGCTTCGGCCCGCAAAACGGGCCGCGTGGTGACTGCTGAAGAGCACCAGCGAAATGGCGGTTTAGGTGATGCGGTAGCCCAAGTATTAGCTATGCAAGCTCCTACTCCAATGGAGATGGTCGCAGTGAACGACTCCTTCGGTGAGAGCGGGACTCCGGACCAACTCTTGGAGAAGTACGGTCTGGAGACCAAAGATGTGCTCTCGGCCGTAGATCGCATCATGCAGCGTTAAACTTCTGAGCAAAGACTGCATCTTTGTGTAAAACCACCCGGGTTGGACACAAAGGAATTTTTAAATCTTCGAAGCGAACAAGGCGCGGAGCGTGCGTACACCGTACTGGTGCGTGAGCATTCGAAGACCATCTATTTCCACATACGTCACATGCTGTTTGACCACAGTGTGACGGATGACCTAGTTCAAGAAACTTTTTTGAAAGCTTGGAAAAACATCCATTCGTTCCGTGGACCCGGCTCCGTGGAAGGCTGGCTGCGCCGTATTGCGACAAATGAAGTGTTGCAGCATTTAAGAAAGCGTAAGTCTCGGATTTCGTTGGTTTCCAACGAAGTCGAAGATGAGGAGGGCGTCTATTCTGTGGAGCCGCAGGCTCCGACCTACTGGAATCCCCAGGATGGCGAAGAGAAGTTTCTCGCGGCCATTGAGCGCCTGCCGGAAAAGCAGCGACTGGTGTTTAGCATGAAGTATTTTGAAGACATCACCTACGGTGAGATGGCCGAGCAACTTGGAGGGTCTGTGGGGTCCTTAAAGGCCAGCTATCACCATGCGGTGCAAAAAATCAAAGCCGATCTAGGGGAAGATTAAACCCTTGGACCCAACAAACATCTTGGTACATGATGAAGGACATGAACTCATATCAAAAGCCTGGATTTGAACCTGATGAGGCCTATTGGAAGCAGTTGGAAAACCGATTGCTCGACATTCCCTCAGAGCTAGCACCAGATCCCAAAGTGCGTCCGATGCGCAGGACGCGATGGTGGGCAGGTGCAGCGGTGATCGCGCTGTTGTTGACGGCGGTTCCTTTTATCCCTCGGGATACGGAGGTAAGCTTAACCGCGGATGACATTGAGCTGTACCTAGAGGGTGAAGGTGCTTGGATGATGGAGGATTTGGCCTTCTATGAGGAAGTTCAGGACGTAGACTTTGACACGGATACGCAAGAAGAGTCAGATGACTATGACCTGCTCTATTTAGAAGATGCTGATGAGTTCATGGACTTCATGGAAATGGATATTTAAACAGACACACAAAACCACATTCAATATGAAAACGAGGATTTTAACCATAGCACTGCTCTTGAGCGTTGTGGCCTGGGCCCAACCGGATAGAGAGCGCATGCGCATGAATATGGAAAAGGTAGAAGCAAAGAAAATCGCCTACATCACGGACCGTTTGGACTTGAGTCCCAAACAGGCGCAGACCTTCTGGCCCGTGTACAATGAATACAACGACAAGGTAAACGCCGCACGCAAAGAGCAGTTGGAGTCTATTCGTCCTAAGGGAGACGAGAAGAAACGCTTTGAAGATTTGAGGGATAAGGAGATCGACGAGATGATGCAGATGCGCTTTAAAATGGAACGCAAAGAACTCGATCTGAAGATGGAGTACCATGAGCGATTCAAAGACGTGTTGGAGATCCGTCAGGTAGCAGAATTATACCGAGCAGAGCATGAGTTTAAGCGGGTGCTCTTTAAAACCATGCGCGGTGAACATCGAGGGGCAGGAAAGGCTCCGAAGTCGACCAAACCGTTCAAGGAGGAAAAGTCAATGAAGGATGAAAAACCTTTTGAGGAATAAGGAGAGTGAAAAACGGCTATTGGACTGTATCTTTGCTCCATGAACCAACGCGAGGATTTCCTCCAATTTCAAGCACAGACTACAGATTACGCCTCGGGATTTGAGGTGGACCGCGCCGAAGGATGCTATATCTATGGGCGTGATGGAAAACGATACCTCGACCTTGTGGCCGGGGTATCGGCGTGTAATATGGGGCACGGTCATCCGAGTATTAACAAGGCAATCAAAGATCAGGTAGACCAATACCTCCACGTAATGGTTTACGGGGAATATGCTCAAGAAAAGCCCATCGAGCTGTCCAAGCGGCTCGCTTCCCTCCTTCCCAAGCCTTTACAGTCCGTATACCTTGTAAATTCAGGTACTGAGGCCATAGAGGGAGCTCTAAAACTCGCGAAGCGATATACCCGACGATCTGAAGTTGTAGCGGCCAAAGGAGCCTACCACGGTGCAACCCATGGAGCTCTGAGTGTGACCGGCAATGATGAGTGGACCAGATCTATGCGTCCGTTGCTGCCCGGAGTACGCTTCCTAGAATTCAACCGAGCGGAGGAACTGGAGCTCATTACGGATCAGACGGCTGCCGTAATCCTGGAGACGATTCAAGGAGCCAATGGTTTTGTTACCCCGGAAAACGATTATCTCAAACGCGTTCGAGAACGATGTAATGAAACAGGAGCGCTACTCATCTTGGATGAAATTCAGCCGGGTTTTGGGCGGACAGGCAAGTTATTCGGGTTTCAGCAGTACGAAATCGTGCCCGACATCCTCGTCGTGGGAAAAGCCATGGGCGGTGGGTTGCCGATTGGAGCATTTATCAGTTCCCTAGAAATCATGGATGTCTTGAGGCGAAACCCGATGCTGGGGCACATCACCACCTTTGGAGGCCATCCCGTACCCGCGGCGGCGGCATTGGCGCATCTGGACGCCCTGCATCACGAAGGGGTGATGGAAGAAATCGCAAGGAAGGAAGCGCTGTTTAGGGCGGAACTGTCGCATCGGGCCGTGAAGGCCCAAACCGGTAAAGGGCTAATGCTCGCCCTGCACCTGGAAAGTGCGGAGCTGGTTCAGGCCGTAGCGAAACGCGCCATGGAAAAGGGCGTAATTCTATTCTGGCTGTTGTTTACCGGAAATGCGCTTCGAATAACGCCACCCTTGACCATTTCGGAAGAGCAGATTAGGGAAGGTTGTCGGGTTATTCGGGAGTGCTTAGACGAGCTCAGTTAATTCGGTCAACTGCTCATCCAACTCAGGCATCTTCATGTAAGCCCCAAGGCGCTTTTGCTCCTTTCCTTTCACCATTAAGATAAGCGTCGGAACCCCCATAATATGCAATGGGCCAGCGAGGCTGGGTAGGTGCATCAAGTTCACGCGAGCTACAGGGAGCTCACGGTTTTTAAACACTTCAGTCACTTGGGGTTTGAGCACCTCACAAGTGTGGCATGTGGTGGTGTAGTAGTACATGCCACATAGGGCGTGATTCGCCAGAAATTTGTGATACTCTTCTACGCTGTGTATTTCAATCATCAGTATTGACCGGTGCTGAGGAGAACGAGTGTGCACGCGATCTCCGTTTCAATTCCATTTCCCCTTGCCAAGCGTATGAGCTCAGGATTTTCCGTTCCAGGATTGAATATGATGCGCTTGGGCGCCAAATCCATGAGGTAATCATAGTACTCGGGCTGCCTTGCGGGACCTACATACAAGGTGACGGTCTCCACGTCATCGACTGAGGGCTTTCCCTGAATGATGTCTTGGCCTCCGATTTGCCCGTTTCGAATGCCCACAGGCACTACTGGTATATCGTTGGCCTGCAACATGGTTGTGGCTCGAAAGGCGTATCGTCCCGAGTTTGGCGTAGCGCCCAAAACCAATGTTTTCCCTTGATTCATGCCTCTTTTACTGTGGATCAACATCAACAACGACCCGAACACCCTTAAAATCGTCGTGCTCTTTCAATTGTTCGATGAGCTGACGAATACGCTCCTTAGCTTGCTGTAGGTTGTCCGCTAACGCCAGTTTCAGCAAGATGTTCTTGTGGTATTGATTCCGCACACGTGCAATGGTCGGAAATTCCGGTCCAAGGACTTCCTTGGGGTATATTTTTCTGAGCGGCCTCACCAGCGCCTCAGCGGCGCGATTCGTTCTATCCAAGTCTCTGTGTCGCACATTTAGTCGGATGAGACGGAAAAAGGGCGGATAATGAAAGTGTTTTCGTTTTTCAAGCTCCACTCCTGCTCGGTGTTCGTAGTCTCCCCTTTGTACATCAAGCAACAAGGGGTGTTCGGTCTTGTACGATTGCACGTATACATGTCCGCGTTCTCCTTTTCTTCCCGCTCGACCTGCCACTTGAACCATCAGCTGGAAGGCGCGCTCAAAGGCCCTGAAATCCGGATACTGCATCATGGTGTCTGCAGCGAGAATGCCCACCATCCGCACATGGTCAAAGTCCAGGCCTTTTGTCAGCATCTGGGTACCGACTAGGATGTCGATCTCCCGACGAGCAAAGCGGTCTATAATGTCTTGATAGGCGTACTTCCTTCTAGTGGTGTCCCAGTCCATACGTCCCACACGAGCTTCCGGGAACCTTAAGCGCAATTCCTCTTCAATGCGTTCCGTTCCAAAACTCTTGGTACGAAGGTCCGTATGACCACAAGTTCCGCACTTCTTGGGGAACTGCTGGCTAAATCCGCAGTAATGGCATTTCAAGGTATGAATGTGCTTGTGGTAGGTCAAACTCACATCGCAGTTTTGACATTGGGGAGCCCATCCACACCTCTGGCATTCAACAAAGGGCGCGAAACCTCTACGATTCTGAAAAAGAATGACTTGACCCTCATTACCTAAAGTGTCTTCAATCTTCTTTTTCATCACCTCAGTCAGAATAAGCGGCTGTCCCGCCTGCTTCTTTTCACGCTGTAAATCAATGAAGTGGACCTGGGGAAGTTGAAGGTCTCCATACCGTTCCGTGAGCGGGATGTAATCGTACTTACCTACTCGAGCATTGTGGTAGCTTTCAAGGCTCGGAGTTGCAGACCCCAAGATACACGATGCCTTGTGTACGTGAGCCAAGTAGACGGCCGCGTCCCTACCATTGTATCGAGGAGCGGGATCAAACTGCTTGTAGCTCGATTCATGCTCTTCATCGACAATGACCAAGCCGAGTTTCTGAAACGGGAGAAAGACCGCCGAGCGCGCCCCTAAAATGATGTCATAGCTGGGTTCCGAGGGGTACCGAGCCACCGCCTGCCAGACCTCTGCCCTTTCATTTTGGCTGTAATGACTGTGGAAAACACCTATGCGATCTCCGAAATACTTCTTGAGTCGCTGTATGATCTGTGTGGTCAAGGCAATCTCCGGGAGAAGATAGAGTACTTGCTCGCCCCTATTGAGGGCCTCTTCCATCAAATGAATGTAGATCTCGGTTTTCCCACTACCCGTGACTCCGTGGAGCAATTGAACCTTTCCTTGTTCTAATCCGTGCTCTATTCCCTTTAGCGCCTCCTTTTGAGCAGGGTTGAGCGCTTTAGCTTCTTCGCTGGAGTCGTTACCGAAAGACAAACGGGAAATTTCGTGTTCATAGGACTCAGCAATTCCTTTATCTCTCAGCCCCTGAAGAACGACTCGGCTAATGCGAAAACGCTTTTGCCATTCCGTAGCGGTTCTGCCAGGATGCAAAGCTCGAGCATCATCCAACAATTGAAAGAGCGCCGTTCGTTGCTTGGGAGCACGCGCCACGGTATTGAAGGCAGCTTCCAATAGTTCCTCATTATTCGGAAGGAAGGCCAATCGCCAGAGAATTTCTTTTTTCGCTGTGTACTTCTCTTCTACTCGCTCAACGATGTCGATAAGCCCAGCGTCGAGCATGCGCTTAATTAAAGGCTGAACCGTCACTTTTCCAATGATATCGGAAATCTCTGCTAGGCTTAATTCGTCTTGACACTCTAAAGCCTGAGCCACCAAGAACTGGTCATCCGGTAGTTCTTCAGACGGTGTAGGTTCTGATAGGGCCCAGCGAACACGTGTTTCGCTTTCGAGCTTGAGCCCTGCCGGCACTGCGGCCGTCATGACCTCACCCAAGCTACAGACATAGTACTCCGACATCCAATCCCAGAAATCCAATTGCTTTTCGCTGATCAAGGGTGTGGGATCAAGCACTTCTATCACCTCCTTGGGCTTGTAGCTGTCTGGTTCATTATCGTGGACATAGCGGACAACACCGGTATAGATCTTTCGTCTGCCTAAGGGAACGAGCACCCTGCATCCAGCCGTGAGGCTGTCTCCTTCTGGAATTTTATACGTGAAGGTGCGCGGTAAGGGAACCGGAACGATGACATCGGCAAAGCGACTCATTGTTCTTTCTTCTTGCCTTTAAAGAGTTGATATCCCAAGTAACGGCAGTCAATAGATCCATTGACCATGGAAACGCGCTTGTTCGGGCGAAGCCCAATGTGTTTGCTGGCATTGACTTCTCCATCCGGAGCCAAAATAAAGGCGTTCCAACCCGGAAAGTCGTGCTTTAGCCAACGACCAATACTTCCGTAGAGCGGCTCAATATTGGCCGCAATACGCTTGTCATAGGGCGGGTTAGTAACAATAAAACCGAAGGGGCCAGTCTTTTTGACATCGCGAAAGTCACAAGTATCGAGTTGCACATAGTCTTCGACAAGCGCGTGCTCCAAGTTCTCTTGAGTCTCCCTAACGCTTCGTCCATTTCGGTCTGATCCGTATATGGTGTAATCAAAATCGCGAATTCGATTCATGAGGCCGTCCCAGATTTTGTCTTGAAGAGCAGCGTCAAAGACGGGCCAGTTCTGGTAGGAGTACTTCGATCGGAAGACGTTTGCCGGTATATTCTTCGCGATGAGGGCTGCTTCTGTAAGCAAGGTTCCAGAGCCACAAAAAGGATCAATGAAATCACCTTTTCCGTCCCAGTGAGTCATCATGACCATTCCAGCCGCAAGTACTTCATTCAAAGGAGCCATACCTTGATTTACCTTATAACCCCTTCTATGCAGTGAATCACCCGAACTGTCCAATGAGATTTGAACTCGGTCACCGCTCCAAAGAACATGAATACTCCAGTCGGGGTTTCGGGTATCTACAGACGGCCGTTTGCCTTTATCGGCCTGAATGCGATCGACAATAGCATCCTTTACTTTAAGCGCAGCAAAATGAGAGTGCGTTACTGGAGCTTTCACCAAGATGGCATGAACTGCTAACGTTTGGTCTAGTCCGATCCACTCCGACCATGGCATGGCTTTAACTGCGTCGTAAAGCCCCGCTTCATTGGCTGCATAAAACTTATTGATCGGAACTAAAATGCGCAATGCCGTACGAAGGCTTCGATTCGCTTTATAGATGAATCCCAAGTCTCCTTGAAATTTAACAGCACGTTTGAGCGGCTCGATTTTTTGGGCGCCGAGACGCAGTAACTCAGCAGCTAGCGTCTCTTCTAATCCCTGGAGGGTGGTGGCCACCATTTCCCTCAATTCATCATTCTTTGGTAACATCGTTCAAATGTTGCTAAATGTATAGTTTTGGGGTCATGCATTTATCGACCCTTGACTGGATACTTCTCTGCTCCTTTTTTGCCCTTTCTACAGGTATCGGTCTCTACTTTAGACGCCGCGCCGGTAAAAACCTATCAGAGTTCTTTCTAGGCGGAAGGCAATTCCCCTGGTATTTAGCGGGTGTATCCATGGTGGCTACAACGTTTGCAGCAGATACGCCTCTTGCCGTTACTGAATTGGTAGGTCAATACGGAATTAGTGGAAACTGGCTGTGGTGGAGCTATTTAATGGGAGGCATGCTCACGACTTTCTTTTTCGCCAGACTTTGGCGGCGAGCTAACATTCTCACGGAAGTGGAATTCATAGAACTCCGCTACAGCGGAAAAGCTGCCGCTTTTTTACGCGGGTTTAAAGCCGTCTATCTGGGGCTTTTTATGAATGTACTAGTCATCGGTTGGGTGAATCTAGCCTTAATGTCCCTTCTTCAAGTCTTCTTTGGCCTTTCAGAATCCTCTGCATTGTGGTATACAGCAGCGGCCATGCTCCTTGCAGCCTCATACAGTTCTCTATCCGGATTATGGGGTGTGGCCGTTACCGATGCGCTTCAGTTCGTTATCGCTATGACGGGCACAATAGTGTTAGCCGTATTCGTGCTTAACTCCCCTGAAATTGGTGGATTAGAAGGGTTGACGTCTCAAGTGCCCGATTGGAGCCTCGAATTCTTCCCTCGCATTTCAGGCGCTTCTGATGCAGTAGGTGCACTGTCTATTTCCATAGGAGCGTTTCTCGCTTATGTCGGAGTTCAGTGGTGGGCCAGTTGGTATCCCGGCATGGAACCCGGTGGAGGTGGATATGCCGCACAGCGTATGATGAGTGTTCGCAAAGAGGAAGGCGCATTGTATGCGACGCTATTTTTCCAGATTGCGCACTACTGCCTTCGTCCTTGGCCTTGGATTCTGGTGGCCCTTTCCGCTATGGTGCTGTATCCTGAGTTAAGCGATGGAGATCTTAAATTAGGGTATGTGATGGCCATGAAAGACTATCTGCCGAACGGTTGGCGCGGCCTGCTCTTGGTTGCCTTTTTTGCCGCATACATGAGTACCATAAGCACTCAGTTAAATTGGGGCGCAGGGTATTTGGTGAATGACGGGTACAAACGCTTTCTAAAACCAAATGGCACGGATCGAGAATATGTACGAGTTAGTCGATTGACGACACTACTCCTGATGGCCGTAGCTCTATTCGCTACAACCCAAATGAACAGCATCAGCGGGGTCTGGAGCTTTTTGATCGAATGCGGTGCTGGTCTCGGTGGAGTTTTGATACTCCGTTGGTATTGGTGGCGTATTAACGCCTGGAGTGAAATAAGCGCAACAATTGCACCCATCATTTCCTATGCCATAGCCCACTTCGTCTTTGATTGGGCCTTCCCCAATTCATTCTTTTTCACCGTAGCCGTAACAACCGTTACCTGGCTGGCGACGACCTTCTTGACTGCTCCAGAGAATGAGAAGCACTTAACTGCTTTTGTGCAGCAAGTTCGACCTGGAGGATGGTGGCCTTCCACTTTAGGAACCTATGAGAAACCTCGATTGGGACTTCTGGTACTTGCATGGTTTGGGGCCGTTGTACTTACCTATTCCGTCCTGTTCGCGACAGGTAAATGGTTGCTCTTTGGCTGGTCCGAAGCTTGGCCATTTGTCGCATCAGCAATTATAGGTGTCATGGTTCTTCGATTCGGGATGAAAAAAACTACCTTTTCTTAATGGAATGGTTCGAATCCTGGTTTGATACGCCCTACTATCACCTCTTGTACCAACACAGAGATGATAGAGAAGCACATGCGTTCATTGACCGCTTGGTTCACCATTTGAACATCAATGAAGACAAAAGAGTCTTGGATGTGGCTTGTGGTAGAGGTCGACACGCGATTTACTTAAACCAAAAGGGACTCCAGGTTACAGGAATTGACCTATCCGAGAAGAGTATCGATCACGCACAGCAATTCGCCAATGATCGCTTGCGCTTTTTTGTGCGTGACATGCGAGAGCCCTTGAAGCATATCTACGATGTCGTGCTGAACATGTTTACGAGTTTCGGATACTTCAAGACACAGGAAGAAAACCGCATTGCGATTGGTCATTTGGCCAATGCCCTGGCTCCTGAGGGAGTCTTGGTCATTGATTTCTTGAACAGTAAGAAAGCTCTATTAAACCTTGTGGAGGATGAGGAAATACAAGCTGGAGGCATAACGTTCAGGATTCGTCGCAGTTTTGAAAATGAATGTTTTATCAAAAGAATCGTCCTTCAGGACCAGGGAGAGCGCCACGAATACACTGAACATGTTCATGCTTTAACCCTTGCAGACTTTAATGATTGTTTTCAAGACGCGGGATTGCAAATTGTCGATACCTTTGGCGATTACGATTTGAATCCATTTCATGCCGCCCATTCAGATCGACTAATTCTGATCGCCCAAAAAAGCGCTGTATGACCTTTGCCCTCTTGTTTTTGTCTGTAGCCCTTGGTGTCGGTGGAGCATTTTTGTTTCCCGCTGAAGGTCGCGGCATAAAGTATTTCACGGCATTTTGTGGCGGTTTTCTGATGGCCATTAGCTTTCTCGAACTCATACCGCAGAGCTTTGCTGAAATGGGCTCCGCTATGGGCTTTTGGATACTTGTCGGTTTCTTCATGCAGATACTTCTCGACTTCCTATCCCGAGGACTAGAGCACGGTCATATTCACCTTCACGATCAAGAGCATGGTCGGGTCCCTTATTTGCTTTTGGTAGGCTTGTATCTCCACGCCCTTCTCGAAGGAATCCCCTTAGCGGGTGGAGGTGAGCCACATGATCATTCACACAGCCTTCTTTGGGGAATAGTAGTCCACAAGATTCCGGTAGCACTGATTCTATTTCAATTTCTCAGAATTAAAGGCGTAAAGCCCTCAGCATTGGTGCTGCTTATGGCCTTCTTTGCGTTGATGAGTCCATTGGGAAGTTATTTGGCAGACATCATTGAGCCACTTCGCCTCGTTCTGCCTCAGCTGAGAGCCCTCGTTTTAGGAATCTTTCTTCACATCGCTACGACCATCCTTTACGAGTCCACAGAGTCCCATCAATTCAACGCCCTTAAGTTGTTTGCCGTGGGCATTGGAATAGGGGCTGGTGCTTTGGCCATTCTCATTTGATACTTTATAAGCGATAAAGACTATTTATCGAAGTTTTCCCTTTCCACAAGCCTTATTGGGCGTGTAGTTTCATAATTTTGAATTGTTGAATTGAATAATCATTAAATCAGAATACAATGGGCGTTTTAGTAGGTAAAAAAGCTCCTTCTTTTAAAGCTGCGGCTGTCATTAACGGAGAAGAAATCGTTGAAGACTTTTCATTGGACCAGTTCATCGGGAACAAATACGTGATCTTGTTTTTCTATCCGAAAGATTTCACGTTTGTGTGCCCAACGGAACTTCATGCCTTTCAAGCTCGTCTAGCTGACTTTCAAGCTAAAGGAGTTGAAGTGGTTGCTGTTTCCACGGATACAGAGCAATCTCACTGGGGTTGGTTGCAAATGACCAAAGACCAAGGAGGAATTCAAGGTGTAACATACCCTGTTGTGGCGGACACCAACAAAACCATCGCAAGCAACTACGACGTTCTTGCAGGAGAATACTTCTACAACGAGAACAACTAGTGGGAAGCAGAAGGCGAATAGGTCGCTTTCCGCGGATTGTTCTTGATCGATAAAGAAGGAGTTGTTCAGCACCAGATTGTGAACAACATGCCATTGGGTCGTAACGTAGACGAAGCCATGCGCATGGTAGATGCATTGCAATTCTTTGAAGAGAAAGGTGAGGTTTGCCCAGCAAACTGGAGCGAAGGAAAAGAAGGCATGAAGGACACTCACGATGGTGTTGCGGATTACTTGGCCGCTCACTAAGGAACCTTAAACATTTCAAAAGCCCATGCGTTGAGCGTGGGCTTTTTCATTTCTAGCAACTCAAAAAACAAATCAAACATGGCCGAAATTAAATTGGGCGAAAACACCGTCCATACTACTGGAAACCTGCCTGCCGCAGGCAGTGATGCTCCTGATGCAACTCTTGTTGCCAACGACTTAGGCGAAGTGCAATTGAGCAGCCACGCTGGAAAACGCGTTATCCTCAACATCTTCCCTTCTATTGATACGGGAGTTTGCGCTGCTTCTGTGCGCAAGTTTAATGAGGAAGCAGCTGGCCTTGATAACACTGCCGTTCTGAACATTTCATTGGACCTCCCATTCGCACAAAAGCGTTTCTGTGGGGCTGAGGGAATTGAAAATGCACAGACACTGAGCGCTTTTCGCAGCTCCTCTTTTGAAGAAGCTTATGGCGTCACCATGACTGACGGCGCTCTTAAAGGGCTCTTTTCCAGAGCCGTAGTGGTGGTAAATGAAAATGGGGACGTTGTCCATTCAGAACAAGTCCCCAGTATTGGTCAAGAGCCGAACTACGAAGCAGCTTTAGCTTCGCTCAGCTGATTGAATTTCTCACTTTCTTGGTGAAGGCGCGGAGGGCTTCTTTTTCCTCTGCGCCTTTTTTTATCTCTTCTTTGATCCAAATGGCCCCAAAGACATTAGTGAGCTGGTCACCTTCATCGACCCCTCCAACTTCAATTTCAGGAGTTTCTCCTTCTTCGATGGCTTGTTCTGCCTTTCTAAGGGTATCCAAATCGTAGGCCAATAGAGCCTTAATTGCTGGGATCTTCATGATTATCGGTTTTCTTCGATGATTTTGCGCAAGTACTCCTCTTTGCTGCTCGCGCTTCCAATCTTCAATTCTCCTCCTTTGAAGAAGGCCATAAAGGGCAAGTTGTCTACTCCGGCCATCTTTCTTACTTCCGGATTTTCTTCTGCATTGACATCGAGAAATACGACATCCTGCATTTCATCTTCGTTGCTGACACGTTTGTACTTAGGCGCAAACAGGCGACAGTTTCCACACCAATCGGCGTAAAACTTCACGACGACATTGTCGTTCTCGCTTAAGTACGTTTTAAAATCTTGGTCAGTTGCTGTATTTACGGCCATGATGCTTTATTTTATCTTTGAACAGCACAAAAATAAAGGAGTTCATTCGCCTGAGCATTTCTGGGCACATGATTCTCTCGATAACTTATAAGTTCACTTTATGCGCCGCATTACAGGCTTTTTAGCCCTCTTACTCATCTTTGCTCTACCCGCTTGCACACCTCCAACAGATTCAGACTCTTCTTCAGACGATTCGCGAGTATTCAATCGGCCTACGGCCGGATTCTGGAGAGGTGTGCTCTCCCTGAGTGATACGGTACAGCGTGACCTGCCTTTCCAATTTATCTTAGATGGAACGGGCGCGGATCAGCGGATGGTGATTCAAAATGCCAGTGAAGCGATTGTGCTAAACCGCATGATTGAGCGGGATGATAGCCTCGAAATTGTATGGCCCGTTTTTGAAAGCGGCTTTGTTGTTTCCTTCACGGACTCAACTATGGATGGATATTGGTACGATCTAAGCCGTGGAGACCAGTACAAGATTCCCTTTAGTGCTGTTAACAGATCCACTATGCGCTTTCCGACGGATGAAGCTCCTTCTGAAGACTTTCAAGGTCGTTGGAGAACCCATTTTGGAGAGGGCGAGGCGAATGCCCTCGGTATCTTCACTGTAAATCTATACATCGCGATGGGAAGCTTTGCTACAGAGACCGGTGATTATCGCTTCCTCGAAGGAATAATTGACGGGAATGAATTCAAATTGTCCACACTAGACGGCGCGCATGCTTTTCTGTTTGAAGGAGTCATTTACGGCGATAGTCTTTGGGGAACCTTCTATAGCGGAAACCACTACAGCCGCAACTTCTATGCCATTAGAGACGACGAATACACCTTAACTGATGCTGATTCACTGACCTTCTTAAAGGAGGGTTACAATAGCCTGGAATTTGCCTTTCCCGATGTAAGTGGTGACACTGTTCGTTTAACGGATGCAGCATTTGAAAACAAAGCTGTGGTTGTACAGTTGTTTGGGTCCTGGTGCCCAAACTGTATGGATGAATCCAAGTACTTGGTCAAGTTGCACGAAGAAAAGTACGATCAAGGATTGCGTGTAGTTGGACTCGGATTTGAACGCCACAAAGAATTTGATCTCGCCGCTCAAGCCATTATTAAAATGCGTCAAGACTTGTTGATTCCCTACCCCCTGCTGGTGGCAGGAAGAGCAAGTAAGACCGAGGCGGCAGAAAAACTCCCTATGCTCAATCACGTTTTGAGCTTCCCAACGGCGATTGTACTGAATCGTCAACATGAAGTGGTGGCCATTCATACAGGATTCTACGGTCCGGGTACGGGCGTTTATTACGATGAATTTGTCGAGGAGTTTGACGCCGTGATAGATAGAGCCTTGGCGCAATAAGAAGTCCCTTTAAACGTCGAAACCACGGCTTACACCGTGGTTTCTATCGCGATCGATTAATAAGACAAAACATCAACGAGTAACCTTCATTCGCGGCGTTTTGAGAACATCGATTTCGTTCGATAAACGAATTGAGAAAGTCATTGAAACACCATATAACTTTCTCAAGCTGCCCAAATATACAAATATTCCCTTATTATAAAAGTCATTGTCGAAAAAAAAAGGAGTACTTTTGCGGCCCTAGATTGAGTCGAATCTGATGGGTTTTAAAGAAGAAATAGAACGACGTCGAACCTTCGCGGTTATTAGTCACCCGGATGCCGGGAAGACCACGCTCACAGAGAAACTTCTTCTCTTTGGAGGTGCCATTCAAGTGGCGGGAGCCGTGAAGTCCAACAAGATCAAAAAGAGCGCCACCTCCGACTTCATGGAGATCGAGCGTCAACGGGGGATTTCCGTAGCCACTTCTGTTATGGGGTTCGAGTACCGCGGAAAGAAAATCAATATTCTAGATACTCCGGGTCACCAAGATTTTGCTGAGGACACCTACCGCACATTGACGGCGGTTGACAGTGTCATTGTGGTCATCGACGTTGCCAAAGGTGTAGAGGCTCAAACAGAGAAATTGGTCAAGGTTTGCCGGATGCGCAATACACCCGTAATCGTTTTCATCAACAAGCTCGATCGCATGGGTAAGGATGCCTTTGATCTTTTCGATGAAATAGAAACTAAGTTGGGTCTAACCGTTTCACCACTGAGTTGGCCCATTGGAATGGGGCAAGAGCTAAAAGGTGTGTACAGTTTGTTCGAAAAGCAAGTCGTGCTCTTTTCAGCCCATGGCAAACAGGAAGAGGAGAGTTCAGTTGTCATCGATGATCTTGCCGACGAGCAATTGGATAATCTCGTCGACACCCATTTTGCTGATACGCTTAGAAACGAGCTTGAGTTAGTTCAGGGTGTATATCCTGAATTTGACGTGGAGGAATACCGAAGCGGGGTCATTTCTCCTGTATTCTTTGGATCAGCCATCAATAATTTTGGTGTCCGAGAACTTCTCGACTGCTTTATAGACGTTGCCCCTCCCCCACAGCCGACCACCACTGAAGAGCGCGTGGTCGAACCTATGGAAGACAAGTTTGCCGGTTTCGTTTTCAAGATTCACGCCAATATGGACCCCAAGCACAGGGATCGCATCGCCTTTGTCAAAGTATGTAGTGGCAATTTCAAACGGAACACCAACTACCTTCACGTCCGAAACAACAAGCAGTTGAAGTTCAGCAATCCGACCTCTTTCATGGCGGAGAAGAAGGAGATTGTCGACTTATCCTATCCAGGGGACATTGTTGGACTCCATGATACGGGAAACTTCAAAATTGGTGACACCTTAACCGAAGGTGAAGCCCTACATTTTACTGGAATCCCAAGCTTCTCTCCAGAGCAGTTTAAGATCATTGAGAATGCGGATCCCATGAAATACAAGCAGTTGGCGAAAGGGATTGAGCAGCTTATGGATGAAGGGGTAGCTCAGCTCTTTACGCTAAAGCAAAACAATCGCAAGATCATTGGAACAGTGGGGCAACTGCAGTTTGAGGTGATCCAATATCGCTTGGAACACGAGTACGGAGCCAAGTGCCGATATGAACCGATAAATGTGCACAAGGCGGTTTGGATTTCTGGTTCAAAAGAGGATTTGGATGAATTCACTAAGCAGAAGTACCGCAACATGGCCATGGATAAAGATGAGCGTTTGGTTTTTATGGCCGACACCTCTTTTGCATTGCAAATGGCTCAGGACAAATTCCCCGACGTCCAATTTCATTTCACATCTGAATTCGAAACCGCTTAACAGCGTTCCTTTTTTTTCTACATTTCTTGGACTGAAGTCCAGGGCATGGGAGAAAAGAACGTAAGACAGGAATCAACGGCTGGTGAACTCAAGCAGTTCATGAAGCATTTGATCAAGGATATCCGCGCATTGGAGATCATGATTGATCGCGGAATGATCGAAGAAGGGATTCACCGAATTGGTGCCGAGCAAGAACTCTGCTTGATTGACAAAAGCTACAGGCCCGCACCTAGGGCCCTCGAAATGCTGGAGAAATTGAATCACGAAAAATTCACTCATGAATTGAGTCGGTTCAATTTAGAAGTCAACCTCGATCCTGCTGAGTTTAAAGGAGGGTGTCTGAGACAAATGGAAGATCAACTCCGTAATTGTCTCGAATGCTTACGCAAGGAGCTTGAGCCACATGAGCTCGATTATATTCTGGTCGGTATTCTTCCGAGTATTCGACTCTCAGACATGACCTTGGATAACCTGACACCGCTACCCCGCTATTTTGCGTTGAACGACCGTTTGTCAGATCTCCGAGGAGAAGCGTATGAATTTCGTATTGAAGGAACGGACGAGCTTATTACCAAACACGACTCATTGATGTTTGAAAGCTGTAATACCAGCTTTCAAATCCATTTTCAGGTAGGTGCTGAAGACTTTACCTCCTATTACAACTGGGCTCAAGCCATTACAGGACCTGTATTGAGCGCATGCACCAACTCCCCGCTTCTTTTCGGACGTCGTCTATGGCGCGAGACCCGGATAGCCCTTTTTCAACAGTCCACCGATACTCGAAGCAATCATCAGTATACGCGAGAAGATGCGCCGCGCGTGTTATTGGGCAACTCTTGGCTAAACGGGAGTATCGTCGATTTGTACAAGGAAGACATTGCCCGTTATCGTGTATTAATTAGCTCCGAAATTGACGAGGATTCCTTAGAGCAATTGAAGGAAGGAGCCATACCAAACTTGTCCGCCCTTAAAATGCACAACGGCACCATATACAAATGGAATCGAGCCTGCTTTGGTGCAACGAACGGTATACCGCATTTGCGGATCGAGAATAGATACATCCCTTCTGGGCCCTCGGTACTGGATGAGATGGCCAATATGGCATTCTGGCTAGGGCTTATGCATGGAATGCCCGAAGAATACCGAAACCTTCACGAAACCCATGACTTTGACACCGTAAAAGCCAACTTTAATCGAGCCTGCCGCATGGGCATGGGGTCCATGTTCCGTTGGTTAGATGGCAAAGTTTACAGTGCGCATGATTTAATCCTTCAAATCCTTATTCCATTGGCCAAGGATGGACTTCGCAAGGCTAAAATTCACGAGAAGGATATCACGCGATACCTAAAGGTCATTGAAGGACGCGTGGAATCGGGTATGTCAGGGAGCCAGTGGATTCTTGATTCCTTTGACAAGCTCAAGAATACAGGCACCAAGGATGAAATAATGTTGGCGATAACCGCCGGAATTGCACGTCGACAAAAAAAGAATACGCCAATCCACAAATGGTCCTTGAGCAAAATTGGCGAGGCGGGTAGCTGGATCAATAGGTATTGGCGAATCGATCAAATCATGTCCGTGAACTTGATTACGGTCAATGAGAATGACTTGTTGGACATTGTTCCGAACATCATGAATTGGCGACAAATAAGGCATGTCCTCGTCGAGAATGACAAGAATGAGCTAGTGGGACTCTTGACCTCTGGAAATCTGATTCACTACTACTCTACTCGCTTGACCGATGAAACGCAGGAGGCACTGGTCAAGGATGTGATGATCAAGAAACCCATTTGTGTCACACCAGATACCCTAACCAAGGATGCCATTTCTCTAATGCGTAAGCACAAGATTGGATGTCTTCCGGTCGTCCGGAGTAAAAAAGAGCTTATCGGCATTGTTACGGAACATGATTTCGTTAATGTCGCAGACCATTTTCTACAAGAATTCTTGAAAGAATAAAGGTGCTCGAAACCGAATTGAAAACTACCTTGGTCGATCGCGTCATTCTGGAAGTTGACAGTGGTATTCCTGGACCTACCCTTTTGGTCATAGGTGGGATACACGGAAACGAACCCTCTGGTGTAGAGGCGCTCGAAAGAATTCGCGGGGCTTTTGACCAAGGCTTGATAGACTTGAATCAAGGAAAAATTCTTGCCTTACGAGGAAATCGCAGAGCTTTGACCGAGGAAGTTCGCTTTATAAAAAGGGATTTAAACCGCCTTTGGAAATGGGACTTTCAGTATCAATGCCCCATTGATCCTACTTCGGAAGATCCAGATGATGAATACGACGAGTACTGCGATCTTCAATACCGAATTCACCGGGCCATTGAGGAACGTAAAGGCCCTATTTGTTTCTTAGACCTGCATACGACGTCTGCAGTCAGCCCGCCCTTCATCATGGTCGGAGATACTCTGAGAAATCGGGACTTGGTAGACGGAATTCCGGTACCCATTGTCCTGGGTGTAGAAGAGCAATTGGATGGGCCACTTTTGAGCTACATCAATGAACTGGGGCACCTATCCGTAGGGTTTGAAGCAGGACAGCACCAAGCGGAAGAATCAGCCGACGCTCATGAGGCTTTGGTCAAGGTCATTCTATATCGACTTGGAATGCTATCCGAAGATCATGTAGCCCTTGTAGATCATGCCCTAGATCAATTGGCAGAGTTGGGCGGTCATTTGTCAACGTTTTTTGAAGTTCGCCACCGGCACGGTATTACTCCTGAAGATGAATTCGTAATGAAGCCAGGTTACGCCAACTTTCAGAAGGTTGAACGCGGTCAAATCTTAGCGAAGGATAAGGATGGAATGATTCAAATGCCTGAAGGAGGCCGAGTATTTATGCCGCTTTATCAAAAACAGGGAAACGATGGCTTCTTCCAAATTCGACGCATCAAACGATTCTGGCTCGGGCTCTCCAGAATTCTTCGACGAATTGACATTTACAAGGTTCTGCCGGTACTGCCGGGGATCCGGAGAACTGAAAAGAATCCCCTGCTCTTGACCATCAACACAAGAATTGCTGGCATTTACCCCCGAGAAATATTTCATCTTTTGGGGTATCGGAAAATTCGAAGGAACGAAGGTACTTTGACCATGCAAAAAAGGCCCTTCGATTTCGAAGAGCCTCCTTTGCCGAATAGGTCATAAGCCTTTATTCGCAAACGGTGTCAAACACCGCGTTCAATTCAATCTTCACGTCGGGCCATAACTTAGAGACGCCATCAGCGCTTTTGTGCAGATCGTAGCACGCTTCATTCAATCGCTCTACGCCCATTTGTCCATTCCATTCGAAGATGTCAATCACCGCCGACATATTCAGTATTCCGTCCTGGAATGTATAAGGCATGAATACCTGAACGTCTTGATTATTCATATTAATGATGATTTCGGCTTGACCACTTTCTTCCGTTCCGGACAGACCGGCTACACGGCCATAAATCACTTCTGTATTAATGCTGCCAAAGAAGTAATCAATGATCTTCTTATTTCGATCCTCGTTGTTGGATTCAACAGACGTTATGGGAATCTTAAATTCTGCATTGGCCACCGCATCGAT
Organism: Flavobacteriales bacterium; assembly: GCA_965661605.1. GTDB lineage: Bacteria > Bacteroidota > Bacteroidia > Flavobacteriales > ECT2AJA-044 > ECT2AJA-044. The sequence continues at coordinate 106,103 of CBFIEH010000001.1, read as the reverse complement.
GATGCTTGGTGAATTTTGAATATTGGCCGTAACAATCTCGGTAAAGGTCCCGCTCACACCTACTTTTTCCGTGAACTTATATCCAGTCCAGGTCATGTTTGTTGAATCTGCGTTGAACGTGTAGTAGCAGTTCTCACCTTTCACTTCTTCCGTTTCTGAAGTTCCTTCATCACTTCCCGCATTTGGGGCACAAGATGCAGCAATAAGGGCGAAGGAAAGGACGTAAATAAATCTTTTCATGTTAGAGGGCTTATTGTTTGATCGCTTTTAAGGTATTTAATAACAGTGCGGCTCGAGTCATCGGTCCTACTCCGCCAGGTACTGGCGTTATAGCCGAGGCTTTTTCCGAAACGCTGGAGAATTCTACGTCTCCTTTCAAACGATAACCGCTTTTGGTTTCGGTTGATGGAACCCGAGTAGTCCCTACATCGATGACGACTGCTCCTTCCTTGACCATATCCGAAGTAACGAACTCGGGTTTTCCGATGCCTACAATGAGTATATCTGCAGATCGCGTCAATTCCGTCAAGTTCTTCGTACGGCTGTGTGCCATGGTTACTGTAGCATTCCCCGGATAATTATTTTGGCCCATCAGCACCGACATGGGCGCTCCGACGATGTGACTACGTCCTAGAACAACACATTGTTTCCCTGAGGTTTCTATTTCATAGCGCTTGAGCAGCTCCAGAATACCCATCGGTGTTGCCGGCAAAAAGGCATCCAAGCCCAAAGCCATGCGTCCATAATTGGAAGGATGAAAACCATCGACGTCTTTGCGAGGGTCCACAGCTTCAATAACTTTCTGCTCATTGATGTGATCCGGAAGAGGCAGTTGGACAATGAAACCATCTACATCTTCATCGGCGTTCAAAGCAGCTACTTCAGCGAGCAATTGCTCTTCGGTGACCGTATCATCCATGGTGATCAAGGTGGAGTTAAATCCAACTTGCTCGCAATCACGAATTTTACCGGCGACATAGCTTTTGGAACCCCCGTCTTCTCCAACGAGGATGACGGCTAAATGGGGGATTTTGTGACCATCGGCCCGCAGGGCCTTTACTTCTTCTGCAATTTCTTCTTTAATGGCCGCTGCAGTGGCCTTACCGTCAATCAGCTGCATAGTTTGTTTTTACATGCCGGGCATCTTCCCGCGCATGGCGTTCATCATATTCATCATTTTACGACCGCCGCCGCCTTGCATCATACGCATCATCTTGCTCATTTCACTGAATTGCTTGAGCAATCGGTTGACCTCCTGCACGCTGGTTCCCGAACCGTTGGCAATGCGCTTCTTCCGAGATCCGTTGATTATTTTTGGGTCCTGTCGCTCCTTTGGTGTCATGGACTTAATAACCGCTTCGATGTGTTTGAAGGCGTCGTCATCGATGTCCACATCCCGCATGGCTTTCCCCATTCCAGGAATCATCCCCAACAAATCTTTGGTGGATCCCATCTTTTTGATCTGTTCGATTTGCTTCAAGAAGTCATCGAAATCGAACTTGTTTTGGGCGATTTTCTTCTGGACGCGACGCGCTTCCTCCTCGTCGAACTGCTCTTGAGCCTTTTCTACCAGACTCACCACATCCCCCATTCCGAGGATTCGGTCCGCCATACGTTCGGGATAGAAAATGTCCAATGCATCCATTTTCTCTCCAGTACCGACAAATTTGATCGGCTTATTGACTACAGTTCTAATGGATAGAGCAGCTCCACCTCGAGTATCACCGTCTAACTTGGTTAAGACAACACCATCAAAATCCAGTAGGTCGTTGAAGGCTTTGGCTGTATTCACGGCATCTTGACCTGTCATTGAGTCCACGACGAATAGGATTTCATCAGGATTTACCGCGTCTTTGATGTTCGAAATCTCGTTCATCATCTCCTGATCCACGGCCAATCGACCCGCGGTATCGACGATGACTAGATTCTTGCCATTCGCTTTAGCATGCGCCACCCCTTTTTTGGCAAGATCCACCGGATTCTGATTTCCTTCTTCAGAAAACACCTCTACGCCAATTTGCTCTCCGAGTACTTTGAGCTGATCAATCGCCGCTGGACGATAAACATCACCCGCGACCAGTAGTGGATGTTGGGCACGCTTACTCTTCAAATACTTGGCAAACTTGGCACTAAAGGTCGTCTTACCAGAACCTTGAAGTCCGGCAATCAACACCACGGTCGGCTTTCCTGAGAGATCGACCTCTTCGTGCTCTCCACCCATTAATTCTGTCAGCTCGTCCTTGACGATTTTGACCATCAATTGGCTGGGCTTCAAGCTCGTCAGCACCTTCTCACCAATCGCTTTTTCCTTGACGCGGCTGGTGAAATCCTTGGCAATCTTGAAGTTGACGTCAGCGTCCAGCAACGCACGGCGCACCTCTTTCAAGGTGTCGGCTACATTGACCTCTGTAATTTGCCCATGGCCCTTGAGGACCTGAAAGGCTTTCTCGAGTTTATCGTTAAGATTTTCAAACATCTTTTATCTCCTTACATCTGATCGGGAACTGTGATACCCAACGCCTTCATGGACGATTTGATCACGTGCCCCACAAATTTACTCAATTGGACCCTAAAGGCCACTTGTTCTTCTCCCTCTGCACCAAAGATGGATACCTGCTGATAGAAGCCGTTGTAGACCTTGACCAATTCATAGGTGTAGTTGGCCATTAAGGCCGGACTCATCTCCGCTGCTGCTTGCTGTACCACTTGAGGGTATTCCGCCAATTGCTTGAGCACGTCCTTTTCCGAAGGGTGCAAGGTTTTGACCCTCACGGGTCGATGATGCTCTTCCCCAGCCCGACGCAACAAACTTTGGATTCGTGCGTGTGCGTATTGGATGAACGGTCCTGTATGTCCATTGAAATCAATCGACTCCTCTGGATTGAACATCATTCGTTTCTTGGGATCAACTTTGAGAATGAAGTACTTCAATGCACCCATACCGATGTTGTGGAACAGCTCTTCTTGCGCTTTTTCACTCATGCCGTCCAGCTTACCGAGCTCTTCAGCAATTTCTCGAGCGCTGTCGTCCATCCCCTTCATCAGATCATCGGCATCAACTACGGTTCCTTCCCGAGACTTCATCTTTCCTGAAGGAAGGTCCACCATGCCATAGCTCAAATGATACAATTCCTTTGCCCAAGAATATCCAAGTTTACCTAATATAAGGAACAGCACCTTGAAGTGGTAGTCCTGTTCGTTTCCGACGGTGTAAATCAGCTGATCTATATCGTAGTCTTCAAAACGCTGAACTGCGGTTCCCAGGTCTTGCGTCATGTACACCGCTGTTCCATCAGAGCGCAGCAATAGCTTTTCATCAAGTCCATCTTCCCGCAAATCGCACCAAACTGAACCATCTTCACGTTGATAAAAGACTCCTTTGGCCAAACCTTCATCCACCAAGGACTTTCCAAGCTTGTAGGTCTCGCTTTCGTAGTAGTTCTGGTCAAAATCAACCCCTAGGCGCTCATAAGTCTGATCGAAACCAGCGTACACCCAGGTATTCATCTGTTCCCATAGGGCAGTAACATCCGTGTCACCAGCCTCCCAAGCACGAAGCATCTCTTGGGCTTCAAGGAGTAAGGGAGCCTGTTTTTTGGCTTCATCCTCTTCCATTCCACCTTCGACCAAGTTCGCCGCCTCGGCTCTGTACTCTTGATCAAAACGGACGTAGTATTTACCAACCAAATGATCGCCTTTCAAGCCTGAAGATTCGGGCGTCTCCCCTCCTCCGAACTTTTTCCAGGCCAACATGCTCTTGCAAATATGAATTCCGCGATCGTTGATGATCTGAACCTTCAAAACGCGTTTTCCCGCAGCCTTGTACAACTCAGAAACCGAATAACCGAGAAGGCAATTTCGAATATGGCCTAAGTGAAGGGGTTTATTGGTGTTCGGAGAACTGTATTCCACCATCACCGCGGGTGCCGATGCATCGGGTTCCACCAAGCCAAAGGAAGGGTCTGCAGCCTGATTGCTGAAGAAGTCCAGCCAGATTGAATCTTCCAATTCCAGGTTCAAAAATCCTTTAACCACATTGAAGCCCGCCACCCAATCGTGGTGCTCAACGAGGTAACTACCGATTTCTTCTCCCGTTTCTTCCGGTTTTTTCTTGGACACTCTGAGCAGTGGAAAGGTCACCAGTGTGATTTCTCCTGGAAACTCTTTACGGGTCTTCTGAAAATTGAGTTGGGTTTCGGGCAACTCGGTCCCGTATAGTTTTGAAATGGCCTCAGCTACTGCTGGTCCCATTTGGACCTCTAGGTTCATCCTTCTAAACGATTCTCGAGGGTTAATGCAGTTTTTTCAAGCAATTGAAAGGCAGTATCCGCCATGACATTGCCTTTGGTATCCAAACACGGATTGATCTCCACGAATTCCATGCAGCAGACCTTGTCAAAAGAGGCAAACTCGGTCAACAAATCTTCTGCCTCACTTTCCCATATACCATTGTGTACCGGGGTGCCGGTTCCCATGGAAATGGTCGCGTCCATGGAATCAACATCAAAACTGATGTACACGCGATCGCAGTCGGCAAGGCGCTCCATGATTTCGCGGGCGATAGGTCTTCCTCCACGGTTATGAACTTCTCCTACTCGATAGTTGACGATGTTCTGGTCGGCGATCAAATTGTCCTCAGGCTCCTCTGTATCTCGCAGGGCGATGAAGAAAAGGTCCTCTGGTCGAATGCGTGGTGCATCACCCTTCATTCGATTCCAAGCCTTAAGCGTTTCACCTTGAACCTCATTAATCTGATTCGCTTCGTTGTTCATGGCCAAAGCCGTTGCCAGAGGCATTCCATGAACGTTCCCGCTGGGAGTCGTATACGGTGAGTGAAGGTCTGCATGTGCGTCAATCCAGACCACACCGATTCGATCGTTGGGATAGGCTGTACGAATTCCCGCAATCGTTCCACCCGCCACGCTGTGGTCTCCACCAATGATTAATGGAAGGTCTCCTTCAGAAAGAACACGAGCTACAACCGCTTCAATTCGATCATACTGCTCAGCAATAGCCGAGATGCGAATTCCGTTTGGAGTATCAACAGGATCTAAAAGATGCTCGTTGGCTGAGGGAATGTCCTCCCATTTGTGTCGCGCAAAAAACTTGCTCTCTGCATTGAATGCAGAAACTTTAAGCGCTTCAAAACCAAGGCTTGCCCCTCGCGTTCCCGCACCGAGTTCAGAAAGGGAAGTCAACAGCTTCAATCGGTTCATAAATTCCGTTAATTAGGACCGCAAATCTACGGAATTCCCATGGCCCGTAGCGATGGGTTAACTTTTGTATTTTTGACACTGACCAAGACCTATGGCCCAAGCAAAAAAAACCAAGAAGACCTCCAAATCCAGGAAGAAGATCAACGAGAATGCGTGGTATCGGCGTAAGAGTACGCACACCATTGTCGGACTTGTTCTGCTCTTTGCAAGCGTCTTCATGTTCATATCCTTTGTGAGCTTCTTTTTCTATTGGAGTTACGATCAAAGTGAACTAGGAAAAGGAGTACTGGCGAGTGATGTACGCAACCTTCTAGGACAGGCAGGTGCCCGCGTTAGCCATTTTTTTGTCTGGCGATACTTCGGTGTCAGCGCCTTCTTTATTCCCTACCTCCTGTTGATCTTAAGCATTAAGGTGCTCTTTCAGTCCGAACGCGTGAAACCGCGGAAGCTCCTTTGGCGAGGGCTTCTAGCGATGATTTGGTTTGTTGCGTTGACCGGCCTGCTTTTTAGCGAAACACATCCCGTATGGGCCGGAGGAGCTGGAAATGCCATTTTCTTGTGGATGCGTCAGGGTATTGGAACAGTAGGAACAGCCTTAGTCTTGTTCTTTACCGTTTTGGTGGGAGTCGTTCGATTCTTCAATATTTCGCCCACTCATGTTCAAGGCTGGTTTAGTCGACCCAAGAAAGAGGAAGTCCTGGAAGAAAAGACTGAACCAAATGCCTCTGATGAACCTCTTCCTGAGCTGGAGCCGGAACCCGAGGTACAAAGCATAGACTTTAGTGCTACTCCCACTACTCCAGAGCCCATTCCTGAGCCAGAGCCTGCCGTTGAGCTACCGGTGGGAGAAGAAAAACCACTGGTGGTTGAAGATCGTGCCGTTGAGGCACCGAAACCGGAAGAAAGCAATGACGTTGAACTCAGCGTTGAAGAGACGGTCGAGGAAGAAGTGAGTGAATCAGATGCTAAGGCGAAGCGAAAAGTGGAAGACTATGGCGCTTACGATCCACGACTTGATCTTTCGAAATTCAAGTTTCCGACGATTGACCTCCTTAATGATTACGGCAAAGCCAATATTACGGTTGATCAGGATGAGCTGGAGGCCAATAAGAATCGGATTGTTGAGACCCTTCGGAACTACAAGATTGAAATCGCCAAGATTAAGGCGACCATTGGACCGACAATTACACTTTATGAAATTGTCCCCGAGGCGGGTATTCGGATTTCGAAGATCAAGAACCTCGAGGATGATATTGCACTGAGTCTTTCCGCACTTGGGATTCGAATCATAGCCCCTATTCCCGGTCGGGGAACCATTGGTATCGAAGTACCCAATACCAAGAAGAACATTGTGTCCATGCGTTCGGTGATTGCGTCTGAAAAGTTTCAGAATGCCGACATGCAACTGCCAGTCGCCTTGGGTAAGACCATATCAAACGAAACGTTTATTACGGATTTGGCTAAAATGCCTCACCTCTTGATGGCTGGGGCCACCGGTCAGGGAAAGTCCGTTGGACTGAACGCAGTTTTGACGAGTTTGCTGTACAAGAAGCATCCGGCCGAGGTCAAATTCGTCTTGGTGGACCCGAAAAAGGTGGAGCTCACCTTGTTCAATAAGATTGAGCGTCATTACTTGGCCAAACTGCCGGGTGAAGAAGAGGCCATCATTACCGACACCAAGAAAGTGATCAATACCCTTAACTCCTTGTGTATTGAGATGGATGATCGGTACGAGATCCTCAAAAATGCAATGTGCCGCAACATCGTTGAGTACAATAAGAAGTTTATCGATCGGAAACTCAATCCGGAAGAAGGTCATCGCTTCTTGCCGTACATCGTGTTGGTGATTGACGAGTTCGCGGATTTGATCATGACGGCTGGAAAGGAAGTCGAGACCCCGATTGCTCGATTAGCACAGCTCGCGAGAGCCATTGGAATTCACCTGATTATTGCCACACAGCGCCCATCGGTCAATGTAATTACGGGCATCATCAAAGCCAACTTCCCCGCGCGGATTGCTTTCCGGGTAACCAGTAAAATTGACTCGAGAACCATTCTGGATGCGGGTGGAGCAGATCAGTTGATTGGAAAAGGAGACATGCTCATCGCACAAGGGAGTGAGCTAACGCGTATACAGTGTGCCTTTGTGGACACCCCCGAGGTGGAAAAGATTACGGACTTTATCGGAGGACAACGCGCTTACCCTGAAGCACATTTACTTCCGGAATACGTTGGTGAAGAAGGAGGCGGTGTCGGAGACATTAATCTTGACGATCGAGACAGCATGTTTGAAGATGCGGCACGCATTTTGGTTCAACATCAACAGGGATCAGCCAGTCTTCTGCAGCGGAAGTTAAAATTGGGGTACAACCGAGCGGGTCGTATCATTGATCAATTGGAGGCCGCGGGCATCATAGGTCCCTTTGAAGGATCTAAGGCGCGTAAAGTTTTGATCCCCGATGAAATGGCTCTAGAAGAGCATTTGAGAAAAGAAAAAGAATAAGATGAAACGAGTAATTGGAATTGTTGCGCTTTTGATTGGTTCTGTGGCTTATGGCCAGCAAGATCCTGCAGCTAAAGCGCTCTTGGATGAAGTATCAGCCACAACCAGTGGCTACGAGAATATCGACTTGGACTTTTCGTTCTCCTTGGTCAATACCTCGGCCAGTATTCCACCGGCAACCATGGAGGGTTCAATTTTAATTCAAGGAGAGTCCTATCATTTGGAATTGGAGGGAAATGAGCAAATCAGCGATGGTGAGCGCATTTGGCGCGTACTTCCCGATGATGAAGTCGTTGAGACCATGGGCGTAGACGATATGGAAGAAGAAGGTTTGACGCCAAGTCGCCTACTGACCATGTATGAATCCGGATTTAAATACAAGCTCGGGGATAAAAAAGCGTTTCGGGATGGAGAGGTGCAATTGGTGTACTTGTTCCCAGAAAACCCGGAGGCGGTTCCCTACAGCAGTGTTGAATTAGCGGTGGATACAGAGAAGAACCAGATCATGTACCTCATGGAGAACGGGAAAGATGGTACGGTGACCACCTATGAGATCTTGACCTTTGAAACAGATGTGGAGGTTCCTGCAGGGTCCTTTACCTTTGATTCCAACAAGTACCCAGGCTTCGAAGTGATCGACGTCGGGTTCTAAAACCGGCGTGCCGATTTGAAAGTCATTTCCAAATTTACGCTCAAGGCTTTTGTTAGCCCTTTTGTGATCTCCTTTCTGGTGATCCTATTCATCCTACTCATGCAGTTCGTGTGGAAGTATGTGGATGACCTCGTGGGTAAAGGACTGGAGTGGTATGTCATTGCCGAGCTTTTGGTCTATACTTCGGCGAGCTTGGTGCCGTTGGCCCTACCCCTTGCGGTTCTTTTGGCCAGCATCATGACCTTTGGCCGCATGGGTGAGAACTACGAACTCGTGGCCTTTAAAAGTTCTGGGGTGTCCTTCTTCCGTGTGATGCGCCCCTTGCTCATTGCCATGTTCTTTTTGTCTATTGGCGCATTTCTTTTCAGCAACTACGTCATTCCCTATTCGAACCTAAAAAGTGGGGCCCTTCTCTGGGACATCACCCGAAGTAAACCCGCTTTTAATCTGCGCGCTGGTGTATTTTACAACGGCATTGAGGGCTATAGCATCAAAGTTGCCTCCAAGGGGGGTGACAATGGTAATTTGCTCCAGGATGTCCTGATTTATGATCATACCGCCAATCGTGGCAATGTGAAAGTGATCAGTGCCAAAAGTGGTGAGATGCTCATTGATGAAGAGGCGAATACCATGACCTTGGAACTTTACGAAGGATTCAGCTACGAGGAAATGAATCCAGAGAATCGCCAGAAAAGAAAGAACTACCCCCTACTTCGCTCCCATTTCAGCAAGGAGGTCATTCGATTTGACCTCAGTAATTTCAAGATGAAGCGGACTGATGAAGGGCTCTTCAAGAACAACTACAAAATGTTGAAATTCGATCAGCTGACTCAGGCTATTGACAGTTTGCAAGGACAGCTAGACGATGAGGAGGAGAACTTCAAGGAGCGATTGGCAGTACGTTACAATTACGACCCTCCTACAAAAGAGGGCGGCGTTAAGACCACTTCCAAAAAGAAAGTATCCAATGACCCTGCCGTCATCGATACCGTGCCTGGAGATTTTCTCTTGGAGAACTACGGTATTCCCGAACAGCAGCGCATCATCCAGACGGCAACTGTCGCCGCGCGTAACTCCAAGGCCTATGTCTACTCGTACATTGGAGATTTTCGCAACAAGAATCGCTGGATTGTCAAGCACAAGCTAGAAACCCACAAGAAGTTTACCCTAAGCTTTGCGGTCATCTTTTTGTTTCTTGTAGGAGCTCCACTCGGAAGCATCATCCGCAAAGGAGGAATGGGACTTCCCGTCGTCGTGGCAGTCTTGATCTTCCTATTTTACCACATCGTTTCGACTACCGCAGAAAAGCTCGGAAAGGACTTTGTCCTCACGCCTTTCGGCGCGATGTGGCTCTCCAGCATGATCCTCTTCCCCGTCGGAGTTTGGCTGACCTACAAATCCACTACGGACTCGGCCCTCTTCAACGCCGAACGTTACTGGCAACCCATAGAGAACTTTTTCCGCAGCATCTTCCAACGCAAAAAACGCCGCCGTGCGCATTCTTCAACTGACGCATAAACCGGCCTACCCACCCGTGGACGGTGGGTGCATTGCCATGCAGAAGGTGATGGAAGGATTCCTGCGCCTACGGCGCGATGTCGATGTCCTCACCCTGAGCACCTTCAAGCACCCCTACAACCCCTCGGCCTACCCTTCTCATGATGGACTGAGGGTCTTTTCTACAGATGTCGACTTGCACACGAAGGCCTTAGAAGCCTTAAGGAATCTCACCCGTCGTGAGAGCTACATCATGGAGCGCTTTGAAGACGATCGTGTCCGGGAACAACTGAATAATCTTCTTGCCCACAACCATTACGAAGTCATTTGGATCGAGAGCATTTTTTGGCTTCCCTATTTGGATCAATTGCAAGGCTCTGGAATTCCCTTGGTTCTCAGAAGTCACAATATTGAGCACCGTATTTGGCGAGAGTTGGCCTTCAAAGCGGGATTCCCACGATCTGCGTACTTAAAGCTGCTATCGCGCCGCTTGGGGCGTGAAGAGCGTATGATGTGGAATGGTGTGGAACAAATCTATTCCATCAGTCCAGAGGATCAAATCATCATTGAGCGCGAGACCAGTACACCCGTATTCAATCTTCCCATGTCGGTTTCGGGAAATGAAATCGCCGCACAACCTTCGAAGCCCTTTGAATGCCATCATCTAGGCGCTATGGATTGGATTCCGAACCAAGAAGGAATGCGTTGGTTCTTGGACGATGTTTGGCCCATGGTGCGACGAAAAGAGGCTCAGTCCACCTTCCACCTGGGAGGTCGAAGGATGACCCCAGAATTTCTGAACTGGAAAGCTCCAGGGGTTCAGGTTCACGGAGAAGTGGATGAACCCACAAAGTTTCGGGCCGAACACGGCGTCCTGGTTGTACCGCTCTTCAGCGGCTCGGGGCTGCGCATCAAGATCCTCGAAGCATTGAGTGAGGGAATTCCTGTTCTCGCAACATCGAAGGCTGTAGAAGGCCTTCCGGATCTGGAACAGAGTGGAATTATGGTCAGTGATGAGCCTCGTATGTGGGTCAAATACCTTGTGGAGCTCTGGCATCGGCCCGAAGAGGGCCAAAAACTCGCTCAAAAAGGGATGGACTACGTTCAACACCACTTCGGTGAGCCCGCTGTCGACGAACTTCTATTGCGTGGATTAGCGGCCTTAGATAAACCTTGAACCCCGCATTTTGGTTACTTTTGCGACGCTAATTTTGAGATATGTCGCATTTGCTCGATACGGTCGAAGAGGCCATTGAAGATATTCGGAACGGAAAGGTCATCATTGTTGTAGACGATGAGGATCGAGAAAACGAAGGAGACTTTGTGGCCGCTGCAGAGAAGGTAACTCCAGAGATGATCAATTTCATGGCCGTTCACGGTCGTGGATTGATCTGTACACCTCTGCTCGAAGAGCGCTGTGAGGAGCTCGAATTGGAGCTTATGGTCGGCAAGAATACGGCCTTGCACGAAACGCCTTTCACAGTTTCCGTGGACTTGAACGGACATGGGGTGACGACGGGCATTAGCGCATCGGACCGTGCCAAGACGATTCAAGCCTTGGTGGATCCCAACACAAAGCCTGAAGACCTTGGACGTCCAGGACATATTTTCCCTTTGAAAGCCAAAGCCGGTGGTGTTCTACGCCGTACCGGTCATACGGAAGCTTCGATTGATTTGGCACGCATGGCTGGATTGGAGCCTGCAGGGGTTATCGTGGAGATCATGAATGAAGACGGAACCATGGCTCGCTTGCCACAGCTGCGCGAGATTGCCGATAAATGGGACCTCAAACTCATATCCATAGAGGACTTAATTGCTTATCGTCTCAATAATGAGTCTCTGATCAACAAGCGTGAGAGCTTTGAAATGGAGACCGCTCATGGGACATTTCAGTTGACCGCTTACGAGCAGCGCACCAATGGACAGATTCACATAGCGCTCTCCAAAGGAACATGGACTGATGATGAATCTGTACTGGTTCGTATGCACAGTTCAACGGTGAAAAACGACTTACTCGAGGTATTGACCAAGGGTGGTTTACCTGATCTGAATTCGTCCATGCAGCAAATCGCTGAAGCCGGAAAAGGAGTTATCGTCTACCTCAATATGGAGGGCCTAGGAGCCAATATCCTGGATACCTTGCGCAAGATGAAGGAAAGCACCTCCACTCCCCCACGGCGCGATGATCGTGACTTCGGGGTCGGTGCTCAAATACTTCGGTCCTTAGGCGTTTCCAAGATCAACTTGCTCACCAATCATCCGAGCAAACGCATAGGTCTTGTGGGCTACGGATTGGAGATTGTCGACAACACTGCACTTTAATAAAAAAAGCCGACCCTGTGTAGGATCGGCTTTATCATTTTGTTCCGGGTATACTCTTACTTGTACGCCTGCATTTGAACGTCGTAACGGTCTAGATCCATGACCTTGGTCCAAGCAGCTACGAAGTCTTGCACAAACTTCTCTTTGGCATCATCACTTGCGTATACTTCAGCCAATGCGCGAAGCTCTGAGTTAGAACCGAAGATCAAGTCTGCACGAGTTGCTGTATAGGTTTGCTTTCCTGAGCGGCGACTCATTCCGTTGAAAAGCTCACGGCTTTCATCTGCTGCGACCCATTCGGTTTCCATGCTCAACAGATTCACAAACCAGTCGTTGGTCAACGCACCTGGCTTATCCGTCATGATTCCCGTATCTGAGCCATCCCAATTGGCGCCAATGGTACGCATACCCCCCAGAAGCACGATCATTTCTGGTGCTGTCAGGGTTAAGAGCTGTGCCTTATCTACCAACAATTGTTCGGTAGCATAGGTGTACTGGGCTTTAGAGTAGTTGCGGAATCCATCCGCCATAGGCTCCAATACAGCAAAGCTCTCCACATCCGTTTCAGCTTGGGAAGCATCGGTGCGCCCTACCGTAAAGGGCACTTCCGCTTCGAAGCCTGCATCTTTAGCGGCGCGCTCTACTCCGGCATTTCCTGCCAATACGATAAGATCAGCCATAGAGACTTGTTTCGGACTGTTGCTTTCATTGAAGTCAAGTTTGATGCCTTCCAACACCTCAAGAACTTTGTTGAGCTGCTCTGGATTATTTACCTCCCAGCTGCGCTGTGGCTCCAGTCGAATTCGCGCTCCATTTGCTCCTCCACGGAAGTCGGATCCACGGAAGGTAGAAGCTGAAGCCCAAGCGGTTGAAACCATCTCCTGAGTGCTCAAGCCGCTTTTCAGGATTTGCTCTTTCAATAAAGTGGCATCCTCAGCTGAGATCATGTCATAATCTGCCGCGGGTACGGGATCTTGCCAAACAAAGGTTTCTTCCGGCACCTCTGGCCCTAAGTATCGGGTATTCGGTCCCATGTCGCGGTGCGTAAGTTTGAACCAAGCTCGTGCAAATGCCGCATCGAATTCCTCGGGGTTATCCCGGAAACGTTGAGAGATTTTGTCATAGGCAGGGTCAAAGCGCAGACTCAGGTCCGTCGTCAACATGGAAGGACGATGCTTTTTCTTTTTATCGAAAGCATCGGGAACATTCTCCTTAGCGTCTTTGGCCACCCATTGTTTTGCTCCAGCAGGGCTTTCCACCAACTCCCATTCGTACAAATAGAGATTGGTAAAGTACTGGTGAGACCATTCTGTAGGTGTCGTAGTCCAAATTACTTCCAATCCCGAAGTAATCGCATCCGGTCCTTTACCGCTTTTGTAGTCACTGGTCCAACCGAACCCTTGCTCCTCGATAGACGCGGCTTCAGGTTCGCTGCCTACGTGTGAGGCAGGACCTGCTCCATGTGTTTTACCTAGAGTGTGTCCTCCGGCAATCAGAGCAACGGTTTCTTCATCGTTCATACCCATACGGCCGAAGGTCTCGCGAATATCCTTCGCTGCGGCTACTGGATCAGGTTTTCCATTAGGGCCTTCTGGGTTTACGTAGATCAAACCCATTTGAACCGCCGCCAATGGGCGCTCAAGCTCTCGGTCTCCGGAATAGCGCTCATCGGCCAACCACTTAGATTCAGGTCCCCAGTATACATTGCTCGCGGGTTCCCATACGTCTTCTCGACCTCCGGCAAAGCCCAAGGTTTCAAAGCCCATATCTTCCAAGGCTACGTTTCCGGTTAGGATCATCAAATCTGCCCATGAAATGGCACTTCCGTATTTCTGTTTAATGGGCCAAAGCAAGCGTCGGGCCTTGTCCAGGTTAGCATTGTCTGGCCAGCTGTTGATGGGCGCAAAACGCTGCTGCCCTTCACGGGAGCCTCCGCGGCCATCTCCGGTTCTGTAGGTTCCGGCACTGTGCCAGGCCATGCGGATGAAAAGACCTCCATAATGACCCCAGTCGGCGGGCCACCATTCTTGTGATTCGGTCATCAAAGCGCGCAAATCAGCTTTGAGTGCGTCGTAGTCCAATTCGTTGAATTCCTTGTAGTAATCGAAGTCCGAGCCCATCGGGTTGGAAAGTCCTGAATTCTGGCGCAGAACGGTTAAGTCCAATTGATTGGGCCACCAGTCCCGGTTGGTAGGTCCTTCTACTCCTTCAGGTAGTGGAGTTGCTTGAGTGGATGCTGCTGCATGGGGATTAGCGGAGGTGCCGTTCAAAACAGCCCCGGTAACGGGACACACACCACCTTCCATACTCATTCCAGGTTGTGCTTGGCCAAATGCGACAGACGTCAGGAACATTCCGGCCACGAGTATTAGTCGTTTCATCTTGTGAAGTGATTGAGGGTTATTCTTATTTACAGGACGAAACTAAGACACCCTTATCATTAATCAAAAACGATAATCTCGATACAAGAATTGATGATGTCTATGAATATGGCTTTCATCAATGCACTCTTTCTTTACCTTAGTTTCGCAGATACGCCTAGGTCAACTTGCTGAGTCGCTGTATGTTCATGGTATTGGGGTAGCGGGGCCAGTTTTCCGGCATCGGCCCGTAGGGCCAAAGACTATTATTTATCCTTCTTATTTCCGGTAATGGCGCGCCAAAATTCTTCGAAGTTTTCGAAGTCGGCCGTGTAAACAAAACCTAAGCCTTGCATATACTGGTACTGTTGAGAAAGGGGGTCGTTCTGATCGGAACGGTTGAAGGCTTTCACGCGGAATCGCCCGTCTTTACTGACTTTAACCTCGACTTCTACATCTCCGACCAAGTTTGAGGTGTTCTCTCCTCCTTCTAAAGGTACACCAATGTTGCTGTTCAGCAATACTCGATCATTGAAGAGCTGGGTGGTCAAGGCCACCTCTACCTGCTCGCTGTTGAGATCATTCCCCGCTTCGTAATTCACCCCTACGTCTACATTCTCATTGATTCCCGAAATCCAACGCGAAAGCTGATTGGAGAGCATTTCCGTAGTATTGGCCGTCAGTCCTTGGTTCAGAAGGTTCCCATTATTGGCCGTGGTTGACGTTTCCGGGGTTATAAAGGACCCCATGACCAAAAGCGAGATTACCTGTCGGTTCAGCTCATTATCGTCCCGAGTCACCACCAATTGGACTTCCTCTTGAAGCGCAGAATTGGCGTTGGGCAGGCGAATGCCAAAGTCAATGTTGGGTTTCATCAATTGGTTGGTCAATTCCATATCGACTTCTACTGGGCGCCTACGGCGCGATGAATCACTGACCTCCAGTGGTTTCAAACTGGCCCGCGTCGGGTAACTCGCAGTCAAGTTGATTTCTGCGTCATAGGGATCACCCGTCCATTTCAAAGTTCCTCCGCGCTGGATGTTGAATCGCTTGCTGAATAGATTTTGAAGCGTGAATAAGTAGGTTCCACTGTAGATGGTGTAGTCTCCGGTCATCGTCATGCTACCGTCTTCGGCCAGTCGAATACTAAAGGCTCCAACACCACTCCCCTTCAAAATATCTCCCACCGTTTCGTCGAAAATCAACTCCACTTCAACGCCTTCTTTGATCTCCACATCAAAATTCATTTCGTAGCCCGCTTCCCGACTCTTCCGCACGCCAGTCGCCTCGGCATTGTACGAAGTCACGGACTTATCCACGAAGCTGATGAAGCTATGCTCACTGACACTGCTGGCTCCTCCCAATGGAAGGGCAAACTCTGTCCCGTCTTCAGCCGCTGCGTCAATGTTGATTTTCATGCGATCCAATGGACCTAATACCGCTAATTCTCCAGTTCCGAAGGCCGTTCCGTAGTAGTAGTCTCCAACCTCTGTATCCAAGACCAGGGTTGAATCCACGTTGACGTGCAAATCGAAGGCCCAATTGCGCAAACCGCGGTGGAGGATAGCTCCACTGACCTCCCCTGGAGTTTGGAATTTGTTATCCCTAAACTTGAAGTCTTTGAAGTCTATACTGCGCTCATTGAATTCGACATGCGGGACTCCATCAACGCTGTAGCCTACTTGGGTTTGAGGAACAGTGAATCCAACCTTACGCAGATCTGCCCAGCCCATCAGGGACATGTCACGACCTTCAACAACCAACTCCAATTCCGCATCCAAAGCCCCTCTTAGGTTGGTCAAATAGGCCTCAGTATACTGACTTGCTGCATCGACCCGCATTTTGTCGAGCTTCATTCGAAGCTGAACACGATCGTGCTCGTTTCCTGGGAAATACGCTCCGCTGACATCTAGTGCATGCAATTCTCCTCGGTAGATATCGGCCTTGAGGGCAAAGGCATTCATTTCATCATCCCAATTCATGCCCGCACCAAAACGGCCAACAAAATTGTCGTTCAAGGCCAGGCTGTCAATCAAGATATTTCCGACGACATTGAACTCATCATACACATCCAGCAGTCGCACTGATCCATCAATTCCTCCATGGAGTTGAGTGTTTTCATCTTTGATCAACGGGTGCAAGTACTCAATACGCAGCCCATCAAAGGTCAGGTCTAGGGATTTCCGAGAGTCCTCTGACAGGAATCCCCCGATGCCCAAAGACTGATCCAAGTGTTCGAAACGAAGGTCTCTGAATTCGACCTCTTTCCCTCGAGCCACAATTCGATTGCCCTTTGGAATGACAATGGTATCTCCCAAGTAAAGCAATTCAGAGGTGTCGAAGCCGGCGGCCCATTCCGTCGAATCGATATAGGTGAAATACGGATGTAAGGATCCCGCAAAAGCACTGCTGTCCTTGTACACCCAATAAACGTCAAAGAAACTCGAGTCTCTTCGTGTGTCGTTCGTGACGAGCAAGGTGTCTATTCGTGAGCCATCCCCTAACTCCAAGTAATCCGCGCTGAGTCGACTATTGAACTTCTTTCCATTTCCCTCAATCGTCAGGAGTGGCTTTTGAATTCGGTAGTCTTCGTACTCCAATCCCGGGGCATCCAGGTTTAAGGCAATGTTATTCTTCTGATCGTCATAGTTTCCGAAAATCTTGGTTCCCGTTTCAATGCGTAATTCGGGAAGGAAGAGCTCCGTTATGGGGAGTGTATTGTACAGAGTAAACTCATAGGTCAATCGTTGATGGTCGGTCACAGGAACGGGACCCACACCTTCAATATACTGTCGAAAATGGTTTTGAAGACTACCGATTAATGAGCTTACGGTAAAGTCGCCTTCCGCATTTCCCTTCATCAAGTCACTTTCCACAGATAAAGAGCGGGAACCATCTTCGAATTGCGAGGATACATCCATGTATCCTACATAGTAGACGCTTTGTTCCGTTTCATACAAGGTTTGGTCAATGTTGAGTGTTCCATCGGCATCGTCAAGGCTAACACCTGTAAACGCCGCCTCAATCTCGGTACTCAAATAAGCCACACTGTCCGATACTACGCCCAAGGCAAATAGATCTGCTGTTTGTACGTCCAAGTCAAAATACAAATCAGGGCGCTCCTTTCGGATGTCTATGGAGCCGTCGAAGTCCGCTGTCAGCTTTGGATCATGAATAACAAACTCTCCTTCAAAAAGGCCTTGGGTCAGATGTCCTACAAGCTGTGCATCTCGGTACGTATAGCCGTGATATTCAAAGGTGTTGATGGTTCCAGAAGCATTGGTATTGAGTAGATCAGCCGTTAAACCACTTCCATCCACATCTAAATTGAAGTCGACAACACCAATCTCGGGTGCATTCAAGACCTTGCCCAGATTCCAGTCCATAGCCCTCAATTGACCCTTATACTTCATCTCCAGGGGCTGGCCTTTAGGAAAATCGGCATCCAAGTTGGCCCTCACAGCCCCGTGTGCAGTTCGAATGGTCATGTTTGTGGAAAAGTCATTGAGATACCCCTCCATCGATCCACTTATTGTGATGAACTCCAAAGGCTCCAACTCCTCAGGCAACACCAATTCCGGAACGAGTCTTTGAATGCGCGTTAGATCTCTCCAAGAAGTCTTGGCATAGAGCTTACGAGCAGAGATGTACAATTCATCGGTTTCCGGTAAACCGACGATCTCCACATCACCGTCAATCACCGTACTCCCTCCATAAGAGAAGTAGAAGTTTTCCGTTTCAAAGTCTCCCAAATGACCTTGCGTACTCCCGCGCAGAACGGCTTTAGCCAGTGAAGGTGGAAAGGCATCAGGAAAATACACGCGATATTCCGTAGGATCAAACTGAATATCTTGAACGTCCACCTCCCAATTCAGGCGTTCTTGCCAACCATAGACCTCCAGTGAGTCGTACTCCAGTCTACCGCTCAACTCTGCAATGTTCTTAGCTGTGTGGATTTTAAACCCGTCAAACGACCAGGCTCCAGGCGCGTGTTGTAGATTTCCTTCAAGTTTCTCTAGAACGAATCCTTTTTCTTCCCTTCCCGATCCACTTCTGAACTCGGCGTTCATGCGTGCCCCATCCCACATTAAGGCTCCGAAGTCCAGGTTCAAATCGCGAAGATGAATACCCTCTGCATACTGCTCACTCTGCAAATCTTTGAATTGAACAGACGCATTGGTCAAAAAGAAGTTGTCTAGTTCTAACCGGAATGGGTTCGATGCACCTGTGATGGTATCTGAATCCAGGCGATCAATAAAAATCTCATAGTCAAATCGCTCGTCATCCGTATAGCGCTGAAGCTTGATGACCGGATCTTCAATGGTCAAGCGCTTCAGAGAAAAGTCTCCGCTTCTGAACCAAAGATGCCTTATCTGCGCTTGAATTCTGTCGGCGTACAGCAACGTATCCCCGTGAAAATCCTCAATGTAGATACCCTTAATATCTGCACTGTTCAAAAAGCGCATGTGAATCCGATCAATCTCAACGACCAGCCCGACCCGTTTTTCGACCATTCCAGTTATCACCTTGGCAAGCCGGGTTTGTACCCATGGCGTGTAAGCTAAAATGCCGCCCAGCAAAAAGAGCACGGCCAGTGCCGAGAGCAGTCGGGTCAATATTTTACGCCACCTAGGTTTCAGTGCTTGTTGTACTTTTGCGCTATGTCAGAAAAGCCCATCACATTGTTAGCTATTGAATCGAGTTGCGACGATACTTCCGCCGCCGTTATGATCAATCGCAAAGTCCATTCCAACGTGGTGGCCGACCAGAGCATTCACGAGAAATACGGTGGAGTGGTCCCGGAATTAGCTTCCAGAGCCCACCAGGCCAACATTGTTCCGGTCGTGGACGCTGCCTTATGCCAAGCAAATATCGGAATTACCGACGTGGATGCCATCGCCTATACTCAAGGTCCCGGTTTAATGGGTTCTTTACTGGTCGGTAGCTCTTTTGCCAAGAGCTTGGCCCTCGCGGGCCGATGCCCCCTGATTCCCGTTCACCACATGCAGGCGCACATCATGGCACACTTCATCGATGATCCGGAAATGACAACGCCGGAAGGTCCCTTTTTATGTTTGACTGTTTCCGGAGGGCACACTCAAATTGTCCTTGTCAACGGACCGTTGGAATTTGAACTCCTCGGTGAGACCATTGATGATGCCGCTGGTGAAGCCTTTGATAAAGCAGCCAAAATCTTAGAGCTCCCCTATCCAGGTGGGCCACTGATCGATCGCTACGCGGCTGAAGGAAATGCAGACTTTTTACCCTTTGCCAAGCCTAAAATTGAAGGATTGGACTTCAGTTTTAGTGGACTTAAGACCAGTATTCTGTACACCCTACGTGACGCAGAGAAAAAAGAACCAGGATTTCGTCAAAAGCACATGAAGGATATCTGTGCAAGTATTCAGAAGAGCATCGTGGACATTCTGATCGAAAAGGTTCGAAAGGCGGTGAAACAAACTGGGCTTCGTCAAGTCGCCATAGCTGGAGGAGTTTCTGCCAATTCTGGCCTCCGTCAGGCCCTGAACCAGGCTGCGGGCGAAGAGAATTGGAAGGTGTTCATCCCCTCATTTCAATACTGCACGGACAATGCGGGCATGATTGCCATTGTTGGACATTATGCCTTTGAAAAGGGTTCCTTTGGTTCCCTGAACGAGCGCTCGCAGGCCCGTATGAACCTTGCATGTACGTGGTCGAAGTCATTGAAAACTTCCACACAGAAAGCTTCGATCAGGAAATTAGACTTATGATTCTATATTACGACACAGAAACGTGGTTCAGTGTGATTCGGATAGATCCCAGCCAATGGAAAGAAACTATTTCGGGCATCGAAAACTACTGGGGAAAGGTCGAACCTTCACATCCGTTCCGATACACCCTTCTCCAAGACGATTTTGCTCGTCTTTATGAAGAAGAAAAGAACCTTAGCCAGCTCTTTCTCGTTTTCACCATTCTGAGCGTCTGGATTGCGTGTATGGGATTGTTTGGATTGGCCCTGTATAATTCGGAATTGAGAACTAAGGGGATTGGGATTCGTAGGGCACTCGGTGCTACCACTGGCCAGACATGGCTACTGCTCACCAAGGAATTCGGATACCTTACGGGGATTTCCATCCTCATCTCCTGGCCCATTAGCTACTTTGCAATGAATTTTTGGTTAGAATCGTTTGTCTATCATATTGAAGTGCCACTCGAGGTGTTCTTGTCATCATCCATGATCGCCTTGAGCATTGCTTTAGTAACGGTCAGCGTACAAACCATCAGAACCAGCATGGCAGACCCCATACAAGCTCTGCGATACGAATAAACCAACCTGATTCAAACGCCGTATACGGAATGAAAGAAATGATTCGCATTCGCGACCTCAATAAGTCCTACCAAATGGGACACAGTGCCCTTCATGTGCTAAAAGGTATTGACCTCAATATTCATGAAGGCGAATTCGTGTCCATTATGGGATCTTCAGGATCGGGAAAATCTACCCTCTTGAACATCTTAGGCCTCTTAGATGAGCACGATAACGGAAGCTACCATTTGAACGAGGTCTTGATGAAGGATCTCTCGGAAAAAAAAGCGGCTTACTACCGCAATCAGTTTATCGGGTTTGTCTTTCAATCCTTCAATCTCATTTCTTTTAAGAATGCGGTGGAGAACGTAGCGCTTCCCCTGTACTATCAGAAAGTTCCTCGCAAGAAGAGGAATGAATTGGCCTTGGAATACTTGGATAAGGTTGGTCTAGCCGACTGGGCTGAACACATGCCCAATGAACTTTCCGGTGGTCAAAAACAACGCGTAGCTATTGCACGGGCCTTGATTTCAAAACCTAAAATCATCTTGGCTGATGAGCCCACCGGCGCCCTTGACTCTGTTACTTCACATGAGGTCATGGAGCTCTTTAAGGAAATCAACGGAGAGGGAATCACGGTCATTATTGTGACACACGAGAATGATATCTCGGCCATGACTCAGCGAATCATTCGTTTGAAAGATGGCGTAATCGAAGCTGCCTGATATGTTTGACGTAGACAAGTGGCAAGAAATATTCACAACCATTCAGCAGAATAAGCTGAGAACCTTCCTGACCGGATTCAGTGTGGGTTGGGGGATTTTCATGCTCATCATTCTACTGGGTGCGGGTCAGGGAATCTTTAATGGTGTTGAATCCATGTTCAACGACGATGCCATTAATAGTATTTGGATCAGACCCGGTCAAACCACCATGGAATACAAGGGGTTCAAATCCGGGCGTCGGGTAAAGATGTACAACGAGGATTACGACTACCTCCTTTCTACATATGAAGGCATCGATGAAGCAACGGCTCGAGACTGGGTATGGGGCGTCAACGTCAGCTATCGCAACGAATACGGCTCTTACGGAGTTCGCGGTTGTCACCCAGGGCACAAGTACCTGGAGAAGACCGAAATGATCTCGGGTCGATACTTGAACGAAAAGGATATTCAAGAGGCACGTAAGGTTGCTGTTATTGGGAAACTCGTCGAACAAGACCTGTTCAAAAGAGAAAGCGCCATTGGGGCCTATATCAACATTTCAGGAATTCCATTTAAAGTCATTGGGGTATCCGATGACGTGGGCAGCCAATGGGAGCAACGTTCAATTTACATTCCCGTGAGCACTTCTCAAGGGGTCTTTGACGGTGGCAACAATGAATTCGACATGATGATGGTTTCCACGGGAGACTTGACCCTTATGGAAACCATTGACCTTGCTGAAAATATCGAGCGCGATATGAAAGAGCGCTTGGTTGTGGATCCTCGCGATCAGCGCGGTCTGAATATCCGGAACAACAATGCTGAATTCGCCAATATCGTTAACGTGATCAACGGTATGCGCATCTTCATTTGGGTGATCGGTATCTTCACCATCATCGCAGGTGTGGTTGGTGTCAGCAACATTATGATGATCATCGTTAAAGAGCGCACCAAAGAAATTGGGGTCCGAAAAGCCCTAGGGGCCACCCCCTTCTCCATTGTATCCTTAATCCTTCAGGAATCTATTTTCATCACTACGCTAAGTGGTTATATCGGACTGATGCTCGGTATTGGCCTTCTTGAACTGGTCAACAGTTTCATGCCCGAAGGCACGCCTTTCTTCCGTAACCCAGAAGTGGATGTGCAAGTCGCTATTTACGCAACGCTTCTTTTGATATTGGCGGGAACCTTGGCAGGATTCTTCCCCGCGAGAAAGGCAGCCGCCATCAAACCAATTGTAGCCCTAAGAGACGAATAAGATGTTAGACAGAGATCGCTGGCAAGAAATATGGGAAGTCCTCTCCAAGAACAAGCTCCGCTCGTTTCTAACGGCCTTTGGCGTCTTCTGGGGCATTTTTATGATGATCATTATGCTGGCCAGCGGGCGTGGCTTGCAAAACGGCGTGAGTCAAGACTTTGGCGAAATGGCCACGAACAGCATGTTCATCTGGACTCAGGGCACCAGTATTCCCTATAAAGGCCTTCCAAGAGGAAGGTGGTTTAGCCTTCGGCTCGATGACGTAGACGCCATCTACAACAACATTCCTGAAGCTAAACTCGTCTGCCCCAGAAATCAACTTGGCGGTTGGCAAGGAGCCAACAATGTGGTTCGGGGTCTTCAAACCGGCGCCTTTAGTGTCTATGGAGATGTCCCTGGGTACGCCGATGTCGAAAAGAGAAACATGTCCGTCGGCCGCTTCATTAATGAGTCCGATATTCAAGAAAGACGCAAGGTCTGTGTCATTGGAGAGGCGGTATACGATGCGCTCTATTTACCGGGAGAAGAAGTCATCGGGTCCTATGTCCGTATCAACGGAGTCTACTTTCAAGTGATAGGCCTATTTAAGTCTATCAAGGCGGGTGAAGACGCTCTGGAAGAGACGCAGATGATCCACATCCCATTCACCACCTTTGCTCAAGCCTTTAATCGCGGTGATCAAGTCGGATGGATGGCTTTGATGTCCGAAGATAAAGTCCCGGTTTCCGTCATGCAAGAAAAGGTACTCGCGCTATTGAAAGAACGACATACCGTGCACCCGGATGATCCCCGCGCCTTTGGCTCCAACAACTTAGAAGAAGAATTCCAACGTATGACCAACCTGTTCACGGGAATCAAGGCGCTCTCCTTCTTCGTCGGCATTCTGACCCTTATTGCCGGTGTCATAGGCGTCAGCAACATTATGCTGGTGATCGTCAAAGAGCGAACGAAGGAAATTGGAGTTCGTAGAGCCCTCGGGGCAACCCCTTGGAAAATTATGGGTCAAATCATCCAGGAGTCTGTCGTTTTGACTACTCTTGCCGGCGTTACTGGATTGGTCATTGGCGTGTGGCTCATGGAGGGCGTGAATCAAGCCCTTACCCAATTTGGAATGGACACCGGATCCTTTAGAAACCCGGAAGTAAAGTTTGGAGTCGTCCTTGTGTCATTAATAATCCTCATTGTCTCTGGTGCTCTAGCAGGTCTCATTCCTGCTCGACGAGCTGTGAAGATTAGACCTGTAGACGCTTTAAGATCAGAATAATTGAAACCCTGTAACCTGTTATGAAAAAAGTACTTCGCATCCTCCTTATCCTCATTGCTGTTGGTTTGGTTGGCTACACCTTCTACTTTCTCTATCAGAAGTCTGTAGAGCCCGAAATGACCTATGATACTGCAGCTCCTGAGCAAGGTACCGTCATAAAGAAAACGGTAGCTACGGGTTCCATTATCCCTAGAAAGGAAATCGAAATTAAACCTCAAGTCTCAGGAATTATTGACGTTCTGTACGTCGAGGCTGGGGATGAAGTCAAGAAGGGTGATTTGATTGCTCGGATTAAAGTAATCCCTGATATGGCGCAGCTAAACTCTGCTGAAAACAGAGTCAATAGAGCACAGATCGCCCTTGATGCAGCCAAATTGGACTACGACCGAAACAAAGAGCTTCACGAAAAAGGAATCATTGCTGACGCCACTTGGCAAGGCTTCGAAATTGCCTACCGGAACGCTCAAGAAGAATTGGCAGCTGCAGAAGCTAACTTGGAGATCATCAAAGAAGGAGCGGCCAAAAAAGCCGGTTCAACAGCGAACACCCTCGTCCGAAGTACTTCTAGTGGAACCGTACTGGACGTCCCTGTAGAAGAAGGGAACTCTGTAATTGAGGCCAATACCTTCAACGACGGAACCACCATTGCCACAGTGGCTGACCTTGGTGAGATGATCTTTGAAGGAAAAGTTGACGAATCCGAAGTCGGGAAAATTGAAACCGGCATGGAGCTTATCCTCAATATTGGTGCGCTTCAAGACCAGCAATTCAAGGCAGAGCTCGAGTATATTTCTCCTAAAGGGGTAGAAGAAAACGGAGCCATTCAATTCGAAATCAAAGCAGATATGCAGCTCAATGAAGGAATGTATATCCGTGCGGGATATAGCGCGAACGCGGATATCGTTTTGGCAAGAGCTGATTCAGTTTTGACCATCAAAGAATCCCTACTCCAATTTGAAGAAGGCAAAGCGTACGTTGAAGTAAAGGTCGGTGAAGATCAGTATGAGCGTCGTGAAATCGAAACGGGATTATCGGACGGAATCATTGTCGAGATCAAAAGTGGACTCGAAAAAGGAGATGAAATCAAGGTCTGGAACAGTCCTATTCGCTCTTAATTAGCTAATCGCTTTAAACACGAGTTCACTGACGAATTCTTCAATGCGCTCCGTTTCGTTCTTCTTGACCTCCGTCAAGCTAGGCAGATGCTGTGCAAAGAAATTTTGATCGTGAACCGATTCCACCACTGTGGAGATAAGCGCATGAGAAAACCGATAATCGGGATTGATCTCGTGAACGATCTGCGCCACGCGGTCTACAAACCTCTTGTAACTGGAAAAGAGCCCCTCTTTGTTGTCCGCATCGACTTCTTTGTTTAGATACACCTTTGAGGATTCCGCAATAACAATATTGTACAGCGATTTCTCATTTATGTGCTCAAAAGTTTGATCCAATTGAATCGGAGCACTGAGTAGTTTGATGCAGTTGGTTAACCGATGTTCAGGGGATTCAATATTGTTGGTAACAAAAATAATCTGGTAATCTATCCAATTCCAATACCAGGTCACAAGGTAGATCAACAGTTTATGCTTGTTCTCAAAGTAGCGGTAAACGGACGCCTCAGTGCTCTGAATATGATCGGCTAACTTCTTGAAGGTGAACTGCTCAAACCCAATTCGATCAATCAGGTCGATTGAACCTTCAATAATCTTCTTTCCAAGAATACTGCTTTCAGGATTCTTCAAAAAGACCTTTTCGTCGATTAAGATTTGAACTCTCGGATGGGTCATGGCTTCTTTCTCCTACAGCTTAAAAGTAATACTATTACTTTAATTAATGTAACTTTCGGTAACTATTACCTAGTAGACCTTTATGAAATACGCTCTCTCTCAGTTCGCCAAGGACGGACCTGCTGGCCTTGTTGTTTTTCTTGTTGCCCTACCATTGTGTTTGGGTATCGCCTTAGCCTCAGGC
Organism: Flavobacteriales bacterium; assembly: GCA_965661605.1. Lineage (GTDB taxonomy): Bacteria > Bacteroidota > Bacteroidia > Flavobacteriales > ECT2AJA-044 > ECT2AJA-044. Next base: position 80,070 of record CBFIEH010000001.1, on the reverse strand, counting down.
GCCCCTCTTCTTTCTGGACTGATTTCCGGTATTATTGCAGGAATTGTCGTGGGGTCCTTAAGCGGATCTCATTTAAGTGTTAGTGGTCCTGCCGCAGGCCTTACCGTAATCGTATTGGATGCCATCACTGAAATGGGAAGCTTTCAGAGCTTTCTTGTTGCTGTGATGCTCGCCGGTATAATTCAACTTTTGATGGGGGTTTTTAAAGCTGGTATCATCGGGCTCTTCTTCCCGGTTTCGGTCATTCGCGGAATGTTGGCAGCCATTGGTATCATTTTAATCCTGAAACAGATTCCACACTTTTTCGGAATCGATACCGATGCCTTTGGAGAAATGCGCTTTCTCGGAACTGATGGTCGTAATACCTTCGAAGAGGTAATCTACGCAACGACGCATATTGAACCGGGTGCGTTTGTCATCGGAATCTTGTCCTTGTTGATTCTCGTAGCCTGGGATTTCGGCATTAAGAAGCGTGTAGCGAGTCTTTCCTTCGTGCCTGGAGCGCTCTTGGCGGTTATCACCGGTGTGGTTCTAAACCAATACTACGCAGGTGGACTAACCGACTGGCAGCTCGGTACAAATCATTTGGTTCAGATCCCGAGCATTGGTTTTAATGAGGAATCCTCTGAGCTTCTTTACTTTCCAAACTTTTCTGCCCTAAGCAATCCTTCCACTTATAAAGTAGCTATGGTCATTGCTATAATTGCCAGCCTGGAAACCTTGCTCAGCATTGAAGCGGTAGATAAGCTAGATCCGCACAAAAGGCGCACACCGAACAATCGAGAATTAAGAGCTCAAGGAGTTGGTAACCTGATTGCTGGTGCTATCGGCGGACTGCCAATGACAGCCGTTATTATTCGCTCTTCGGCGAATGTAGACGCTGGAGCAGCGACCAAGTTCTCTGCTGTTTTCCATGGAATTCTCTTGGCTGTATGTGTCCTATTTATTCCGCATATTCTGAACCTCATTCCACTCGCTAGTCTCGCCGCCATCCTATTGGTAGTGGGCTTTAAACTGAACAAACCAACATTGTACCATCAGCAATTCTACAATGGGTGGAAGCAGTTCATGCCTTTCATCATCACCATCATTGCCATCTTATTCAGTGATCTCTTGATCGGGATTATGATCGGGCTCTGTGTGGCCATCTTCTTTATCCTTCAAACGAATTACAACACGCCTTACTTCTATGTGGAAGATGAGCACCCGGAAGATGAAAAGGACAAGCAGATTACAATTCACTTATCCGAACATGTTTCCTTCCTGAACAAAGGGAGACTTCAAAAAACTCTTGAAGCTTTGCCATCGGACAGTGATGTGACTATTGATGGAGCGAAGACTTTGGACATTGATTTTGATGTGTTGAACATCATATTTGACTTCAAGAGCACTGCGCACGAGCGCAACATACACGTGAACTTGGTGAATATTCCTGAGTTAAAGTAAACCGGGAATAATCGGATCGTAACGGTTACTTAACAGTCCCGAATCACTGTTAAATAAAAAAAGTGTATTTTTGACACTAAGTTAATTGCGCTGTGTATGCTTCTTTCAACCAATATGAAAGTCCTCGTCGTAGACGATGACGAGGTAAATCTCTTAATCACCGCCACTATGTTAACTCAAATGGGGTTGACAGCAGTAAAAGTGAGCAGTGGTGAAGCCGCGGTAGATGCCGTGGATCGCCATGACTTCGATTTAATATTGATGGACCTTGAAATGCCAGGGATAGACGGCACAAAAGCGGCACGTGAGATTCGGAAAAAAGGGTATAACATGCCCATTATGGCCATGACGGCTCACAATACGGTGAATGGCCACAGCCGTGCGCACCAAGCCGGGATTCGCGTCTTTATCCGAAAGCCCATCGATACCGACAAGCTTACCGAAGTTATTGAACTAGCAAGCGAGGGAGCTTATCTACTGGAAGACACTCCTACCCTCTCCGTTTAATTCCACCAATAGGCGATTCGCAAAGTCAAAACTACTGCGGTCAATAGAACCCAGACAGTAATTTTTCTGGCTCTTAAAATGAGTGCCCAAGCGATTAGTCCGAATACCAACAATACGTGGAGTTCAAATTCTGCGTTGATCGAAGAAAATGGCCACTCCGCCATTTGCTTGAGGAACCAATAGACACCATCCGCCGATTTCCCCCACGTCCACGCGTACCACCACAGTATTGGTCCAGCTGGAAGCAACACCAACGCCCATGCTCCAAACAAGAGCAGTGGTAGTACTGGAGAAAGCAAAACATTGGCCGGCAAGAAATAGGTGGGCCATAGCTTGAAGTAGTACAAGGCAACAGGCCCCGTTCCGAGTTGAGCGAGGATCGGAACTTCAATTATACCGAGCCCTGCTTTTTGCATGTTTGATAGGTCCCTCCTTCTAGTCCAGGATTTAAGCCCTAGAATAATGGCCGCTACTGCTACATAGGACAAGTGAAATCCAGCCGAGAATATCCAACGTGGAAAGTAAATCAGAGAGAAAAAAGCAGCTAGCCAAAGTCCATTTAGGGAAAATCGATCTCGTTCCAACTGTATGGAGCACTCCCAAAAAAAGAACATGAGACATGCGCGAACAACGGAAGGAGAATGCCCTGTCCATTCCGATAAACCAAATAGGCAAAGACCTGCTAGAATTAGAAAGAGTAATCTTCTGAATGCCAAAGAGGTAATCAAGAAACTCAGCTGTTTAAGGAGCATATAAAAGAGTCCGACATGCAAACCAGAAATCGCCAGTACATGTGCCGTTCCTGTTTGTGTAAAGGGCTCTCGATCTTTTTTTCCAAGAGCCCTCCCCTCGCCTAGCACAAGGGCTCGGGCAAGTCTTTTAGAGAATCTGCTTATCCGAAGACTTGATATTCGATCCTGAGCATATTGCCAGTTTTTTTCGAGACCATTTGGAGGTAGATGAAAGACGCGGTGCACGCGCAGTAAGGTTCCTTTAAGTGCCCATCCTTCTCTTCGAAACCAAGCCTTTTCGTCAAAATGAGCGCTGTTTTGAGGAAGCAAGCCTTGAATGCTACACGTTATTCGGGCGGGAGGTTTGATATGGAATCTCTTTTGAAGATCAACGAGAACTTTACAATGCTCCAATTCGAAGGCGGTGGACTCTTCAACATAGAAAACACCGAAATCTCGCGACCCAATAGTCCGGACTTCAAGACATCTTGCTTGAATTATCGCTGGTTCCTCTAGGGAACATTGAGGAGTTACGAGTCGACTTGTTCGAAACAAACCGAGCAACAAAATAAGGACCAATAAAGCTCCATCCCATTTGAGGACTATTATCAGGCCAAATGAGGTGAATAGCAGAACTCCGATCACCCATGGTACGAGGTAATAAGCGGCAAGGGTGCCGATCACCCATAAAATAAACAAGCGAAAAAGCACGCGTAGAGATTACGCGCCTAGAACATCAATTTTGACAGTTCTTCGATTCGAGCCTCACGATAGTAATGTAGCAGGATTTCTCGATAACGATACCCCAGCTCCGCCATTTTCATAGCTCCTTCTTGACTGAGGCCAACGCCATGGCCGAAGCCACGACCACTGAGATACACGGTGTTTCCTTTAGTGGTAACGTCGAAAAACGTGCTGTTTAGTCCAAAATGACTTCGTAGATCCTTCATCCGAATACTTTGGTCGGAACAAGGTAGTCGCAACCACCGCTGGTCTTGTTCGAAGTCCAAATAGGCGTATATAGAGTCTGGATGAAGATTAGGACAGACATCCTTGATGTACTTGGTCCACTCAACACGGTCAACTTCAGTAGTCCAAGCATAGTGCGGCATATCCCTGCTAAAGGTATCCTCAACTGCCCTCAAATACGGAAGGGCAGAACTCCATACATCTTCAGAATTGCAAGTCTCTCCGCCGGAATTGCTGTGATATGCTGCTGTTAAGAACTTTGACTGCTCATCGACCAAGACCTCACCCTTGGTCATCAAAACAGCCTTATAAATCCTATAGGCATTCTGGGCATACGCCATGCTGTGGTACACTTGATGATCCACACCATCGTTTAAGTCATATCCTTGGCGTGAATAACTATTCAGATGCTTTAGGGCATAAGTCCGGGCAATAAGAACTTGGGCCTTTAGGTATTCGGGATGAACTTCATGACCTCCTTCTGATTCCACCACTCCCGCAACATAATCGTCCAGCTCTACTATATTGATCAAGTAAAGACGCCCTTGAAGAACCTGAACCCTCACTGATCCTCGGTAAAGACGTTCATCATCGTTCACCCTTATTCTGATCACTGAATTCGGCAGCTCTGTTTCAATGGTAAACGCCCCAGTCATTTCGCGCGCTTCACCATTAGCTTTCACCTCTACATAGCCCTTAGAAATACTGACGGTCATGAGAGACCGGTGATCTACATCAACAACTTCTTTACCTCCTTGATAAATACCGTATGAACCTTTCTCAACCTTCAGAATAGCGGTATTCACCTTTACGTCAGAATAAAGGTTCACACGAACTTCTCTGCCTACGGCAAGATGGGTGAGCACAACGCATATGATCAAGATTGTCCTATTCATTGGTCTTCATTTCTCTACAGATCTCGAAAGCCGTCTTATCCGATGCACCTCCCCCTCCGAGCAATTGACGAAGTTCCTCGTACTGTCCAAGCAAATGCTCCCGACCATCCCCTGTCAATAGGCGTTTCAATTCGGTCGTTAAGGCCTTGGCATTCATCTCGTGCTGAATCAGCTCTCGGATAACTTCTTTACCATAAATCAAGTTCACCAAAGAGATGAACTTGATATTCACCAAGTTCTTTGCAATCTGATAAGTCATCCAGCTTGTTTCGTAGCACACGACTTGGGGAACATCGAAAAGAGCCGTTTCCAAGGTTGCCGTTCCGCTGGCTACTGCCGCAACCTCACTGTTGTGCAGCACATCATAGGTCTCGTCGAAAATGACGTGGACTTGCTCATCTGACGTGTAAGGAGAATAAAACTCCACGCCCAAATTCTTCATACCGGCAATGACAATCTGATATTCAGGAAATGACCGCGCCGATTCGAGCATGACCGGTAGAATTTTCGGAATTTCTTGAGTCCGAGATCCGGGGAGCAACGCGATAATAGGCTTTTCACTCAGCCCATGGCTGCGAAGCCATTCACCACGATCACGGAGTTCAATTTGAGGAAGGGCGTCAAGAAGTGGATGCCCGACATAATCTACGCTGTATTTGTAATCGGCGTAGAAGTCCTTTTCAAAAGGAAGGATCACAAACATGCGGTCTACATAGCGCTTGATCTTATGCACCCTATTCTTTTTCCAAGCCCAAACTTGAGGCGAGATGTAGTAGAAGACCTTTATTCCAAGTTCGTGGCAGAATTTGGCCATTCTTAGGTTGAACCCTGGGTAGTCGATGAGAATGACCGCATCGGGCCGTGAGGCCCTAATATCTTCTTTAGCGCGCTTTAATAATCCAAGGATGGTGCGCAGATTTGCCAGCACTTCTGCGAATCCCATGAAACTGATGTCCCGATGATGCTTGACGAGCTCACCTCCTACTGCGGACATGCGATCGCCACCCCAAAAGCGAAACGTCGCTTCCGCGTCGCAGCGTTTTAAGGCTTTCATGAGGTTCGAGGCGTGTAAGTCGCCTGAAGCCTCCCCGGCGATCAAGTAGTACTTCATTTACTTCCCTAAGAAGAAAAAGAAAAAGATGAATGCATAAACGAAGGTAGCGAAAAGCATGCCTTTGCCCGATTCCTCCATGTCCCACTTAAGCATGTACTGTCGAAAAAGGATGACGTTTGCCGTAATGCTGATGACCATCAGCGTGTCGTGATTGAAGGTGTCCTGTGGGCTGAAAGTGGTTAAAAAGACCATGAATCCATAGAGCGCTGCAGGAATAATTAGGCCTAGAATCAGCCCCAGAACCAGAGAGTTTCGTTTTAAGAACTTCATACGTCAAAACTCCATTGGTTCAAACTTCCGATGACATGGTGGGCGGTAACGTCGTATTGCACAGGTACTAAACTCACAAAGCCATTGGCCAAAGCCCATTCGTCTGTGTCCTCTCCTCTATCGTAGTTTTCGAATTTACCCGTCAACCAGTAGTATTTTCGGCCTCGAGGATCGGTCCGCGAATCAAACTCTTCCACCCAATTGGCATCAGCTTGACGACAGATTCGAACGCCTTTGATGGGGCCATTCTTCGGCCTTGGGAAATTGACGTTGAAGCAGGTGCCCTTGGCCATTCCATTGCGAAGCACTTCCTCAGCAATAGCGCGCACATAGGGTCTCACAGGAGAGAAGTCAGCGTCCCAGCTGTAGTCCAGCAAGGAAAAACCTATGGAAGGAATACCTTCAAGAGCGCCTTCAACGGCGGCAGACATGGTTCCGGAGTAAATGACATTAATGGAACTGTTGCTTCCGTGATTGATACCTGAGACAATAAGGTCCGGTTTGCGATCCAAAATGACATTTACTGCCAGTTTGACACAGTCTACCGGGGTGCCAGAGCAGGCATAATCTTCTTGAGGTCCCTCGTCAATATGCACTTGGTCACACCGCAAGGTGCTCTCAATGGTGATCGCGTGGCCTTTTCCACTTTGAGGCCCATCGGGCGCAACAACCACAACATCACCGAGTTGCGTCATTTCAGCGACGAGGTTGCGAATACCAGGAGCGGTAATACCATCGTCATTGGTCACTAAGATCAGGGGGCGGTTTGTATCAGTCATGAAGCAAAGCTACTTTCTTTTTTAGACCCTTAGGTATGGATTTTGCTAAATTGAAAACGCAAAAAGAAAACACTTATGGCACTTATACAGAAATCATCGAACCCAGCACTTAACGACAAGATCATTCAAGGGCTAGGCGTTCAAGAAAATACCATTGCTGCTGAGCCTATGACGGTTTCAGGAGCAGTCAATAAAAGTTTCATTCTATTGGCCTTAGCCATTGGAGCAGCCGGATTTACCTGGTCTCAAACCTTGGCAACCGGAGTCATCAATCCCCTATTTGTTTGGGGTGGCGCTATTGGAGGATTCATTACGGCCATGATTACGGTATTCAGACCGCAATCCTCGGGAATCACAGCTCCCTTGTACGCCATTCTTGAAGGGCTCTTCTTAGGAGCTATTTCAGCCATGTACGCGAGTGCATACGACGGCATTGTCCTTCAGGCCGTGGGATTGACCTTTGGAACCTTCCTAACCTTACTCCTCGCTTACCGAAGCGGTTGGATTCAAGTCACCGATAAAATGCGATGGGGAATTGTCGCCGCCACTGGGGGTGTATTCTTCTTATATCTATTGAGCTGGATCATGAGTTTCTTCAGCGTTGGAATCCCTGTATTGCACAGCAGCGGCTGGGTGGGCATCGGCTTTAGTCTGCTCGTAGTCGTCGTAGCAGCCTTGAATCTCATTTTAGATTTTGACTTTATCGACCGTGCAGCAGAGGCTCGCGCGCCCAAATACATGGAGTGGTACTCTGCCTTTGGCCTCATGGTTACCTTGGTTTGGCTGTACCTCGAGTTCCTTCGTCTTTTGAGCAAGCTGCGCGATTGATGGATTGGTTTCTCGCCATACTCGGAGGAATCCTCATGGTTGTTGGTATTGTTGGGGCCATTGTTCCAGTTCTACCCGGTCCACCCATCAGTTATTTGGGGCTATTGCTCTTGCATTGGACGGGATGGGCTGAATTCTCGACCCAATTCCTGGTCATCATGGCCGCGGTAGCGGCAGCAGTTACCGCTGTTGATTACGTAGTTCCAGTATGGGGAACCAAGAAGTTTGGAGGATCAAAAGCCGGAGTACGCGGATCAACGATTGGATTGATTATCGGGGTCTTCTTCTTTCCACCGATTGGGATTATTGTAGGCCCGTTCATAGGAGCCGTAATTGCGGAATTGATGGTGAATGCGGATGACTTCAATAAAGCTCTGCGTTCCGGATTCGGTTCTCTGGTTGGATTCCTAATGGGAATCGGACTGAAGCTAGGCGCGAGTCTACTAATGACTGTTTACTTCGTAAGAGCCCTGATCTAGGCTGTTCCCAACATCATGAAAACAAAAAAACGGCCATCATAAGATGACCGTTTTTTATTCTGGTGGCGCAGTTTGGACTCCTCCTCCCTACGCGGAAATTCGAACCTATACTCCTAACGTTTCGCTTTCCATATTCGCACCAGACAGAAACACTAAACATAAAAAGGCAAGCCAAACATACACTTTTCTTGTACGTACATCAAGCGAACCCAGAAGTAAAAATCACAACTCAGGCTACGGGAAGATCTTACCTGGGTTTAAAATATGCTTCGGATCAAAGAGGCTTTTGATCTTGCGTTGCAGGTCTAAATTCGCTTCATCGAAAACGATATCCATATAGTCCTTCTGGACCAGGCCGATGCCGTGTTCGCCACTTATAGTACCCCCTAGACTAAAGCACAGCATGAATATTTCAGAAATGGCCAAGGGTATTTCTTGCTGCCACTGTTTGTCCGATAAAACACCTCTCAAAATGTTAACATGAAGGTTTCCGTCCCCCGCATGGCCGTAACAAACGCTTTTAAAACCGTAGTGCCTTCCGATGTCTTTAACACCTTTTAGAAGTTTCGGTAATTCTGCTCTAGGCACCACGGTGTCTTCCTCTTTGTAGATAGAATGAGCTTTGACAGCCTCCCCTACTTTGCGGCGAACAGCCCACAAACGGTCCTTTTCCGAAGAACTTTCTGCGAATCGAATCTCTCCTGCATCAAATCGTTCGACTACCTCCACAATGGCCTCGAGTTCCTTAAAAAGGACTTCAGGGTCATTCCCATCGACTTCGATGAGCAGATGCGCTTCATCTTCAGGACCCAATAAATCTGGAGCATCGTCAATAACGTCCAAGGTAAATTGAATGGCGTCTCGTTCCATGAACTCCATGGCACTCGGGGTAATGCCTGCTTGAAACACTGCACTGACAGCGGAACAAGCCTGTTCCGATGATTTAAACGGAACCAATATCAAGCGATTCTCCCTCGGGTACGGCAACAGCTTCACCACCCCTTTTGTAATCACTCCCAGGGTACCTTCACTACCTGCAATGAGTTGCGTGAGGTTATATCCCGTAGCATTCTTGAGCACATTGGCCCCCGTCCAAATGATTTCTCCTGAGGGAAGAACGACTTCCATATTGAGCAAGTACTCATTGGTCACTCCGTACTTGACCGCTTTGGGGCCACCCGCATTTTCAGCCCAATTTCCTCCGAGACTGCAACTCCCCTTACTCGCGGGATCAGGCGGGTAGAACAAACCTCTTTCTTGAACCGCCTCTTGAAAAACTTGATTGATGACTCCCGGTTCCACAGTCGCTTGTAGGTTGCGCTCATCAATTTCCAAAATCTTATTGAAGCGCTTCATGCTCAGACTTATGCCCTTTTCTACGGGCAAGGCTCCACCACTAAGGCCTGTGCCTGCGCCTCTCGGCGCGATGGGTATCCCATGCACATTGCACCATTTCAGCAAAAGGCTCACCTCTTCTGTGTTGGCCGGCATTACTACTACGTCTGGCGTAAACTGTAAATCCTCGGTATAATCCCTTCCGTGCTCCTCTCGTGTTTCCTCGTCGACAAACACGTAGTCGGATCCCAGTAATTCCCGAAGTTCTTCGACCCTTTCGTCGGTCATCTTGCTGTACGGCATGAAATATGTGTTACTCCTCAAAATTACTAAATTAGTCGGCCTTGATTCATCAGGCCACTACGGCCAAACACTACTCATTAACCTACACTGAATCTATGCGTAAAGGATTACTCGCTGTGGCGATGTTGACGGCCACTGCCCTCACTGCTCAAGACATTACCGTTGAAGACATTTGGCGAAAAGGGACTTTTCGTTCTGAAGGTGTCTACGGTGTCCGCTCCATGAATGACGGTGAGCACTACACCTCTTTAAACTATGGACCCGAAGGCGTGCAGGTCGTTCAATACAGCTATGAGACTGGAGAAGCTGTAGACACCTTGATAGGTGACGCTCAGATTGATGGAGCCTCCATTCAAGGTTATAGCTTCAGTAGCGATGAGCAGAAAATGATGATCGCTACGGAAATGGAGGGCGTTTACCGATACTCCACGCGCGATGTGAATTTCATCTTCGACAGAGCCACTGGAGAAGCTTCTCTATTGAGCACAGAAAAGCAAATGTTTGCCACCTTCAGTCCCAATGGAGCTCAAGTAGCCTTTGTGCGCAGCAATAACCTTTTCGTGAAAGACTTAGATTCCGGTGAAGAGACACAGATCACCTTTGACGGTGAATGGAACAAAGTACTCAATGGTGGCACCGACTGGGTCTACGAAGAGGAGTTTGCCTTCGACAAGGCCTTCTTTTGGTCTCCAGATGGAGGCAAGATCGCTTTCTACCGCTTCGATGAAAGCGAGGTACCGATGATGGACATGGACATGTTCAACAATCAATTGTATCCGGAGAACTACACCTTTAAGTATCCAAAGGCAGGTGAGGCGAATTCAAAAGTTGAGATCAAGGTCTATAATCTTCAAAGTGGATCTATTACCGATGTTGATTTGGGCCGAAGCGGAGATTTTTACGTCCCCCGTATTAAGTGGACAGCGAGCAGCGATGCCCTCTGCACCATGGTGATGAACCGTCTTCAAAATGAGCTCGAACTTCGTTTGGTGAATCCAAATGACGGGTCATCACGCTCATTAATGACCGAAAAGGCCGAATCCTACATTGAGATTTCGGATGATTTGACCTTCTTGAACGACGACAGTTTTCTGTGGACCAGCGAAGCAAACGGATACAATCATATCTATCATTACAAAGCTGACGGGACTTTAAAAAAACAGATTACTTCTGGAACTTGGGATGTGACCAACTTTTATGGGTACAACGCCAAGAGCGGATATCTATATTTCCAGGCTTCGATGAACGAACCGTACAACACGGAAGTGTTTCGTGTCAAATTGAACGGAAAAAGTCTGAAGCAATTGAATCCTGCCGTAGGCAGTAATTCTGCACAATTCAGTTCTAGTTTCAAGTATTTCATTTTGACGCACAGCGATGCCAACACCCCGGCAAGCTATGCCCTCTTCGCTTCAGATGGTAAGGAGGTTCGCTCGTTGAAAGACAACGCTGACCTAAAGGAGACGCTTGGAGGATATGGGCTTGGAAGTAAGGAGTTCTTCTCATTCGAAACCAGCGAAGGGGTATCGTTGAATGGCTGGATGATGAAACCAGCGGATTTTGACGCATCCAAGAAATATCCGGTGCTCATGTATGTATACGGTGGCCCCGGGTCTCAGACGGTGACCAACAGCTGGGGAGGATCCAACCATATGTGGTACCATATGCTGAATCAAAAAGGGTACATCGTGGTCAGTATCGATAATCGAGGTACCGGACACCGAGGAAGAGATTTTAGGACCGTAACGTATCAGCAGCTCGGGAAATATGAAATCGCCGATCAAATCGAAGGGGCTCAATACCTCGGAGGCCTGGATTATGTCGATGCCGATCGTATTGGTATCTGGGGATGGAGTTACGGAGGGTATATGGCCAGCCTCGGTGTATCAAAAGGTGCTGACGTATTCAAAATGGGTATTGCCGTAGCACCGGTCACAAACTGGCGTTACTACGATACCATTTACACGGAACGCTACATGCGCACCCCACAAGAGAATGCGGAAGGCTACGACGACAACTCACCGATCAATCACGTCGAAAAGATCAAAGGATCATACCTGTTGGTGCACGGATCGGCCGACGACAACGTACATTACCAAAATACCATGGAGATGATTCGCGCACTCGTCAATGCGAATGTGCAGTTTGACTTGTTTGTTTATCCGGACAAGAACCACGGTATATACGGTGGTAACACACGTAACCACCTCTACACCAAAATGACTAGTTTCATTTTGGAGAACCTCTAAGCTCACAACCTAACTAAAAAAGAAAGCTGAATGTCTGAAGTTCAAGTAAAACAAGGCCACCCGAGAGGATTATGGGTGCTCTTCATGTCAGAAATGTGGGAGCGTTTCTGCTACTATGGAATGCGTACCCTATTGACTTTGTACTTAGTCAAATCCTTAATGAAAGGTGATGCGGATGCCGCTTTGATCTATGGTGCCTACACAGCACTCGTCTATGCTGCTCCAGTTCTAGGAGGCCGAATGGCGGACCGATTCTTAGGATACCGCTATGCCATTATCCTGGGAGCCATCTTGATGTCCATTGGTGAATTCATGATCATTGTAAAACCCACGGATTTCTGGTTGTTGGCCGGTATGGGTGGAATCATCATTGGTAATGGGTATTTCAAAGCCAATATTTCGACCATCGTTGGAAAGCTCTACGAAGATGGCGACCCCCGTCGGGACTCTGGTTTTACTATTTTCTATATCGGTATCAACATTGGTGCGCTATTAGCGACCACCATCGTAGCATATGTAGGAGAAACCTATGGATTCCATTACGGATTCGGTCTAGCTGGGATTGGCATGCTCGTTGGAGGCTTGGTCTTCTATCTCGGCCGCGACCGTTATGCGGAGGCCCCTGGAGTAGATATTCCTGAAGCGGGATTGAAAAAGAGCTTTGCCGGACTCAACAATGTTACACTCATTACCATTGGATCTCTTCTGGCCATCCCGCTTTGTTTTTTCTTGATCAGCCAGAACCAAATCATGGATTACTTGCTACTCGCCCTCTTCGCTTATGTAGCCTACAGCTTGATTTCAACTGGAGCTAAGGATGGAAAGGTCTGGAGAGATCGTATGATTGCTCTGGTCATCTTTATGCTGATCAACATTACCTTCTGGGCGTGTTTTGAGCAGGCTGGAACCTCTCTTACGCTCTATGCAGACCGGAACGTAGACCGAATGATCTTTGGTTGGTTAATGCCTGCATCCATGACGCAGTTCTTCAACCCGTTCTTCATTGTAACCTTTGGGTCGATCTTCTCTGTAATGTGGATTAAGCTTTCGAAAATGGGTAAGAATCCGAGCATTCCAATGAAGTTTGCTTTGGGTATTTTACAATTAGGAGTCGGATTCTTGGTAACGCTTGTAGCCGTGAATTTTGCAGAAGACTACAAAGTACCCTTGTTAACCCTTGTAATGTTGTACATGCTGCACACCACTGGAGAGCTCTTCCTCTCGCCTATCGGCCTTTCTATGGTGACCAAATTGGCTCCGAAAGAGATTGCCGGCACGGCTATGGGAGGTTGGTTCCTGAGTTTTGCCATTGCCAACTTCGTTGCTGGTAAAATTGCTGCCTTGACCGGAATTGAGCACGGTGGCGGCGGAGAGGCTGTGGACCTTGGAGCTCAGTTAGAGCAATACACGAGCATCTTTGGGAACATTGGATTTGTATTGGTTGGATTCGCCGTACTCATTATGTTGTTGCGCAAGCCACTCAATAAACTCATGCACGGCGTAGTTTAAAATATGTCCGATGGGTTACAAATAGGTGCCCATCTGTTTTCGATCTTTGTAATCACAATAGTCAAAGAATCATGAAAAAGTACATACTAGCACTTTCGTTCATCGTCACAGCTTCCTTCTCTTTTAGCGCTTTTGCGCCTAAGGAGGACAAGATCAATTGGGTCTCTATGGAAAAAGCGGTTGCGATGACCGATAAGAAACCGAAGAAAATCCTGATTGACGTATACACCAATTGGTGTGGGCCGTGTAAGCGCATGGCGAGTACAACCTTTGTGCATCCATTCATTGTAAACTACGTCAATGAGAATTACTACGCCGTTAAATTCAACGCTGAAGGAAACGACACCGTAGAGTTCAAAGGCAATGTCTATGTAAACAAGCAATTCAATCCAGCCAATGTCAATCGCAGAAATGGGACGCACGACTTTACACGAGCCATTGCGCCTGTAAATGGCCGCATCGCCTACCCTACAATTGTATATTTGGATGAGGAATTGAACTATTTGACTGGGGTTCAAGGTGCCTATGGCGCCAAAGACATCGAGCCCATCCTCAAATGGTTTGCTACTGATAGCCACAAAGAAAACCCCGACTTTAACTCGTATAAGGTGACTTTTGTGTCCGATATTCCCGAGTAATCAATTTTCAAGACCCCCACACTTTTGGGGGTTTTGTTTTGGATTGTATTTAGATGTTTATCTAATTATATTTGAGTATGCAGGATTTATTTAAAGCTCTAGGAAACCCAACAAGACGTGCTATTCTGGAAATGCTCAAGGTAAAAGATCTCAATGCCGGAGAAATTTCAGAGGCTTTTAACATGAGTAAGCCCAGCATCTCTCACCATCTTGAATTGCTGCACCGAGCGAATTTGGTTTCTCGCGAAAAACAAGGTCAGTTCGTTGTTTACACCCTGAATACAACTGTATTTCAAGAACTTCTTCAATGGATTGTTGAACTAAAGAGCAGCAAATGAAAAAGCAAAACCTCCGATTTGAATTAATCGCACTATGCTTGGTCTTATTCCCTATCATCTATGCCATGTCCGTCTACGATCAGATTCCTGATACCATGGTGACTCACTACAACATCAAAGGAGAACCGGACGGATTCCAAGAGAAAAACTTTGTCTATTTCCTGATTCTCCCAGGTGTTAGCTTTATGTTGAATTTACTTTTGGCCTCAATACCAACGTTTATGCCAGAAGGGGACCAAAAGGCTGGTACGCTTAGAATGCTCCAAGCGACGCGCATGGCTACCCTGCTTCTACTTGGCGGTATCGCCATCTCTATGGTTCAAACTACGGATGGAAGAAGTCCTGACTACCTGTTTCGCTGGCTTGGAGGTATTATATTCCTGCTAACGCTACTCTTGGGAAATTACATGAAGGAAATCAAGACCAATGAATTCGCTGGAATGCGAAATCGGTATACACTTAGCGATCCTGAAGTATGGAAGGCCACTCATCGACGTTCGTCTTATTGGTTCTTTTACTCTGGATTAGTGGGTTTAATTGCAACAGTTTTCATTGAATCACCCATCCTATTCGGTGCAAGTCTTGCCGTGCTCATAAGTCTATGCGTTGTATCGTGGAAGATTTCAGCAAGTGAATTCCGAAAGCGGAACAATGAACAATAGGCCTTCGAAAGGATTTACTATTTCCAGACCTCTTAAATTGACTCCATGAAAAGATTAGTTACCCTCTCCTTTATTTTATGCACTGTTTTGGCCTACGGCCAGATGCTCGTTTCCGGAAATCAGATCGCTACGTATACAGCCACAGACATTTCCAGTCAGCTCGGAATCCCAGTGCCTTATGGTGTCACAGCATACAAGATTCTCTATACAACGCCTGGTTCAGACGGCGTAACAGACACGGCTTCTGGGTTACTCTGTGTGCCCGATGACGCTTCTCTCTCCTACCCCATCCTCAATTACAATCACGGCACCACCGACGGGAAGCAAGATTGCCCTTCCAATCTTCAAGGAGGCACCTTTCTTTCTCTAGGCTTTTCTAGTCAAGGTTATATTGTTGCTGCTCCTGATTACCTCGGTATGGGCGAATCTCGCGGATTTCATCCGTACGTACACGCTGATTCCCATGGTCAGGCCTCTGTAGATATGCTCTTTGCTATTGAAACGTACTTGAACAACAATGGAATCGCCTATGAAGACCAGTTGTTTATCAGTGGTTACTCGCAAGGTGGGCATGCAGGAATGGCCACTCAAAAATTGATTGAAGCTCAGTATATGTCGGATTTTAACCTGGCCGCTTCTGGTCACATGTCCGGGCCCTATTCGATTTCGAAAGTCATGAAAGATGTGATTCTGGCTGACGTAAACTACACGACGGTCGCCTTTGTCCCATACGTTGTCATGGGCTATCAGGAGGTTTATGGGAATCTGTACAACAACCTGACCGACATCTTCAAGGCTCCCTACGCTCCTCTCTGCCAGCAGTTTTACAACGGAACCATCACCCTTACCAATTTAAATATCCAGCTGCTGACTCAGTTGAGCATTAACGAAGGCAACTCTTATCCTTACGGTATGTTCCAGGATTCTATTGTGAATTCGCTTCGTACAGATCCAAATCACCGATTGAATCTCGTGCTTCAAGACAATGATGTTTGGAATTTTAATGCCACAACCCCCACACGTATGTACTACTGTGATGCGGACGAGCAAGTCTCCTACATCAACGCTCTATACGCTGACAGCGCCATGAATGCCAATGGTGCAACGGATGTTCAAGCCATTCAAGTCGATCCCAATCAAAGTCATGGAGGATGCGCTCCTCTTGCTACCCTGGCCGCTATTCTCTACTTTGATCAGTACGCTACCATTGGCCTGGAGGACCACAACACCCTAGAAGGTGTTCAAGTCTATCCGAATCCAGCAGCAGATCAAATCTCCATCGACCTTGAAGGAACCGAAGATGCTTCGGTCACCGTTGTGGATGGGGCTGGTCGCGTAATCTTTAAGAAAGAAATTGCACCATTTGGACCACAAACCATCCTAGTGAGCAGCTGGAGTTCAGGAGTGTATCTGCTTTCCATAGAGCAGAATGGGCTACTGCATCAGCAGCGGCTCGTCATCGAATGATGAAAAGACGTGTCCTCTACCTAATAACCTTGCTTTGTTTTGGCCAGATTGCTTTTGGCCAAAACAACTATTAACTCACGTGGCAAAGAGAGGCGACCATAACCTCGGCCAATTTATTGATACTGGCAACTGGATTGCCTGAGTATCAGGCAGTGCAGCCCTATGAGTGGTACCAGGTTTTTGACCTTCCCGCACCAGAGTTATATACTATCGATCGTGGAGCCATAGAGAATTGGAATCCAGAGATTGCCAAGAACAGTGACTACGTTCTCGGAGGCCTCATGCTTCTGCCCTTTGCTTCATTGGCAAGTCAGGAAGTTCAAGAGCAAGCGGGAACTTATCTCTTCATGTACGGTGAAGTTCTTGTGTCTACAGGATTGATAACTGCTGCTATCAAAGGCTGGACGGAACGAGCTCGACCCTATGTCTACAATAATTCCGTTCCGCTTGAAGATCGCATTTCTCCAAGCTCCATGAGCACTACGCACATGGACCTTCACCCAGACGATCCTTTTCGTTGGGTTGTCCTTACTGGAACGTTTGGAGCAGCCGGTCTTGTGGGGTACATGCGCGTTGAAAGTGGCCAACACTTTCCCACCGACGTCATTGCTGGTGCCGCTATCGGAACAGCTATCGGTTGGGCTATTCCCGCACTCCACCGTGAGGCCCGCTACCGCGGAATTCGCTGGAATGCCGGATGGAACCAATTCCGTCTTGTCTGGGATTTCTGATCCGCGTTTTTTTTGACACAACTTCTCGCACTGCTTATTTCATTTCTTTATATTTGCCGTCCTGAAAAATGGTGGCTATAGCTCAGTTGGTTAGAGCGCCGGATTGTGGTTCCGGAGGTCGTGGGTTCGAACCCCATTAGCCACCCTAGAAAAAAGCTCGCATGCGCGAGCTTTTTTCATTCACAATCAAGGGGATTGCTCCATCGTTATACTCTTCGAATAGTTAACTTTGTTGTATGGCTGATCATTCATCCCAAAAGCTCCACATCTCAGGCATGACTTGTGCTAACTGCGCCCTAGGTGTCAGAAAGCACATGGAAAAAGCAGGATTAGAAGGAGTGGATGTGAACTTCGTGAACGGAGAAGCTTACTTCGACAATCCCCAAAACCTAGACCTTCAACCTATCGTCTCAGGCATTCGTCAACTGGGATATCAAGTCGAATCAAATCGGACTTCAAAGAAAGAAAGTAAGCCCGATTTAACACTTGAGGGCTATTTCCTTTTTAGCCTTCTCTTTACCCTGCCTTTAATGGGACACATGTGGGTAGGTCCGGACTCCATTCTCAACAACCCACTGCTTCAAATCGCACTCAGTACACCCGTATACTTTTTGGGGGTTTGGTACTTCGGACGATCGGCATGGGCCTCCTTAAAAGTTGGTGTTCCAAATATGGATGTCCTCATATTTATTGGAGCGACGTCAGCCTTTGGGTATTCGCTATATGGCGTATTTAGACATTGGGGGTCACCAGAGCTGCATCAATACTTGTTCTTCGAGACCGCTGCGACCATCATTACCCTTGTCCTCTTGGGCAATGTAATTGAGAAACGCTCGGTCCGCCGAACCACAGATGCTATTAAAGGTCTTCAAGACCTACAGAAAAAGACAGCCCTTACCCTGCGCCAAGAAAAATGGCAAGTACTTCCCGTTGAAGAGCTTGTCGTCAACGACTTAATACGGATTCGTGAAGGGGAACAAATCCCCGTCGATGGTGAAATAACGTCTGGTTCAGGGCGCGTAGATGAATCTATGCTTACTGGAGAATCGCAAGCAGTTACAAAAACTACAGGATCTCCTGTATTTGCAGGCACCTTGCTCCATGAAGGCAATCTGGAAGTAAAAATGATTCGCAAGAGCGATGAGACCGTTCTCTCGGGAATTGTCCAATTGGTCAAGAATGCACAGAGAGATCAGCCGACGATTCAAAAACTTGGAGATCGAGTCAGTGCCATTTTTGTGCCGGTCGTATTGGCTATTTCGCTGGCCACTTTCGCCATCTCCTTTCGGATTCTAGGGGTAGGACTGGAAGCGAGTTTAATGCGTTCAATTGCCGTATTGGTCATTTCGTGCCCTTGCGCCATGGGCCTTGCAACCCCTACAGCTGTTATGGTTGGTATCGGTAGAGCCGCACGTAAGGGTATACTCATTAAAGGTGGCTCTACTCTGGAGGAACTGGCCCGGGCAGAAACAGTCGTTTTCGATAAAACCGGAACGCTCACCACGGGTGAATTTCGTGTTAAACGAGTAGAGCCACGCTCAATTGATTTAAAGGATTTACAGAGCATTGTTCTGGGACTAGAACTACACAGTCACCATCCAATCGCCAAAAGTCTTGTAGAGGCTTGGAAAGAACTGGTTACTCCTTATCCTTTTGAGACCGTGAAAGAGCTAAAGGGGCGAGGAATATCAGGGCGCGATGACCACGGTCAACAATTCTCGGTCTTGGCCGACGGAAAAGAAGCGGACTTAGTGGTTCTTCGAAATAAAGAAGTCATTGGATACATTGACATTGAGGATGATTGGAAAACGGGAGTACCTGAACTTATCGAATGGTTGAATCAGAATCAAATTCGCTCCATTATGCTCAGTGGTGACTTAGAACTTAAATGCCGCCGCCTAGCAGAACGAGTTGGAATCACGGAGTTCTATGCCCGACAGACCCCCGAAGACAAAATTAGACACATTCGAATGTGGTCTAAAAAAGAAAAAGTGGTCATGGTGGGTGACGGTATCAATGATGCGCCCGCACTCACACAGGCAAATGTTGGAATATCAATGGTAGAGGCCTCTGACATTGCCATTGACAGTTCTGAAGTCGTTCTACTCCAGGATCGTGATTTAAATGCTGTTAAAGCAGCAATTCAAATCAGTCGCCATACGCTGTTGACTATTCAACAAAATCTCTTCTGGGCTTTCTTCTACAATGTTTTAGCCATTCCCATTGCCGCAGCCGGATTATTGAGCCCAATGATAGCCGCATTGAGCATGGCCTTTTCGGATGTAGTTGTCATTGGAAATAGTCTTCGTTTACGCATTAAGCGAATTCAATAAGTGGATAGACCTCTACATATCGTCTTTTTAACGCAATGGTATCCTCACCAAGAAGACGTTCAAAACGGTATTTTCATCAAACACCAGGCAGAGAGCTTGGCCAAGGAGCACCGCGTATCCGTCTTGTGGGTGGGTGCTTCCAGTCAAGAAAATCGCCTTACCATCAGTTCAAACAAGAACGCTACTGGCTCTCTTCGAGAAATCGAAGTTCGCTACCCAAAGGCTCGGAAAACTCTGGGGAAGACCTTGGCTTGGAAAAGGGCATTCGAGCAGATTGGAGATCCTGTGGATGTAGTTCATGCACATATTGTCGATCGCGATTTTCCGGCATGGGAAGTTTGGCTTAAAGCAAAACGCATCCCCTTTATCATTCACGAACACGCCTCCTTCTACTTTCACAGGTACAAGAAAGACCTCATTTGGCATGCGGCAAGAAAAAGAATGCTAAAAAGAGCCTTTAAAGTTTGTCCTGTAAGCGCGAGGCTTAAACAAGCCATGATAGAACAAGACTTAGATGCCCGATACGAGGTAGTCCCTAATATTCTAAATGTTCCCCCTACAACTTCGCGAAAAGAGCGGCCTAGTCGGCTTAAAATGATATCCGTAGGCGACTTGGTAAATCCAGTCAAAAGGTTCGACGGTATTTTGGAGAACCTTACAGAACTTCAAGGACCTTGGGAATATGACATTATTGGTGACGGACCCGATCGAGACGAACTGGAGAAACAAGCTATTGAATTGTTTGGTAAGGATGAATTTAGAAACGTACGTTTCTTGGGAAGAATGAAACAAGAAGACGTTCAGAAAGTCTTACCGGATTATTCGATGTGTTTGGTCAACAGCCAGTATGAAACCTTTGGCCTAATTGCTCTTGAAGCCTTGAATGCAGGAATTCCCGTTCTGAGTGCACGCGTTGGTGTCGTCGAGGAGTTCATAACTCCTGGAGTTAATGGCCACTTCGTCGATTCAGCGGCTGAATTCCCTGTATTGATTCAGAAAACTTGGGATCAATATGACCAATTGGATCAAATACTCCTTAACCAACAAAAAAGAAGTGACTTTTCCAGTGAGGCCTATTTTGAGCGGATGACGCTCACGTACCGTCAGCTCGGTTTATTTGTAGATTAGCCCACATGATCAGGACCATCATAGCGACTACGTTTAGCAAATTCGGAGTCATCGTCCTCAGTTTTTTACTGCTGATCAGTACCACGCAAACACTCGGTGCTGACGGAAAAGGATACATCAGCCTATTCCTTTTGAATGTTACGCTCGTTCAGCTCATCAGCAGTTTCATTGGAGGTCCAGCTCTAGTCTATCTCCTACCCCGATTTGGAATTGAACGCTTGCTCTTGCCCTCCTATGCCTGGGCATTTTTCGTTTCCATCATTGTACCGCTCATTCTTTTCGCTGCGGGATTGCAGGATCGCGAATATCTGTATCACCTTATGTTCATTGGTGCAATCGATGCCATCGGCAAGATTCACTTGCAATTCATTCTCGGTCGTGAAGACCTCAAGAGCCACAATTGGATCAGTTTTTTACAGGGAGCTGCCTTGCTAATGAGCTTTTGGATTTTCTATGGCGTTTATGGTATTCACGACGTCAGCGCCTATATAGGAGCAATCTACGTCGCCTACCTTTTCACTGTAATTGCAGGCTTCCTTAGGATTTTCGGAGAGCTCGGAACAACGCCCAGCCAGGAAATACGGGGCACCTGGCGCATTACGGTCACAGAAATGTCGCGCTATGGATTTTGGATTCAATTGGCCAACATCAGCCAATTACTGAATTATCGGTTATCCTATTACCTTCTTCAAAAACTTCTACCAGAAAACAACTACGCTGGACTGGGATATTACGCCACAGCAATAAATCTCGCTGAAGCCTCGTGGGTGGTCAGCAAGTCTTTGGCCATGATTCAATATGCACGAATCAGCAACGCCAATAATCCCATTGAAATAAGGCGTCTGAGCACGCAAATGTGGAAGATTGCCTTCTACTCTGCTTTTGCCATCATCAGTGTGCTTTTGCTCGTCCCGGGCGAAGTATGGAATTTCGTTTTTGGTGCCGAGGAAAATTTTGCTCAGATTCGACCGCTCCTCATCGTTCTGGCCCCTGGAATCTTTTTCATGGCACTGAACAACACCATGAGCGCACATTTAGCGGGTCAGGGCTTATACGCGTTAAATGCTCGAGTCTCGGCTCTGGGCCTCGTCCTTACAGGCGTATCAGCCCCTTTTCTCATTGCACACTACGGAATGACCGGTGCTGCCATCTCCACATCCTTGTCTTACTCTTTATCGACCATTTACCAAACCCAACTCTTTCTGAGGACCAGTCGTATTCCTATGACAGACCTTTGGCCCACACGGGCCGATGCGCGATGGCTTCGACAACTCATCCGCAAGTCCTGATGTCGCCTTCACGACGTTAGGAAACTTTGAGGAGCAAATAATTGTTGAAACATCAACATTCTGTTATATTTGGAAATCAATTATTAACCCAAACTAAAAGAGGATTATGAAAAAATCGTTACTCTTTGCTGCTATTGCTGCGGGTTCACTTGCTTTTGGACAAAGCAATGTGACGGTTCATGAAGCTCATGGACTCAATATGCGTGCGAAAGCAGAATTAATGAAAACTGAAGTTAATGGTGTGCACCAGGCTCCATATTTACCAGGATCGCGTTCGGCGGTTGTGGACATGGGTCAGGCTGCTAACGTTTATACCGTTGCCTTTGGCCGTCGTGATGCCGTTTCGGTTCGTCCAGAATTAAACGCCATCACATTTATCCACCGCTCTAACGCTGGAGTGAATGGCGACGCAGGAAGCGGGTCCCTACGATATGACCACAGCTTGGATGGAGGTGCCACTTTCACCAATAACGTAGGTCCAGTATGGAACGGCGGTAACGCTCGTTATCCAGCAGGGGGTATGATCAATGACCCATCTAACACGGACATCGCGAATGCAAAGATGACTTACACTGCTCCAATCCTATCCGGAACCAACGGTGGTTCTTGGGGTGGTCAGTTGGTTGGATATGCTAGCCTTGGTGGTGTTGATAGTACAAACATCGTATTCGAATCTGACGATGCTGCAGGAGATTACAACTTGATCTCTGCCGGTCAGTGGAATGCTGGTGAGGTATTGCACCATGTAGATTCTGAGATTGACTTGATCAACTCTGGTGACTACACGGATACTCTTATCTACCGTCAAGTAGATTTCTCTGGTGCTACTCCATCTATCAGTGCTGAAGAATTGTACGTTCCTGTATACAACGATACAGGTATCGGACGTGCAATCGTTGATTCGTACATCGGATTTGCTCCAGACGGACAAACGGGATACATCGCAATTATCGGACACGGTGGTGATGTAAACGTAGAGCCTGTTGGATCATACCACTTAATCGTAATGAAAACCACCGATGGTGGAAACACTTGGGGTGCTCCAGTAAATGTCGGTGTATCCAGCTTCGCTGATGGTCAGTTGTTGAATGACGGAAGTAACTATACATGTGCATTTGAAGGGGATATTGCTGTTGACAGCAACGGCGACATGCACTTCTCAGTAGCCGTAGGAGCTGCATCAGGTACCTGGAGTATCTTGACTACTCCTGGTGAGTGGGGAATCTTCGACGTGCACGGTGACGGAACTAACTTTACTGGTGACCTCGTTGGAATTCCACAAACTTTCCGTGGAGACCTAGGTGGAATTAACGAAGACAGCCGTCCTCAAGTTTCAGCTTCTGCTGACGGAGACTTCATCACTGTAACTTGGTTCGATTCTGATACCTTGTTGGTAGGTAGTGCAGACAACACATTCCCAGATGCTTGGGTACGTGGATACCGCGTACAAGACCAAACTTGGTTGAACGAAGTAAACGTATCTACAGGAACTGCAGCTGATGCTCAGTGTACTTGGGGTACTGTTGGTGACTTGATGTTCAAAAACGGAGACCAAGCTACTGTAGCTATCGTTTACGCTACTTTGGTTAACGCAGACATCTTGAGCGAAACTCAATTCCACTTCTTGGATGGTCCTTACAGCTTTAGCGGTGTAGGAATCGAGGAAAACGACATCACTGAAATGCGCGTCTTCCCTAACCCAGCATCTGACATGGTACGTGTAGCTTTCGAAATGAAAGACGCTACTGACGTAACGGTCAATGTGGTAAACACTGTAGGTCAAACCGTTATGACTTCTGCTCATAACGCAGTAACTGGAGGTAACGTAGTTACTTTGAATGTTGCTAACTTGGCTAACGGATTGTACTTCGTAGAAGTGAATTCAGCTAACGGAACTTCGACTCAGCGTTTGATTGTTCAATAAGCAACTAGCTATAAAGCATGAAAAAGCCGCCCGGATGGGCGGCTTTTTTTATGCCTATACTTTTTTTTTAGATTGATGAAGAACCTTTACTTCAAATCAAAAACACTATCCACGCTTAAGAGACGATCGCAAGTGAAACCTTCACCGTATGCCGCTCCCGCCATTCTACCTAAATCAGCTGCGCGATAGCGTACACTTTCTAGAAAATTCTTGCTGGAAATAGCCGTTTCAGGCTCATCACTGTTTGGATCAAAGAATTGTGATGAAAAGGCTTGAACAGCCTTCATCTTGATTTCCATAATCTCTTCATCAAAAGTGATGATGACATCCGGTTTTATAGGGTTGAATTGCACGTAATTCAACACAATCTTAGGCCTATAAGCCTCTTGAGCTACTCCATCGAGCTCCGTATGAATTTTGGGAAGTCCTGAAAGGAATATGGCATTCCGTACAACATCTGCCCCCCTTCCATGATCGGGATGACGATCACTGATCGCATTGGCCAATACTACTCGAGGGCGATACTTTCTGATCATTCGCACGACAGCCAGTTGATGTTCTTCGTCATTCGCGAAGAATCCATCTCTAAAGCCCAGATTCTCACGTGCACTCAGGCCCATAATCTCTGATGACCGAGCACTTTCTTGATCCCTTAGATCCGCTGAGCCTCGGGTACCCAATTCTCCTCTAGTCAAATCCACAATACCGGCTGTAGCTCCAGCTATAATATGCTTGATGACTGTTCCAGAAGCTCCTAGCTCCACATCGTCAGGATGTGCGGCAAACGCCAATAAATCGAGTTCCATGTCGTACAAATTTCCCCAAAAGTAGGGAAATCAAGCCCTTACTTGGTCACCCACGCGACCACTTCGTCCTCCATAGGACTTGTACCCGGTGCAAATACCTGGTCGATTTGCCCTTCTTCGTTGATGCAGTATTTCTGAAAATTCCACTTCACCTTGCTGTCTCGAACTCCATTGAGTTCTTCAGACGTCAGCCAAGCATAAAGCGGGGCTTGATCATCCCCTTTAACGGAGACTTTAGACATCATCGGAAAGGTCACTTGATAATTCTCCTGGCAAAAGGACTTGATCTCCTTATTGGACCCAGGCTCTTGTCCCAGAAAGTTGTTTGCGGGGAAAGCAATAATGACAAAACCATCACCACCATAGACGCCATACAACTCTTGAAGCTCCTCATAATGAGGGGTATAACCACACTTAGAAGCTACATTGACGATCATAACCTTCTTCCCCTTGAGTTCGGCGAATGAGAACTCTTTCCCGTCAATGTCTTCTACCTTGAAATCGTAGAAAGATGACTGAGCCGAGACGGAAATACTCACTGATATCGCGAAGATTAATGATAATACTGCTTTCATTGTAAGGTCTTTTTGAGTGTTTAGACTCCATAACTGACCATCAAAGCTATAGTTCACGACAATCTTATCTTTGTTCCATGATTCGGCAAGTCTATACCATTTTGCAACACGAGCTCCGCATGGAATGGAAGCAACGGTATGCGGTATTTGGCCTTCTTTTATATGTCTTAAGCACCGTTTTTGTGACCTACTTGGCTTTTCAGGGTCAAATTACTCCGCGATCTTGGAACGTGCTTCTTTGGATTGTCCTCATTTTTGCGTCCATTAACGGTGCCACTGGGAGTTTTATGAGAGAAACCTCTGGTCGATACTGGTTGTACTACCAACTAGTGGATCCGCGAGTGCTCATCTTGGGAAAGACCCTGTACAACATGATCCTCATGTGGCTCCTCTCCTTTCTAGCTTGGGGCTGTTTCAGACTCTTCCTGCAGGATCCAGTGGCGCATGACGGATTGTATTTCACAGCCTTGCTTTTGGGCAGCAGCGGATTTGCGGCAACACTCTCTACCATGGCCGCAATATCAGCGAGGACCCAGCAAAACACGGCTCTTTTGGCCATTTTATCGCTTCCCATTCTGCTTCCTCTAATCCTCGTAGCCCTCCAGTTGAGCAATGCCGCATTGCTCGGATTGACGTCTGAACTTTGGTGGCGGTCTGTACTGGTCATGATCCTCTTGAACCTCGTAACCATTTTACTCTCATACTTGTTATTTCCGTACCTTTGGCGCGATTAAAAGGGTTAGCTGCGGATGAAGTGGACTTGGTGGAAAATTGCAAGTATCGTCTTGGTCTTTTACGTCCTGATTGCCGGACTGTTGGGGGAAGTACCCCGTCTCCCAATCCTGAATGAAACCATTCGCAATCTCTATTTTCATGTGACCATGTGGTTCAGCATGATCATCCTTTTTCTCATCTCCCTTATTTACAGCATTCGTTACTTGAGAAGCAATGATATCGTTCACGATGACTGGGCCGTTGAATCCGCAATTTCGGGCTTGGTCTTGGGCTTGCTTGGATTAGTAACCGGTATGCTCTGGGCCCGTTTTACTTGGGGCGCCTATTGGGTAAAAGACCCCAAACTCAATGGAGCGGCCATTGCGATCCTCATTTACCTCGCCTACTTCATCCTTCGACAAAGCTTCGATGACGAGCGCAAGCGTGCAAGACTAAGCGCGGTCTACAATATTTTCGCCTTCATTTTTATGATTGTATTCATCGGTATCCTTCCCCGATTGACAGACAGTCTGCATCCCGGAAATGGAGGCAATCCCGCCTTCAGCCAATATGACTTGAACAGCGACATGCGCAAGGTATTCTACCCTGCTGTCATTGGCTGGGCACTTGTAGGCTATTGGATTGTACAGATACGCTTGCGCATCCGCCGTATGGAACGCCAATGGTCCTGGAAAGAATTAAACTCATGAAAAGATTACTCCTTTTATTCCTACTGAGTGCCTACGGCACGATGGCCCAAAACCCCAATAACGTCGAGATGGCGGACACCTTCAGACAAGAAGGTAAAATCTACGTGGTTGTGGGCGTTATCGTAATCATTTTCATTGGACTGTTTGTTTACTTGGTCAGTGTCGACCGCAAAGTCAGTAGACTAGAAAAGAAGATGGAAAAATGAAAAAGACGCACATCGTCATTATCGTCATCATAGCTCTTGGAATTGCTGCCATCATGAGCACCTTTACCGATGCAAGCACCTACGTGAACTTCCCTTTGGCTGAGAAAAACCAAGGGAAACTGTTTACGGTCATCGGATACCTGAACAAGGACGCGGCCATGGACTACAATCCAGAACGGAATCAATTCTCGTTTACGGCCATTGATAAGGAGGGCAATGAACGACCTGTGGTATACTTTCAGCCAAAGCCCCAGGATTTCGAGCGTTCAGAAGAAATCACCATGAAAGGATTTGCCACCGACACCGCGTTCGTCGCCGAGCAAATCTTGATGAAATGCCCATCAAAGTACAACGAGACTAACGACGTCGAGAATACCTACGAATAATGGAGTACGTCAACGAACACACTGGGATCGGTTCCATCGGTCACTTTGCTGTAGTCCTATCTTTTGTATCCGCAATCATTTCCACTATTGCGTATTACTTCATGCATCGCTCCGAAACCCCAGAATGGAAGCGACTTGCACGAACAAGTTTTTACATACATGCGGCAGGTGTCCTGGGTATAGTGATCAGTCTTTACGTGATGATCTTCGGGCATTACTTCGAATATCAGTACGTATGGCAGCATAGCTCTCGCGAGTTGCCCGTGTACTACCTCATTTCGTGTATGTGGGAGGGTCAGGAAGGAAGCTTTCTTTTGTGGATTTTCTTCCAGGTCATTCTAGGACTCCTCTTCTTCAAAAAGGCGGGAAAATGGGAAGCAACCACCATGACCATTTACGGAAGCGTTCAGGTCTTTTTGACGAGCATGCTTCTTGG
The DNA here is from genome assembly GCA_965661605.1 of Flavobacteriales bacterium. Lineage (GTDB taxonomy): Bacteria > Bacteroidota > Bacteroidia > Flavobacteriales > ECT2AJA-044 > ECT2AJA-044. The sequence continues at coordinate 52,312 of CBFIEH010000001.1, read as the reverse complement.
TTCCTACATCTTCGGTGCCAAAATAGGTTCGTCACCATTTGTCCTGATCCGTGAGTTACCCGAGTATGCCGGTCTACCTTTCCTTCAAAATCCGAACTACTTAGAAGCCCCTCAATTTCAGAATGGTACAGGTCTCAATCCACTACTTCAAAACTACTGGATGGTCATACATCCACCCACTCTATTCCTCGGCTTTGCGTCAGTTTTACCTCCTTTTGTCTTTGCCCTTGCCGGGCTATGGCGTCGCCAGTACGACGAATGGCTAAAACCCGCTCTTTCTTGGACGTTCTTCTCCGTTATGATCCTCGGTACGGGAATTCTCATGGGAGGAGCTTGGGCATACGAAGCATTGAGTTTTGGCGGATTCTGGGCATGGGACCCAGTGGAAAATGCAATCTTGGTTCCTTGGTTGACCTTGGTTGGTGCGGCTCACCTTATGTTGATTCAAAAAAACAAAGGTGGGAACCTAATGTCCACCTATGTATTGACCTTCATCACCTTTATCCTGATTTTATACTCGACTTTTTTGACTCGAAGCGGTGTCCTAGGCGATAGCTCCGTACACGCCTTCGTGGACTTAGGATTGAATGGTCAACTACTGCTTTACCTCTTCTTTTACATCTTACTCTCTTTTGGAGCCTTGGCCTATCATTGGCGCTGGCTTCCCAAAGCGACCACAGACGATCGCATTTGGTCACGTGAGTTTTGGATGTTTATTGGAGCCTTGACCTTGACCATTTCAAGCTTCCAAATCACCTTCAGCACTTCCATTCCCGTGATCAACAAGCTCACGGAAATCATCGCGAATCCGGTGCTCGGTATTTTCGGCATTCAAGAGCGCGCAGCCTTGGCTCCCCCAATTGATGTTATAGAGCACTACAACAGCTGGCAGCTTCCATTTGCTCTGCTCATCACCTCTTTGATAGCCTTCACGCAATTCTTAAAGTACAAGAAGACGGATTTTGGTAAATTCTTGAAGTCCATTGGATTCAGCTTAGCTGCCTCACTCATACTGACAGTGGTTCTTGCATTGGCCTGGGGCTTTAACAATGCCCTTTATACCGCAATGCTCTTCACCTCCATTTTCGCCGTGGTGGCCAACTTCGACTACTGGACACGTATTCTCAAAGGAAAACTCGACTTCGCAGGTGCTTCAGTTGCCCATATTGGATTCGGTTTGGTCATGCTGGGCTCCTTGGTCTCCAATGCCCAAAAAGAAGTTATATCCGAGAACCCTACTTACATCGCAAAAGACTTTCCCGCTAACGAGAACATCCTAATGGAGCTCGGAGATACCATACAAATGGGCAAGTACTTCGTGACCTGGCGGAATGAGCGAAAAGAGGGCTTCAACCGCGTTTTCGAGATCGATTACTATGAAAGTGACGGAGCCGGAAGCTTGGAAAAGGCATTTACCCTAGAGCCCTTTATCCAGCTGAACGAGCAGATGGGTAACGTTGCTGAACCGAGTACACGTCATTTCTTGACCAAGGATATCTATACCCACATCACCTATGCCGAGCCCGAAGAAGTCCGAGCTGAGAAAATGGCTACGGGTTATGGGCGCGAGGCGGATATCGAAATGGCGATGGGGGATTCAGCTATATATAACCGGCACTTTGTTATTCTAGACAGCCTTGCTCTTGATCCAAATCGCGCTCAATTCGACAACGGTGAAGCCATAAACATCGCCTTAGTCGCTTATCTTTCGGTGATTAATGTTCAAGGAACCCGTCGATATGCAAGGCCTGCCTACGTAGTTACCGGAAATCAAGTCACCCTTGAAGATGCGGTGATTGAGGATTTCGGGTTGAAGTTTCGATTTGAGGACGTCAATCCCGAGAACAACAAAGTCAAACTCAAAGCCTTTACGGATGTTCGGGATGAAAAGGAATTCATTGTCATGAAGGCCATCATCTTCCCTTGGATCAATATTCTTTGGCTGGGAAGTATATTGATGATCATCGGTACGGTAATGGCTATTAGGAGACGAATTCGCCGCTCCTGATGGATCGCGTAGTTCTCATCGGAGCAGGACGATTGGCCTTTCATTTGGGCCAAACCCTTCAAGCCGTAGGCTTTGATCTTATAGGGCTTTACAATCGCACTGCAGATAATGGCAAAGAGCTGGCTGAGGCTTTGGATGCCGAGCTCTATTTGTCCTACGATGAAATTCCACCTGATGCGGATTGGTACTTGATCGCTGTTTCAGATACTGCGATTCCTGAGGTGTCCGAGCAACTCCAGGGGGTCAGTGGATTGGTAACTCACACATCGGGTGCTGTTGATTTAGATGCACTGGTCCTTCATGAACGTCGCGGAGTATTCTATCCTCTTCAAACATTTACCAAACAACAACAGGTTACGTTTGACCATATACCCATGCTCATCGAATCCAATTCAGCAGAAGATGAAGAGGTTCTTCTCGGTGCAGCAGCACGAATAAGCCACCGAGTTGAGCGAATTGACAGCTATCAGCGGCAATACTTGCACCTCGCAGCGGTGTTTGCGTGCAACTTTAGCAACCACATGTACAGTATTGCCGAAAAGCTGATGAAACAAAGGGGAATTAAGTTTGACCTATTGCATCCATTAATCGCTGAAACCACGCAGAAAGCACTTGAGCAAGGTCCAAAATCCGCTCAAACCGGCCCTGCCGTTCGCAGAGATCAACGAACACTTGACAAACACCTAACCTTGATCGACCATCCGCTCTGGAAAGATCTTTATACCTTAATCAGCCAAAGTATCGTTGATAAGTAACCGTGAAGAACTACAAAGAACATCTCAAGAACATCACCACCTTCATCTTTGATGTAGACGGTGTCCTCACTGACGGTCGTGTTTTCGTGACCACGGAGGGAGAACAGTACCGAAATATGAACATCAAAGACGGTTACGCTCTTCAGCTGGCCGTCAAGAAAGGTTTCCATGTAGCCATCATTTCAGGTGGAAATAATGAAGGGGTTCGAGTAAGGTTGAAAGGCCTTGGACTTACGGATATTTACCTCGGCCAAAGACACAAAATGGATGCCTTCGAGGATCTTAAGGCGATTTATGGACTTGAGGCAGATGAAATTCTGTACATGGGTGATGATATCCCGGATTACGAGGTGATGAGTCAATGTGGATTGGCTACTTGTCCAGCAGATGCTGCTCCAGAAATTCAAAAAATCAGCGATTACGTATCTCCACGCGGAGGCGGACAAGGTTGTGCTCGGGATGTTCTGGAACAGGTGATGAAAGTTCAAGGTAAATGGATGAATGGTGATGGCTTTGAATGGTAAGCTCATTTGGTCCTTTCTGCGGCTCATTCGCGCCAAGAACTTACTAATTGTTGCGCTGACGCAATATCTGATTTATTGGAGTCTCATCTTGCCCTACGGGATTCCAATAGCCCTCTCACCTCTTCAGTTCTCTTTACTGGTTTTGTCCACCGTTCTCGTAGCCGCAGGAGGCTATGTCATAAATGACTACATGGACGTCAAGACTGACGAAATCAATAACGGTGATGTCATTGTCGGAACGGTCATCAAACGAAGAGCTGCTATCGTCTGGCACGCCGGCCTTACATTTGCAGGCGTCGTTCTAGGGTTGTATCTCTCCTACCTCTTGAATATTTGGTACTTATACCTCATTCATCCCTTTGCAGCCGTAGCGCTCTGGTACTATAGCATGACCTTGAAGCGCGAGTTCTTATTGGGAAACCTACTGGTTTCTGGAATGACCGCCCTAGCGGTCCTCATCGTTCCGCTTTTTCTTATTCTACCGGCGCTCAGCGGCCCCTTTCTACAGAACCAACGAACGCTCTTTTTGATTGTCTGCGGCTACGCCCTTTTCGCATTTCTCGCCAATCTGATTCGAGAAATTATCAAGGATCTTGAAGATGTACCCGGAGATTCTGCCCAAGGGTTCAAAACCATGGCCATTCAAATTGGCCCTACCGGAACCAAAATTCTATTGGGATCCTTAATTGCTGCTATGCTGGTTCTGGTCGGCATTGTGAGCTATAAGCTGCTCGCGGACAGCACTGGCCCGCTTCTATATACCATCATCTTGGTCGTTGTCCCCTCCGTCCTGCTCTTGTATCAAGTCCTTACCGCTGAGTCCCCTAAAGACTATGGCCGGGCAAGTACCCTGACCAAGGTCATTATGCTGTTTGGCATTGTTTCCATGTGGGCCTTCAATTTACTTTCCAGGATATGATTCGGGAGCAATATCCGCACCCCATTGTTCTGGGTTCTGGATCGCCCCGCAGGAAGTCTTTGCTTGCGGAATTAGGCTACTCGTTTACCATTCGGACCAGCGATGCGGACGAAACCCCACCTCCTCATCTGGATGGCCGAGGGATAGCCGAGTATCTGGCCAAACACAAGGCGGATCACATCCGAACGACCCCTGAAGAAGTCCTTATAACCTCAGATACGGTAGTCTGGCACAACGGAGAAAGCCTAGCCAAGCCTGCTCATAAAGAAGACGCTCAGAGGATGCTACTCAAACTGAGTGGGAATACGCATGAAGTGATCACAGGTGTCTGCCTACGGCACGATGCCCACCATCACATCTTTTCAGACGTAACAAGGGTACAGTTCAAAACACTTGATGCTGACGACATCGACTACTACATCGACACCTTTAAACCGTACGACAAGGCTGGAGCCTACGGAATCCAAGAATGGATTGGCATGATCGGCATAGAAGGTATCGAAGGATCTTACTTCAATGTAGTAGGTCTACCGGTCCAGCGGCTCGATGAAGCTCTGCGTTCCTTAATCCAATAGTCCTACAGCTTTGAAACTTTCGAGCATTTTTTGATACGTGCGCTCAATGTCGTTGTCTAATCCGACCGACATACGGACCAAACCATCGCTCAATCCCATTGTCTTCATCTCCTCTTCCGTAAACTCAGAACTAGTACTGCCCCCAGGGTTACTGAACAAAGTCTTGGAAAAACCTAAACTCACCGCCAAATAACCAATATTGGAATTCTGCATGTGCTCCATTAAACGGTAACTCAGTTCATGAGAGCGAGCATCGATCATCAACATTCCACCAAAGCCAAAGTCTTCGTTGTACAGCGATTTCATCAACTCGTGTTGAGGGTGAGACTGCAAACCAGGATAGTATACCTTCAATCCGACTTGCTCGAATCGTTCTGCTAAATAAAGTGCATTTCTGCTGTGCTGCTTCATTCGAATATGCAAGCTTCTCAAGTTTTTCAACATGCTTGCCGAACGCAGTCCATCTAAAACCGGTCCAAGGAGCATCGAAGATCCTGCATTCACATCCATCATACCGGCGACCAATTCCTTAGGGCCACAAGTGACTCCACCAACAGCATCGCTGGTACCGTTGATAAACTTGGTCAAGGAATGTATTACCACATCTGCCCCGTGAATCGCGGGACTCAAAACCATCGGCGAGAAGGTGTTGTCCACCACTAGCTTTACATTGTGCTCCTTCGCCAATTTGGCCAAAGAAGGAATATCTGCAATCTCAAGCAATGGGTTGCTCATGGCCTCGGTGTAGATCACCTTGGTGCGATCAGATATTTTGGACCGCACTGCATCCAAGTTGGTCATATCCACGAAATGGGTCTGGACACCAAATCTGGGTAAGAAGTTCTTCATAAAGGCATAGCTACCTCCGTAAACCGTACGTGCACTGATAATCTCATCGCCCTGTCCGCAAAAATGCATGAGCACGGAGCTGATGGATCCCATCCCTGAAGCTGAAGCATGAGCAGCCTCCGTCCCTTCCATCGCAGCCAACGCATCGGCCAAATACTTATTACTGGGGTTCGTATGGCGGGAATAGAGATAGCACCCTTCCTTTTCAATCTCAAAGAGCTCCTCCATGGTTTCGGCTTGAAGGAAGGTAAAGGTGCTGGAGTCTGTAATGGATGGATTTACGCCTCCAAATTCACCAAAGTTCTGTAGGTCAAGAACTTGATCTGCGGGGTTGTAATGATTCATGTTTGAGTCTTTTGTGTCGTGAGGGCAAACTTAAGGTTTTCGTATGTTTGAAAACCTATGGAAAAGTCACCTTCGCTGGGGAAAGCGTTGATCCCAATCATCTTTCTTGTTGTCCTCCTCGCCTACAACGTAATCGTCGTCTACGGAGATAATGCCCTATCCGGAAGTAATCAGTTGATACTGTTATTGGCTGCCGGAGTTGCCGCTGTGGTTGGCATCACAGAAGGCATCTCCTGGAAGGTGATGCGAGACGGCATCACCAAGAGAATCGCTAGTACGGTTCCGAGTTTAATTCTTTTACTATTCATTGGAGCACTCGCAGGAACATGGCTCGTCAGCGGAATTATCCCAGCCATGATTTACTACGGTCTTGATCTGCTGAATCCCTCGATTTTCTTAGTTGCCTCCTGCATCATATGCGCCATTGTGAGTTTGGCGACGGGTAGCTCTTGGAGCACCATTGCTACGGTAGGAATCGCCCTTCTTGGAATTGGAAAAGCTCTTGGAATTAGTGAGGCTATCATTGGCGGTGCCGTCATTTCTGGAGCTTATTTCGGAGACAAGATCAGCCCGATGTCTGATACGACTAATTTGGCACCAGCAATGGCCGGGACGGACTTGTTCACGCACATCCGATATATGTTGTATACAACTATTCCGAGCATTACCATTACCCTTCTTATTTTCTTATTCATCGGCTTGCGACATTCTTCCAACGTGGCCATTGAAGACGCTGCCAGTATTCAGGCAGAGCTCGACTCTATTTTCAATATCAATGGATGGCTCTTTTTAGTACCTATTGCCGTGATTATCATGATTGTGCGGAAGGTCCCGGCCATTCCAGCATTGGTTGCCGGTGTCTTGCTGGCGGCGTTATTCGCTGTGATCTTTCAACCGGGATTGATTCATGATCTAGGAAACGGACTGACTGGTGTTGAGGCCTATTACACCGTCTTGATCGACGCCATGACCGTAGACACCTCTATTCCAGCTCAGGATCCTATGTTGGCAGACTTGCTCAGTGCAGGGGGTATGTCCGGCATGCTGAATACGGTTTGGCTCATTGTCTGTGCCATGACCTTCGGCGGAGTCATGGAAAGTGTAGGATTCCTTTCTACACTGTCCGCAGCCCTCATCAAACGGGCCAAGTCGACAACAGCATTGGTGTCTACTACCGTTGGAACCTGTTTAACCTTGAACGTTACGGCGAGTGATCAATACCTCGCCATTGTTGTCCCGGGTAGAATGTATGCCGACGTTTTCAAGAAGCGAGGACTAGCTCCACAAGTTCTTAGCCGTACCCTTGAAGATTCTGGAACCGTCACAAGCGTGCTTATTCCTTGGAACACCTGCGGTGCAACGCAAGCCGCTATCCTTGGGGTCGCTACCCTGAGTTATGCGCCCTTTACATTCTTCTGCATCATTAGTCCTTTGATGACTATTGCCTTTGCTGCGTTCAATATAAAGATTGCCAAAATCTCAACGGCTGAAACAGATTGACCCGAGGGGTTCATCAAGCCGTAGGCTTTTGCTAACTTCGCTGTAAACACCAAACCTTCGGTCATGGCACAACTCGTTATCGTACGTCACGGACAATCACAATGGAACCTCGAGAATCGCTTTACTGGATGGGTCGATGTCGACCTGGCACCCAAAGGGATTGAAGAGGCGCATGCCGCTGGGCAGAAGCTCAAAGAATTCAAGTTTGACATGGCCTACACTTCGGCATTGAAAAGAGCACAAAGAACCTTGGACATCATCTTGGGCGAGATGGGCGTTGAATTGCCAATTACCCGAAACGAAGCCCTGAATGAACGCATGTACGGTGATTTGCAGGGGATGAATAAGGACGAAGCCCGCAAAGAATTTGGCGAGGAGCAAGTGCATATTTGGCGTCGCAGCTTCGACGTTCCACCTCCAGGTGGTGAGTCTTTAGAGCTTACCGCAAAGCGCGTACTCCCCTACTTTGAAGCAGACATTGTCCCTCAACTCAAGGCGGGAAAGAACATCATTATCGCTGCCCATGGGAACTCTTTAAGAGCGCTGGTAATGGCTTTGGAAAAGCTTTCGCCAGAACAAATCCTGAAGACCGAAATCCCTACTGGTGCACCTCGTTTGTACGAGTTGGACGAGAACCTTGAGGTCCAAAACGCCGAATACCTGTAACGGTCAATGCCGTAGACTTTGACGGAACCATCGTCGATGACCGCTATCCAGAAATTGGCAAGACCAAGCTTTTTGCGTTTGAGACCCTTAAGGAACTTCAGAAGCGAAGACATCAGCTAGCCCTGTGGACCTACCGCAGCGGACGCAGGTTGGATGAGGCCGTTGAATTCTGAAAGAATAATGGAATTGAGTTCTACGCTGTTGGGATGAGTTATCCAGAAGAACAATGGGATCCAAGGCAGAGCCGCAAGATCAATGCAGATCTCTTCATCGATGACCGAAATGTCGGTGGCTTCCCTGGTTGGGGTGAAGTGCTTCAGATGATTGTCGGGGAAGAAATGAATCCCGAGTTTCAGAAGGCCATGAAGGACAAGAAAGGCGGCTTACTCGGTGGCCTCTTTAAACGCTAATAGCTCCGCACTTTAATGGATTTTGATTCTTAACCCGCTTCTACCAAGCGGTATCCCTCCCCGTGCACATTAATGATCTCCAGTTTGGGATCAGACTTCAAGTACTTTCGCAATTTGGCGATGTAGACATCCATGGATCGCGATGTGAAGTAGTTGTCATCGTGCCAGATGGTTTTAAGGGCCTCTGAGCGACTCAATACTTCATTCTTGCGTTGAGCTAGCATTTCAAGTAAACGAGCTTCCTTCGGGGATAAACGGGCCGATTCACTACCGCGCACCAAGTGACGCAATTCGGCATTAAAAGTAAAGCCGCCCAGGTCGTACTCTGTTTGGCGCTCAACAGGTGCTGAGTTACGCCGACTCAGGATGGCTTGGATCTTCAGCAGCAATACCTCAGAGTCAAAGGGCTTGGTCAAGTAATCATCGGCCCCCAGCTTAAAACCTCGGACCATGTCTTCCTTCATGTTCTTGGCAGTTAGAAAGATGAACGGCGTCTTGTTCTCGTTCAACTCTTGAATCTCGCGTGCGAGCGAGAAGCCGTCTTTAACGGGCATCATAACGTCAAAGATGCAGAGGTCAAAGGACTCGCTTCGGAACTTTGCCAGGCCAACGTTTCCGTCCTCTGCGTGGACCACCTCATAATCGTTGAGTCGCAGATAGTCGCTCAACACCGACCCAAAATTCGGGTCGTCTTCCACCAACAGTATTCTCGTATTACTCATGTTCTAATGGTAGTTCAACGATAAAGGTACTTCCCTTGTCCAATTCGCTTCGAACATCTACTTCGCCCCCATGGGCTTCCACAATCTCCCGCACATAGGCGAGTCCGAGCCCGTGGCCTTTCACATCGTGGATATTGCCATTGGTCACGCGATAGAACTTATCGAAGACCTGTTTTTGCTGTTCTTTGGTCATTCCTTGTCCGTGGTCTTCTACCTCGATGATCAAGCGGTTTCCTCGATTGGAGGTTCGAATGGTCACTTCCGGTATTTCGGGGCTGTACTTATTCGCATTATCCAATAGATTGAGCCAGACATGGGCCATAAGTTCTTCATCGACCCGAATGCGACTGAATTCCGCCGCCCATTCTTGTTTAATTTGGCCCTCACGGGCCGAAAATTGAATCTGCATCTGCTGACACGCTTTGTCCAGTAGCTCGTGTCCATCCACGCTTTCAAGCCCCAGCTCCATCTCCTGTCGCTCCATTTGCGAAACTTGAAGTACGCTTTCCACCTGACGGTGCATGCGGGCATTTTCCTCTCTAATGATTCGTGTAAAGTGTTGGATTTTTTCGGGGTCGGAAATGATGCTCGACGTGTTGATGCTGTCCAGCGCCAAGCCAATAGTGGCGATGGGTGTTTTAAACTCGTGCGTCATGTTGTTGATGAAGTCCGTTTTAATTTGACTCAGTCTTTTTTGATTGAGAATGGTTCGGATGGTTCGCTCAAAAACAAAGACGATTACGCCCGTAAATAACAAGCTCAATAAGACCACGCCCCAGAGGCTTCGGATGTAGTAGTTGGTCTTGTCGGGAAAGATCACCAATAGATCAGATCTAGGATTAAATAAATCGTTGATAAACAGTACTGTACGATATACTTCTTGATCCTTTGGTTCAAATTGACTGGAGTGGAGCGGCGAGGGAAATCCACCTTCAATAACCGCGAATTGAAAAGGTAGATTTAAACCGTCCGAGGCAAGGCGCTCGTGAAGGCGATCTTCAAAATCGAGCGGGCTGAATTGAGCACTTAAACTCCGAGGCCCTGCCGTTATTTCGAAGAAGAATTCCTGCATAACCTGATCTACTTCCTGGTAGCTGGCTTCAATCTCTTCAGCCGTTATGGTCATGGTATCTTGATTCTCACTGCCCACAGAAATCACGAACCGGTCTTCCTCCCCAGTTTCTGTATTGCTGTAGACCATGGTCGAGGTTTTTTTGCCATCCGCTTTGATGATGGTGTCTACTTTGACCACAATTCGATTATTGGAATCACTGACGGCGTGCTCAATGATGACGGCACTGTCCGTAGTGAGAATGGTCCGTCGTTCACCGCGCATGGTGGGTTTCATAGCCTTGGCCACCCGCCAATTGCGCTGCTCATTTTCGAGCTCCATGGAAAAGTCTTGAAGTACGGCACTCACGCGATTGCGGAATTGTGCTTCCTTGACCTGAACGGCATTCTTTACCCAATAGATTTGAACGCCGATGATTCCGACGAGCGCTATGCTCATCAGCGCGATGATACCCTGAAGTCTTTTCTTGTTCATATGCGAATACTCAACGGCAAAAGTAGGTGCCGAGCTCACTCAAAACCAGCCTTTTGGCAAAACTTTAACAGATTTTGTGAGTCCTTTAACGTAGCTTCGAAGAGGAAGCACCTAGGTTTGCACAGAAACACTAAACATACCAACATGAAAAACGTGAACTCCCTAAAACTATTGGCGATTGCGGTCGGACTGGCCGGAAGCTCGCATCTGGCCGTAGGCCAAGAAAAAGAAAAAAAGGTGGAACTCCACCTGGTTAAAGAAATCAACGGCGAAAAGATCACTCTAGACACGACTTTTGTCCTCGAAGATGGTCAGAGCATGTCAGACATTGAGCTTCATGCTCCGTGGAACGAGATCGCCGTAGACAATGATGTTCACGTCGTGAAAGGGCACGGGGACACTGAGTTTCACTCGATTCGCGTGGAGCAGGATGGCGATGGAGAAGTCAAAGAAATCAAGGTTTGGGTCGATGATGAGGGTTCTACCCATCACCTGCAAGGTGGGCAGACCTTCTTCATTGAAACGGATATGGATCAGGATGGGGAGCACAACTCCAAGAAGCATGTGATCATCATTGGAGAAGACAATATTGAAATTCGCGGAGCGGATGACATGGTCTTTGAGCGCGAAGGAAATGCCCTCATCGAGGTCAAGAATGGCGATGAAAACGTATTTGTCGTGCGGGTTCGCCACGAGAAGATGGATGAAGACGAGTTGGAAGACTTGCGCAAGGCCATTGATGGCAGCTATGAGGTAGCCGAGGACGGACTTGAAGTCAGTGATTTTATGGTCTTCCCCAATCCATCAGACGGCGACATCAAAGTAGCCTTTGAGACCAGTAGTGAGATAAATGTGAATTTGTACGTCTTTGATCAAGCCGGCAAGCGCGTTTACTCCGAGCTTTTGAAAAAGGTAGAGGGCGCACAGACCATTGAAGTAGATTTGACCAACCAACCGGCGGGTATCTACTACGTGAATTTGACCGATGGCAGTACAAGCTCTACACGAAAAATTGTCATCGACTAAGGCAGAAACACTTAATAACTGTAGCGAAGAACCCGTTCCCTTGCCGGAGCGGGTTTTTTCGTGGGTTCCGTTAGCCACGTGTGCAGGCGGTCGAACAACTCCTCATCAGAGTCGTATAAATAACGCGCATCGGGCACGTGTTCCGGAAAGGCGAGTCTGTTGGGCAAAAGTGGGACCACATTGCAGTACATCGCCTCCACAGCGCTGATACCAAAGAAATCTTGTTTACTGGTCACGGGAAGAATATCGGCAGCATGCAGCCAAGAAGCATAGTCCCGAAACCGATTCACTGGTCCCCACTGTACAATATGCTCGGAAAGGCGCTCCTTGGCTTCGTCAAAAATTACGGGCCATCGCGCCATTCTGGCCCCGAGTACGGCTAATTGGAACGGAATTCCCTCTTCGGAAAGCTGAAAGAGTGCCTTAAAGAAGGCTCGAGGATTCTTGTCGTATTCCCAGCGATGATTCCAGAGGATTAAGGGCTCTTCCCCTCTATTGATGGGATCGTATTCGTCGAGCCGTGACAAATTCAATTTCAAAGAAACCGTCCGGCTTTTCTGAGCCAAGGGCTCAATGCGGCGCATGCCCCGGCGGTCTGGGTAAGCCTTTAAAAAAGGCCGTAAGGCTTCTAGAAAGCTCGTGCGGTGAAAATCACTGTTGAACCAGACTTCGTCGGCGGCCAGGGCACTGACGTAGTTGATCCAAGCATAATGCCTATTCCCTCCCCTGTCCCGATCGCGGTCCTGCGCGCTCCAAGGATAGGTCAATTGGTTCTCATGAAAGTAGATCACAAAGGAGGTCTGGCCCTGCGGGCCGATAAAAGACTTGAAGGTGCTCAAATCCAGCATATCCGAAACGATGATCTGATCGTAGCTTTTCCCCGAAGCGCAAAACTCTTCGGCTAGTGAAAGAGCCGCTTCGTGCATACGCCATTTCCAGTGCCGTCCCGGCGCGGTGTACAGATCTACTTGATGTCCAGAAAAATCTCGGTAGTCTTCTGCCCAGCGGCGATGACTCCCGGTATAGAAGGGTTCAATGAGGGCAACCCTCAATCCTTGACCCGATTAAGAGCGAAGGCCTTCAACAGCCAATTGGGCAATGGCTTGTCGGCAGGTCGTTTCTTGAGGTTCAAATACCAACCCACTTTCTTCATGATGGGCACTTTATGGGTCTCCACAAACTCAATCAAGGTTCCATCCGGATCCTCGATGTAGGTGAAATGTCCTGCGGCCTCTCCCATGTCAAAGCTCTCGGCGCTGTCCACGGTGAAGGGATATCCGGCCGCCTCACATTTGGCCTTTAGTTCCGCCATGCCATTGATGTCGAAGCAGAGGTGAATAAAGCCCAAGTCTCCCCAGAAACGATCTTTAAAGATACGCTGTCCTTCATAACCCTTAGCCTGTACCAACTCCAATTCACCAGGCCCCAACAAGGTGCTGAAGGCTCCTTTTCGCTGAGTTGATTTGAGCAACACACGGCGGTAATTCTCATCCGATCCCGGAAGGCCTTTCCAATCATTAAAGGTGCCTTCTTGATTGGCGATCATTTCGTCAAACTGAAGAACATCCTGATAGAGTGGTAAAACACGGTCGATGTCACTGGTGCCCACAACGGCCCCGAATACTCCACCGGTCAATTTCTTTTCGTCTTTGAACCATCCGTATCCTTCGACCAGCTCAAAGATGTTGCCGTAAGGGTCAGCGACGTAGAAGTGCGGTCGACCTGCTGGATCCTGAGCGACATCGGACCGTAGGTCCAGGCCTGCGTTTTGGTACCAGGAATATGTGGCGTCAATATCCTTGCACTTGATCTTACAGATGTACAGGCCCAAATCACCTAAGCGGATCTCGAATTTGGCAGCTTCCGGTGTACGGCTGGTGTACTGCCAAATTTCGAATCCTCCTCCACTTTGCAAATTGAGCGCTAAAGCGGCATGTCGAGAGCGCGGCTCACCTCCAGTATACGGCAGCATGAGGCCCGCTTCTGCGGCTTCTTCGAAGACTTTAATGTCCATGCCGAAGTACTTCCGATACCAGCGCCACGCCTCGTGAACGTTGCTGACGCCAATTCCCATTTGCTGTATACCGCTAATGACCATGATTTTGGATTTGGTTCTGGGAGCAAACTTACCCAATTTTCGTATCTTTGCGCCTTTGAAGGAAGACCCCCTGTGCCGCCTCTGAACAACTTCCAAATTAGGATTGTCTTCTTTCTTTTTCGACGAACCAAATCAAGGTTATGAAGGACATCTTTGAGAAGATTTCGAACAACCGAGGTCCCCTCGGGCAGTATTCAGAAGACGCACACGGCTATTTTACCTTCCCTAAACTCGAAGGTCAGCTGGCGCCGCGCATGAACTTCAACGGTAAGGAGAAGCTCGTTTGGAGCTTGAACAACTACCTCGGATTGGGGAACCACCCTGAGGTACGTAAAGCAGATCTCGAAGCAACAGAGCGTTGGGGATTGGCTTATCCGATGGGAGCGCGAATCATGTCAGGAAACACAGCTCAGCACGAGCGCTTAGAGCGCGAATTGAGCGATTTCGTCATGAAGGAAGACACCATCCTCTTGAACTACGGTTACCAAGGGATTATGTCGGCGATTGACGCTGTAGTGGATCGTAACGATGTGATTGTTTACGACAGCGAATCACACGCTTGTATCATTGACGGTCTCCGCATGCACATGGGACGCCGCTTTGTATACCCACACAACGATATTGAGAACTTGGAGAAGCAGCTTGAGCGTGCGACCAAGCTCGTGGAAAATACCGACGGAGGAATTCTCGTCATTACGGAAGGGGTATTCGGTATGGCCGGAGACCAGGGTAAATTGAAGGAAATTGTTGAGCTCAAGAAGAAGTTTAGCTTCCGCTTGATGGTAGACGATGCTCACGGAATCGGCGTTATGGGTGAAACCGGCGCAGGTACGGGTGAGGAGCAAGGTGTACAGGATGACATCGATATCTACTTCGGTACCTTCGCTAAATCCTTCGCTTTGATCGGTGCCTTCATCAGCGCCGACAAGCAAGTCATCGACTTTTTGCGCTACAACACGCGTTCGCAAGTCTTCGCGAAGAGCTTGCCAATGCCACTCGTAGAGACCGCATTGAAGCGTCTGGACATGATGCGTACGGATCCTAGTCACCGTGAAAACCTCTGGAAGATTGCTCGTGCACTTCAAAACGGGTTAGTTGAAGCTGGATTCAATATCGGAGCGACGAACTCACCGGTAACTCCCGTTTTCTTGAACGGTGCCGTTGCTGAGGCGACCAACTTGACCTTAGACCTTCGTGAGAACTTCGACCTGTTCTGTTCCATCGTAATCTACCCGGTAGTACCCAAAGGAGTTATCATGCTTCGCTTGATTCCTACCGCGGTTCACTCTTTGGAAGATGTGAAGTACACCATCGAGTGCTTCAGCAAGATCAAATCAAAGCTCGACGCCGGGGAATACTACGGAGAGCGTATTGTGACGACTCAAGGGTAAACCACCCTTCGCATATAAAAGAAAAGCCGGCTCTTGCGAGTCGGCTTTTTTTTGGGGTTTTCTCAACTTCGTTACACAAACGGAATCTTAACCACCTCCGCCTTGATTTCCTTGTTGCGGATCTGAATGTAAATCTCTGAACCCGGCGCCTTGTGCGATATTGGCACGTAGCCCAGACCAATGGCTTCACCTAAAGTTGGCGACTGCGTTCCAGAAGTCACGCGTCCAATCACGTTGCCGAATCCATCGGTAATGGGGTAATCGTGACGTGGAATCCCGCGCTCTTGCATTTTGAATCCAACGAGGCGATTTACCAATCCCGCTTCTTTTTGGGCGGCTAGGGCCTTGCTGTTCACAAAGTCCTTAGTGAATTTGGTAACCCATCCGAGCCCGGCTTCCAAAGGCGATGTAGTATCGTCAATATCGTTTCCGTACAAGCAGAATCCCTTCTCCAAACGAAGCGTATCCCTTGCACCCAATCCAATGGGCTGAATACCTAAGTCAGCTCCAGCCTTGAAGACCGCTTCCCAGATGGCCTCAGCCTTATCGTTGTCAAAGTAGATTTCAAATCCTCCAGCGCCCGTATATCCTGTAGCGCTAACCAGTACGCGATCAAATCCGGCAAATTCCCCTTTTTCAAAGGTGTAGTAGGTCATGTCCGCCAGGTTCATTTCCGTTAGAGATTGCAGCGCTTCGGTGGCCTTAGGACCCTGAACCGCTAAAAGGCTGGTCTTGTCTGAAATGTTGATCATCTCCGCACCAAAGGTGTTGTGCTTGGAAATCCAGTCCCAATCCTTCTCGATGTTCGAGGCATTGACCACGAGCATGTACTCTTCTTCACCCATGCGGTACACCAGTAGGTCATCCACAATACCACCTTGATCATTAGGCATACAAGCGTACTGCACCTTTCCGTCAAAAAGTTTGCTGGCATCGTTGGAACATACCTTTTGAATAAGGGCCAGCGCACCTTCCCCGCGGATGATGAACTCACCCATGTGGCTGACGTCAAAAACGCCAACGCCCTCGCGGACGCACTGATGCTCCACTTTCAAGCCTTCATAACTGACCGGCATTTCGTAGCCAGCAAATTCCACCATCTTGGCCCCTAGGGCCTTGTGTGCAGCGGTTAAAGCAGTCGTTTTCAATGGATTCTTCTTTTTGTGTGTAGTTCTTATTCTCTGCGCCTACGGCGCGATGTTTCCTTATCCGTGAATCAACTCTTTCGTTCCAAAGCCCTTCATCACCTCTGCCTCATATTCCAGAAGGGCATTCCACTTAGGGTCCACCTCTTCTTTTCCACCAAATTCTCTAGCGAACTTCAGGAACATGGTGTAGTGATTAGCCTCACTGACCATGAGCTTGCGGTAGAATTGAGCCAGTTCTTGATCTACGATGTTCTCGCTCAACACCTTGAATCGCTCACAGCTACGCGCTTCGATCAAGGCAGCAATCAAGAGGCGGTGAATCAATCGCAATTCGCGATCTCCGGTCTTCGGAAAGAACTCCATGAGGTGATGGACATACTCGTCCTTGCGCTCGCGCCCTAGGACAAGTCCACGATCCACAATATGCTTATGGACCATTTTGAAATGGCTCATTTCTTCTTGCGCCAAAGCGCTCATCGCTTCAACGAGTTCACTTTTCTCTGGATAGCTTATAATCAGTGAAATCGCCGTACTCGCTGCTTTTTGCTCACAGTACGCATGATCCGTTAGAATCTCTTCGATGTTCTTTTCGGCGATGTTGACCCAGCGCGGGTCTGTAGGTAATTTGAGTCCTAGCATGTCGGCTGAAATTGAGGCTCAAAAGTAAATAAAAAAGCCCTGCTGTACAGGGCTTTTGAATCGCGCCGTAGGCGCATTCAATTCCGTTAATGGACTAGCGGATGGCTTCTCCATCCACATCTGCTGATTGAGCCGCCAAAAAGGCATAGGGAGACAAGGAAACAGTCCAGCCATCTCGCTCTTGGGGCACTTCAAAAAAAACATCGGCATCTTGGGAATACCCCGCGGTGACGTTCAACAGGATTAGGAGGGTAAAGAGTTTCTTTATGAATTAAAAATAGAAAATAGGGAGGATTAGCTGGTGCTGATCCTTGAGGGGGAGGATACAAGAGAATGGAAAATGCAATGCTGTCGCATTGGAATCTTTTGAAGCCGCTTCATTAAAACCAGCGTTAATCAGTGGCTTCAAAAAAGAAAACCCGCAATTCTCATTGCGGGCTTTTTCCATTCTCTTGTCGGGGTGAGAGGATTTGAACCTCCGATCTCACGCCCCCCAGACGTGCGCTTTAACCGGACTAAGCTACACCCCGATACTCAACAAGCATTGTGATATTTACGTTATCAAAATGCCCGATCTTGAGGGGCCTCAAAATTAGGATTACTTTCGCAAAATCCAATGAAAAAGATAAGCTTCATCATCGTACTTCTTTGGTCCGCAGCCTTGTGGGCACAGGAGTCCTATACGGTGAGCGGGTACCTTACAGATCAGGCATCAGGAGTGTCTTTGATTGGAGCGAATGTATTTGAACCGGCTCAAGTGTTGGGAACTTCCACGAATGCCTACGGTTTTTACTCCCTTACCCTAAAGGAGGGCTTTATCAACATCCGAATTTCCTACTTAGGGTATAAAGAGGAGAGCTTCACCTTCAAGCTGGATGCCGACACGGTACTTTCCCTCCCTCTTAGCGCATCATCACTGATTACCGACGAAGTTATTGTCACTGCCGATTCACCAGACAAGAACGTTCAAAGCACAGATATGGGCCGGGTTGACTTGAAGCTCGACATCATCAAACAGATTCCGGTAGTCGGTGGAGAAGTTGACGTCCTAAAATCCATTCAATTGCTGCCCGGAGTTCAGAGTGCTGCCGAAGGTTCTAGTGGATTCTTTGTTCGAGGCGGAGGAGCTGATCAGAACCTCATCATACTCGATGAGGCCGTGGTCTACAACGCCTCTCACCTGCTCGGATTTTTCAGCATCTTCAATGCCGACGCGCTGAAGAATGTGGAGCTCATCAAAGGCGGGATGCCGGCCAACTACGGAGGTCGTTTATCCTCCGTGCTCGAAATCAGTCAAAGGGACGGGAACTACAAAAGGCACCAGCAGCAAGGAGGTATAGGATTGATCGCCTCTCGAATTACCGCTGAAGGCCCGATAGTCGAGGATCGATCCAGCTACCTGTTCTCTGCCCGCAGGACCTACGTAGATCTCTTTCTAGATCCCTTCATCAACGGAACTGAATTTGAAGGAAACAGTTACTTCTTCTACGACCTCAACTTAAAGCTCAATCACCGGATTACCGATAAGGACCGTATTTTCTTTTCAGGCTATTTCGGTCGTGACGATTTTGTCTTCCAAGATCCAAAAAGCGAATTTGAGACGGCTATTCCTTGGGGAAATGCAACCGCCAGCTTGCGTTGGAACCACCTCTTCTCGGACAAACTCTTTGTCAACACCACAGCAGTATTCAGCGACTATTACTTCCAATATGAAGCCTCCAATTCCAGCTTTGACTACGAACTCTTCAGTGGTGTTCAAGACTGGACCTTAAAGACGGACTTCAGCTATCACCCAAATCCAAAGAACCGGGTGAAATTTGGAGCAAATTATATCCGTCACATCATAACGCCCAGCAATGTTGGGGGCCGACAACAAAACACCGCGTTTGGTGCAGAGGGCGTCAATCGGCAACACGCCCATGAAGCCGCGGTCTACGCCTTAAATGATTTTGATGTAAGCAACCGCCTGAGAATCAATGTCGGTATGCGCGTTTCCTTCTTTAGCCAAGTGGGGCCATTTGATCGGTACTTGAAAGGCCCATCGGGCTCTATAGAAGATACAGTTAGCTATCGCACCGGGGAAACCATTCAAAGCTACTTGGGATGGGAACCGAGATTCAGCATGAGGTACAGGCTTCAGGAAAACAGCTCCATCAAGGTCGGAGCGGTGCGCAATTATCAGTACATCCACCTCGTGACCTTCTCTGCTCTAGGTCTACCTTCAGATCTTTGGCTGCCTTCTTCGGACATCATAAAGCCTCAAATTGGTCATCAATACAGCATCGGTTACTTTCAGAATTTCCGGAACAACACCTTTGAATTCAGTGTAGAGGTGTACTACAAGGAGTTGGAAAATCTCGTCGCTTACAAGGAAGGAGTTACGCCCAATGAGAACGTTGCCGACAACCCTGACAACAACCTTACGTTTGGGACGGGAGAGGCCTATGGTGTTGAATTCTTTTTGAAGAAGAACACCGGAAGATTGACGGGTTGGATCGGATATACGTTGAGCAGAAGTATTCGGTACTTCCCTGAACTGAATGAAGGCAATACCTTTCTGGCCATTTACGACCGACCAAATGATATTTCGGTTGCTCTAAACTACAGACTAAATGATCGATGGAGCTTTGGAGGTGTCTTTGTATATGGCAGTGGAGCCAACTATACTCCTCCTAAGTCACGGTACATGATCGATGGGCGGCTATACACCGAATGGGGGCCGCGCAACAGCAAGCGACTCCCGGCTTATCACCGATTGGACCTCAGCGCCACATGGATCGCCAAGAAAACAGAGCGCTTTGAGAGCTCTTTTGTCTTCAGTGTCTACAACGCTTACAACCGACAAAACCCCTTCTTCGTCTTCTTCGATGATCAAGGCTCCATATTGGAAGGGACATATAGCCTTTCTGCGCAGCAGGTCACCCTCTTCCCTATTCTCCCAAGCATCACCTGGAATTTCAAGTTTCTATGAATAAGCTCCTGTACCATATCCTAGTGATTCTGGCCTTCGCCCTCACGGGCGGATGCGAGAGCGAGATCGATTTGGAGATTGACGCCTTCGAAGAACGCATTGTTGTGGAAGGATATATCACCTCCGGACAGTATGCACGCGTTTCCCTGACCAGAAACGTCGGCTTTTTTGATCCTATTGACCTAACCAATGTAGAAGACTTCATCATTGAGGATGCGGTGGTTGTCATCACGGACGGGACCATCCGAGACACCTGCGTTTTTGATCTCAACGAAGGGTACCTACCTCCTGTGGCCTACTTTGGACAAGAGATTATTGGCCAAGTCAACCGGCGCTATGATCTTGAGGTTTACGTAGATGGAAAAGTACTGACTGCAACCACCCTAATTCCTAGAGTTCAACCCTTGGACTCTCTATGGTGGTTCCCGGACGCCGTCCACTTAGAGACTGGAGATAGTGTTGGTCCGATCTATTATCAATTTTCCGACCCGGACACTTTAGGAAACAACCATCGACTCGCCTATCAGCGTATTGGAATTGATGATATTCCCTACTCCACTTCTGGCGCCACACGAACCGATCGCTTGGTCAACGGTCTTACTTATGAATCCACGGTGTATAGGTCTCGAACCTATGCCGAGCGCTATGACTCATCGGTGAGCAAAGAAATTCCAGACCAGTTCCGATTTGTGCCTGGACAGAGGGTTGCCTTGTACTGGAACGCCATTGATCCGGTAACCTATGAGTTTTGGCAAAGTACCCGAAACAATGAAGCCGACGATGCCTTTAGCCCCTCTCAAAACTTAGCCTCTAACATTCAAGGAGAAGGCGGCATAGGAATCTGGGGCGGATATGCCGAGTCCATCGACACTGTTTATATTCCATAATAACTTTGTAACCCCTCTGACATTATAGCCTTGGCAATCTTTGTAATTTTGCCTTGTAAATGATCAAGCTATGAGCAACACAATCGAAAAACTGGACACCGTCATCATTGGATCGGGTCCAGCAGGATATACCGCAGCCATTTATGCGGCCCGCGCAGACTTGAAGCCGGTTATGATTCAAGGAATGGAGCCTGGAGGTCAATTGACCACCACTACGGACGTGGAAAACTTCCCTGGATATCCAAAAGGAATTACGGGTCCTGCCATGATGGAAGAACTCAAAGAACAAGCTGAGCGCTTTGGAACTGAGGTCCGCTGGGGTATGGTGACCAAAGTGGAGTTCAGTGATGAGCCGGGAGCTTACCACAAGCTTTGGGTAGACGGAAAAACAGAAATCCACGCCCGCACAGTGATTATTTCCACTGGTGCTACCGCTAAGTACCTAGGCTTGGAGTCAGAGAAAACCTACGCCGGTTCTGGGGTAAGTGCTTGTGCTGTATGTGATGGATTCTTCTACAAAGGTATGGACGTAGCCATTGTGGGTGGTGGAGATACCGCTGCTGAAGAAGCAACTTATCTATCGAAGTTGGCCAAACATGTTCACATGTTGGTACGTCGTGATGAGTTGCGGGCTTCTAAAGCGATGCAGCACCGCGTATTCAACACGCCAAACATTACCGTTCATTGGAACACGGAAGCGGAGGAAATCTTCGGAAGCAATGTTGTAGAAGGAGTTCGCGTGGTCAACAACCAAAGTGGTGAGAAGACCGAGTTGGCCATCCAAGGATTTTTTGTGGCCATTGGACATAAACCGAATACAGACATCTTCGAAGGTCAATTGGATATGGACGATGTTGGTTACCTCAATGTACAGGCAGGCAGCACGCGCACGCGCAAGCCAGGAGTCTTTGCTTCAGGCGATGTGATGGACAGCGTTTACCGTCAAGCGGTAACGGCAGCCGGAACAGGCTGTATGGCGGCCTTGGACGCTGAGCGCTACTTGGCTGAATTCGAGAATGTCGAAGAAGAAGTGGCTGCTGGTTAAGCACCACATGCTATAAAATGGCAAAGCCGCCCTCCTTTCGGAAGGCGGCTTTGTTTTTCTCGGATAGAAGCGAACCTGTAAGCCGGATTCTGTACATCGCGCCGTAGGCGCAAGGTCTGTCATTTATCTAGCCGCACGCTCACACGTACGATCGGCATCGACCTACCCCCCGGTTCGAGCGAGCAGCCCTCAATCCCGGTATACACGGTCTTTCAACCCATAGAGTTTACCCAGCTGCACCGGTTACCCGATGCACTAGTGGGCTCTTACCCCACCTTTTCACCCTTACCCCGCAAGCGAGGCGGTTCTTTTCTGCGGCACTGGTCGTACCCCCGTATCCGATCGGAGGCCCTTCCCGTTAAGAAGTATGGTGCTCTGAGTTGTCCGGACTTTCCTCCCCCAGGCCAGGCCTGGCAGCGACAGAACGGTTCGCAAAATCGTTTATAAAAGAACTTCTGTGGCTCCGAAGCCATATTTCTGGAAGGCCGCATCAAAGTGCTCCAGATGATAGACTTCATCCAACAGTCGACAAATTTCGTGTTTTAATACACCCGCTCCAACTCCGTGGATGAAAACCACCCGGTGGAGGTTGTTCTCTAAGGCATGTCGCATCTTGCGCTCAAAGTGCTCCATTTGAATGCGAAGCTTGTCGTGTGAGTTGAGTCCTCTCTCGGTATCAACCAGCTGGTGTATGTGCAAATCGACCTCCATATCCACTTTCCGGGTACGACGACTGTGCTTTTTAGACCCTCTTTGGCCTTTAGGGCCCGGGCTTCCCTCCTTTTCCCGAATCAGCTTGGGCAACTCTTCTGCATCGGTTGCTCGCGTGATGTCGAAGGTTTCACCAGCATCAATGACGAGCTCATGGCTCCAAGCCTCTTCTTGAAAACCATCATCGGTAATGAAGGTGATCAGATTGCCACGGACCTCGCTAACTGTGCCTTCCAACACGTCGTCGACCATAACTACCCGCATACCGGTTTTAATTTCCATAGTGCAAAAATACAACCTACTTTTACGCCAAATGAAACGTTTGATGCGCCGAATCGTTCTCCTTTCCCTCATCGCATTCTTGGCAGGGTGTTCTTCAGAGCCCAGTCAGAAGGGTTCTAGCCAGCCCCAAAAAGAAAAGCTGCCTACCGTTTTCCGCTTGACCACGGAGGCCACCGCTCCTTTTATGCAGCAAGGCGACACCTTGGTCATCGAAGTTGAGCGCGTCGATGAGAGCATTGCTTTTGAACAGTGGCAATGGACGGTAAATGGACGGCCTACGGCCGGATCAGAAAGTGGCCTGCTTTGGTTCAGCGATGGTGTGCGATTGGGAGAGTACACCTTTACTTTAACCGGAACTACAGCAGATGGGCGCTCTCAAAGCAAAACCATCATCAAGGAAATAGCTGCTTCGTCCGAACCGGCCCAGTACTCCTATGAGCTCGTCAAGGAGTACCCCCATGACCCAGACGCTTACACGCAAGGATTTTACTACCACGATGGCGTCATCTACGAGGGAACAGGACTCAAAGGTCAATCCAGTCTTCGAGAAGTCGACATTGAGACAGGGAAAATCTCGCGAAGCCACAACATCCCGGCCCGATTCTTCGGAGAGGGCGTGACGATCTTTGAGAATCGCTTGTACCAGTTGACGTGGAAAGGTCAAACGGGTTTCATCTACGATCTCGAGACCTTCACCCCTGTTGAAGAGTTCTACTACAACACTGAAGGCTGGGGGCTGACGCACAATGACACCGCTCTTTTCATGACCGATGGAAGTCATCGTATTTACGTTGTGGACCCAAAGACTATGACCCAAATCGACGTGATCCAGGTGTACAATGAACGAGCCCGGATGATCAACCTCAATGAATTGGAGTGGATTGGTGGGGAACTCTGGGCCAACATCTATGGAACGCGGTACATCGCTCGCATCGACCCAAATTCAGGAGCAGTGACCGGCGTTATTGACTTCAACTCCATTTTCGATCGTCGGAGCTACGCGCGCAGAACCGATGTCTTCAACGGAATCGCCTACAATGCCGAAACTGGGCACGTATATGTGACGGGGAAACTCTGGCCGAGCGTTTACGAGGTGCGCATCGTGCCGCAGGCACCCTAATCGAACTCATGGCGCTTTAACGCGCAAAACGTACCTTTGGTAAGGACTTAAAGGAAAAGAACATGGATCACGTAGCCGTTGACAGCAAAGCCAATCAGTTTATAGAGCTCGAGAATGAGCATGGAGCACATAATTACCATCCCTTGCCGGTGGTTTTGAGTCGCGGTGAAGGAGTTCACGTTTGGGATGTAGACGGGAAAAAATATTACGACTTTTTGAGCAGTTATTCTGCTGTAAATCAAGGTCATTGCCACCCTCACATCATCAATGCCTTGAAGAGTCAAGCCGATAGTCTAACCCTGACTTCTCGAGCCTTCTATAATGATGTATTGGGTGAATACGAAAAGTACGCCACGGAGTACTTTGGATTCGACAAATTGCTTCCCATGAATACGGGAGCTGAGGCCGTTGAGACAGCGATTAAGATTGCCCGGAAATGGGCCTACGAGAAAAAGGGCATTGAATCCAATCAAGCCAAAATCATCGTAGCCGAGAACAACTTTCACGGCCGTACAACAACCATCGTCAGCTTCAGCAGTGATCCTGAAGCTCGAGGGAACTTTGGACCCTACACCGGTGGATTCATCCGCATCCCTTACAACGACTTAGACGCACTGCGTGAAGCGTTGCAAGATGAGCACGTCGCAGGCTTCCTAGTAGAGCCCATCCAAGGTGAAGCCGGAGTTATGGTTCCGACACCTGGGTATATGGCCACAGCGGCTAAAATGTGTCAAGACGCGAACGTGCTCTTAATCGATGATGAAATTCAAACGGGTATTGCGCGAACCGGAGCACTTTTGGCGGTTTGCGGAGAATGTACCTGCGGTGCTCGTTGTGAGCAGCAGTACGAGTACAAGCCAGACATCCTTATTCTCGGTAAAGCGATCAGCGGTGGGGTTTATCCCGTTTCTGCGGTATTGGCCGACAACGATGTGATGGAGGTGATTACTCCAGGAACCCACGGCTCCACCTTTGGAGGAAATCCTCTTGGGGCTAAAGTGGCGATTGCCGCGTTGGAAGTAGTTGAAAACGAAGAACTCAGTGCTAATGCACGACGACTGGGTAAACTCTTCCGGGAGGAGATGAACAAATTTATCGAAACAACTTCTTTGGTGCGCTTGGTGCGCGGTCGAGGGTTGTTGAACGCTATTGTGATCAACGATCACCAAGACTCCAGTACTGCCTGGGATATTTGCTTGAAACTGCGCGATAACGGTCTTTTGGCCAAGCCTACTCACGGTAACATCATCCGCTTTGCTCCTCCTCTTGTCATGAATGAAGAGCAGTTGATGGATTGCGTGGAAATCATCACACGGACGATTCGGGAATACGAAGCGGAACACGCTTGAACTATCTAGCCCATCTTTATTTAAGCGGGGATGATGAGTTACTCGCAGTGGGCAACTTTTGTGGCGATGCCATTCGCCGCTCTCAACTTGATCAGTACCCTGAAGGAATGCAGCGCGGCGTGGAGCTGCACTGGCTAATCGATCAGTTTACCGATCATCATCCCGTAGTAGAGCGATCAAAAGAGCGCATTAGACCGGTGTATCACAAGTACGCCTCGGTGTTGATGGATATCTATTACGACCACTTCTTGGCCCTTCACTGGTCTAAGTACTCCCCCGTGGACTTGCCCGCATATGCTCAGTCCATGTACGACCTCATGTATGCGCACAAACCCATCTTACCAGAGCGCATACAGTTCATGCTTCCCTACATGAAGCGATACGACTGGTTGACGAACTATGCCCACTTTGAAGGAATCAACAGCGTGCTTCAGGGCATGGGTAGACGAGCCCGTTTCGAAAGCCGAATGGAAGAAGGTGTGCGCGAGCTCAAGGCCTATCACGCAGAGCTAGAAGCTGATTATTTTGAGTTTTTTCCGGATTTGGAAGCTGCTTGTCGCGACTTTTTAGCCTAGTTGGCGTCATCGACACCAACCCACCATGGCTCTTGGGGGAGATCTACTCCAAGTTGGAATCGTTCTCCGATAAACGGATGAATCATGGTGACTTCTGCAGTGTCTGCCGCGGCTTTAAATCGGACAATGGGGTCCGTCCACTCATGAACCGCAAGCGTAAACGCACCCCAATGGATCGGCATCAGAAGGCTTGCTCCTACCTCCTGTCCAGCCTGTACGCTTTCCTCAGGCATCATGTGAATGGCATGCCAGGCCTCATTATACTGACCGCATTCCATCATGGCCAAATCAAATGGCCCTTCTTTCTCGCCAATTTCTTTAAAATGCGGACCGTACCCGCCATCTCCACTGAAGTAAAGGTTTTGATGGTTTCCGCGAATCACCCAGCTGGCCCATTGTGTTTTGTTTTGATTTCCTATTCCTCGACCAGAGAAATGACGGGCTGGAGTCGCTTTAAAGCTCAATTCGCCATGAGTAGCAGACTGCCACCAATCGAGCTCGATGATTTTTTCTTCGGGAACACCCCACCGTTTAAGGTGCGATCCCACTCCTAATGCGGTATAGAAGTGTCCTACCCGATCTTTCAAGAGCTTGATGCTCGCATAATCCAAGTGATCATAATGATCATGAGAGAGGATGACGGCATCAATTTGTGTAATAGACTCCAAAGGAATAGGTTGTTGATAGGGCCACCTCTTGGACCCAAAAGATACCGGTGCAGCTACTTTTCCGAGCATGGGGTCAATGAGAATACGCTGACCATCCATTTCGATCAAGAAGGCAGAATGCCCGTACCAGGTGATGTAACATGCGGTACCACTCTCTGGAGCCTCAGCCGATTTGAATTTCGTGGGGAGTGGATTCTTGGGTGCTTTGTTTTTGCCAAAGATGAATTCAGGCATGTTTCCCATTATTTCTCCAAATGACCCCATTTTGGTTTCGATGAGGTTGATGAACTGGCCGTCTCCATAATTGGGAGATTGGGAAATACGTTCGAGATCAGCTCCTTTGGGCGATTGCCCGAATTGAGGAGCGGTTTTAACAAAGATGGCGATCCCTACCACCAAGAGGACGACGATGATTAAAAGAATCCATCCCATTTTCTTCAAGATTTTCATGAATGTCCGCGTTGCTGGTGCAAAGAACGTCAACAGAAGGAAGACGGTATATCCGTTTCTCCGAAACATACTTTTCCCGACCTTTGCCCTATGCCGAGAAGAAAACGCCCCAATCCTTTTTTTGAATCCATTGAGGTGCTTCGTGCGGGAGCACGTGGAAAGAGTATTGCTCAAGCCCCGGATGGAAAGACCATCATGCTTTCAGGCGCTGTACCGGGTGATGTCGTAGATGTCCAGGTCATCAAGAAAAAGCGCAACTACTACGAGGGTCGAACCGCTGCTGTACATCAGTATTCAAAAGCCCGCGTAGACGCGCGGTGTAAACACTTTGGTGTTTGCGGCGGGTGCAAATGGCAGAATGTAGATTACGCGAAGCAGATTGAATGGAAGGAGCGCGAGGTGCTCGATCATCTAACCCGAATTGGCCACTTGGATCTTCCGGAGAATCAAACCCATCCGATTTTGGGGTCCGGAGAGCAATTATACTACCGGAATAAACTAGAATTTAGCTTTAGCTCTCAACGCTGGCTCAGTCCAGAGGAAATGGCCAGCGATGAAGTTTTTGAGGATCGCCGTGCCGTCGGTTTCCACATCCCCGGGATGTGGGATAAGATCCTGGACATCGAACATTGCCATTTACAGCCTGAACCCAGCAATGAATTGCGCAACTCCATCCGGGAGTACGCCTTGAAGAACGAACTGAGCTTCTTCAATCCATATGATCAAGTTGGACTACTGAGAACCATGATGGTTCGCACCACAACGACCGGTGAAGTCATGCTGGCCATACAGTTTGGAGAAGATGACCAAGAACGCAGAGAAGCGCTGTTGGAATATCTCGAAAGCACATTTCCGCAACTGACCAGTCTCATGTGGACCGTCAACACCAAAGGAAATGACGCTTGGTATGATTTAGACGTTCAGTGTTATTCTGGAACACCCTACATCATGGAAGAAATGCCTCGATTCGAGGGAGACAACGATCCACTGCGCTTCAAAATCGGTCCCAAGACTTTTTACCAGACCAACCCAAAGCAAGCCTACTTACTCTATGAGCGCGCCCGCCAAATGGCCGATCTTCAGGGAGATGAGCTGGTCTATGACTTGTATACCGGAACGGGAACCATTGCCCAATTCGTGGCGCATAAAGCGAGACACGTTGTGGGGGTAGAAGCCGTGGAGGAAGCAATCCTTGCAGCCCGGGAAAATGCGGAACGGAATGGATTGAGTAATGTCGAGTTTCACGTAGGCGATATGCGGAATGTTCTCACCTCTGAATTCGTCGTCACCCATGGAGTCCCGGACGTGGTTATCACGGATCCTCCACGGGATGGTATGCATGCCAAAGTTGTGGAAACATTACTCGCTGCTCGCCCGGATCGAATTATTTACGTCAGCTGTAACTCTGCAACGCAGGCACGCGACCTGGCTTTGTTGAAAGAAGCTTACGATATTGTAGAAGTACAGCCAGTCGATATGTTTCCGCACACCCACCACGTTGAGAACATTGTATCCCTCAAATCGAAGCCCTTATGAAAGCTGAAGATCTAAATGCGGAGTTCTGGAACGAACGATACATCCACAATCAAATGGGATGGGATTTAGGCGGGCCAAGCCGTCCGCTGGTTGAATTTTTAGATCGCTATCCCATGAAGAACGCTAAGGTACTGATCCCAGGAGCTGGAAACGCGTACGAGGCTGAGTATGCCTGGGAAAGTGGGTACGAGCATATCCATGTACTGGACGTCAGCGAGCAAGCTCTGCGCGGATTTCACAAACGCGTACCTGATTTTCCGACCGGGCACTTGATTGAGCAGGACTTTTTCAAGCATCGGGAACAATACGACTTGATTATTGAGCAGACCTTTTTTTGCGCCCTGCATCCCGAATTACGCGCGGATTACGTGAAACAAATGGCGAAGCTCTTGCCCAGCGGCGGCCATTTGGCGGGTGTTCTATTCAATATTCCACTCAACGAGGATCGCCCTCCTTTCGGTGGGCATGAATCCGACTACAAACCGCTTTTTGAAGAAGATTTTGAGTTCCTGGTATGGGAGTCCTGTGGCAATAGCATATCTCCTCGCGCGGGTAGCGAATGGTTCATGCACCTTCGTAGGAAGTAATTATCTTAGCTAGGAAATTAAGCACCATGTCCGCACAAGAACGCACCTTGATTCTCGACCACCTGCAAATTGAGCAGCGGATTATCCGTATGGCTTGGCAGATCTATGAAAATCACCACAATGAATCCGAAATCATTATTGCGGGAATCGCCAAACGCGGATACATGGTCGCCAAACGCGTGAGCGTACTATTGGCCAAGATCACAGACCTCAAGATTACCCTTGCCGAGCTCCATTTGGACAAGGACAACCCCATCGACAATCCCATCCAGCTCAGCTTGGCCGTAGATGACTATTCGGGTAAAACAGTCGTATTGGTAGATGATGTGTTGAATTCTGGAAAGACTCTGATTTACGGAGCAAAGCACTTTCTAACAACACCACTGAAGGCCTTGGATATACTGGTTCTTGTGTATAGAGGGCACAATCGCTTCCCCATTCAAGCGACGTATGTGGGTCTTAAACTGAGTACGACACTTCAGGAACATGTTAGCGTGGAATTTGGAGAAAACGACGCCGTTTATCTTGAATAGTCACCGATTCGTTCACGGAAAAAACTTCCCACCAGCAGGAGTATTCGCAGGTTACTTATTGCTTGCCATGAGCGTGGTGAGCGTTGTTTTCAATCCCCTTGTGGCTCTTTTTCCCTTGGCCGGCGGAATCTTCCTAAGCTTTACCACACTCGGAACCGAACTGGATCTCGAAAACGGTAGAATTCGAGAGTACACACGGGTGTTTTGGATGGATCAAGGCACCTGGGAGCCGCTTGAGCACTTCCCGGATATGGCCGTACTTCGAAAAACGCTCAGCCATACGATGTACTCGTACTACAGCAATCAGCGCATTGAGAATTCTGAGCGGGTTTTTGATGTGTGTCTCCTAACCCCCAACCATCGAGAGCGTCTGACCTTGTGCCGTTACCCAGATGTGGAACAGGCACGTGAAGCCGCGGCTCATTGGGCGGAGGTGATTGGGAGTAACCTCACATCGTTTAATCCTGAGGTCAGTGCTGCATCGCGCCGTAGGCGCAGATAGTGAACCTTTTAGGTTCCATTTTCTTAACCTAGAACAAGTTTAGTTTCTCATCATTTTGTATTTTTGATGTAGATACATCTATCTAAGCTATGAGCGACGAAAAAAGCCGCAGAAGCTTTCTGCAAAAACTCGCTGCCTTAACGGCAGGAGGTGTCGTGGCCAGCCAGGGAGGCTTTGCCATGAACGCTAAAAAAGAAGAAGATATGCCACCAGTTGTAAAGAGTGTACGCGCCTTGGGATTCCAATGGCAGACACAGGATCCGTTCTTGTTTTGCGTGCATCATGAGGACTTTTTCCCCGAAGGAAATTCCGAAATGGGCCCTGAGAAAAGCCTGTTGCAAGGACGTAATATTGGTTCGGATTTCTTGGTCAAGGACGGTTTTCGCATGTACCACGGTACCAGTGTTCCCGGTTTCCCAGGACATCCTCATCGAGGTTTTGAAACCGTAACCGTTGTGCGGGAGGGCTATGTGGATCACAGTGATTCCCAAGGAGCCGCTGGCCGCTATGGAAATGGCGACGTTCAGTGGATGACCGCGGGAAGCGGACTTCAGCACGCCGAGATGTTTCCATTGATTCACCCGGACAAGAAGAACACCATGGAGCTCTTCCAGATTTGGTTGAACCTGCCGCGCAAAGACAAAATGGTGGATCCACACTTTAAGATGTTATGGGCGGAGCAAATCCCCGACATCGATCACGTGGACAGTGCGGGCAAGAAAACCCGAATTGAAGTATTGGCGGGAGCTATTGGGCCCAATACAGCTCCTTCTCCACCCCCGAACAGCTGGGCGGCACAGCCCGAGCACGAAGTGGGTATCTGGAACATTCGCATGGAGCCTGGAGCGGAGTATTTACTGCCTGCGGCAGGATCGGGCGTGAACCGCACCCTATACTTCTACAAAGGCGATGAACTCTTGGTACATGACACCATTGTTCCGCACTACCATGCAGTGGATGTTCAAGGTGACTTGGCTCTGGCGCTAAAGGCTGGCGAGGGAAAAGAGACGCGAATCCTAGTCTTGCAAGGACGGCCGATTAGCGAGCCTGTGGTGCAACACGGTCCATTCGTGATGAATACCCGTCAAGAAGTACAACAGGCCTATAACGACTTCCAACGCACCCGTTTTGGTGGATGGCCGTGGAACCGAATTGACCCTGTTCACGATCGCAACTTGGGCCGATTTGCCCGACATGCGGACGGACGGGAAGAATATCCGGGTTAATAGACCCGTGTTAATTTAGATGCAATGGAGCTCTGGCGCCTTCCTTTGGGCCAGGGCTCTTTTGTGTTTCCGAGATAGAAGAATCCGAGAAGACGGTCATCGGGCCGTAGGCCAAAATCTTCTTTCATCTGATCTTCAAGTTTCAAACCGCCCGAATTCCAGTATCCTGCCACTCCAAAGGCGTTGGCGGCTAGCCACAGGTTCTGCACGGCACAAGCCGTGGCCATCACTTCCTCTTCTGCCGGAATCTTGGGATTGTCTCCGCGCTGCATGGCAATGGCAATGAGGTGACTGGTTCGAGCTAGGCGCTCGCGGAGCTTTTGAGCCGATGGTTCGGGAACTTCTGCCCCACTCTTTTCAGCCATCGCCTCAAGAATGCGATCGCCGAACTCACTCAAAGCTTCGCCCTTGAACACGAAGAAGCGCCAAGGTTCCGTATAGCCATGAGTCGGCGCCCAGTTGGACGCTTCGAGGATTTGATCAATAATTTCTTCAGGTATGGTGGTGCCGTCAAATTGTTCCGGCCTAATGGTGCGCCGGTGGGCGATCAGTTCAAGCGCCTGCAATCCGAGCTGTTCATTGTAAGACATGTTCTAATATGTGTTCTGCGGTTTCTTCCCGCGCGGCCGATCCCGTTTCCAGGGTCCAGTCCGCTTGGGTGTAGTAACGCTCTCTTTCGCGCAAAAGATCACGGAAGCGAGATTCCCAGTCATCCCCTTTCGCAATCAAGGGTCTAGAGGCCCTTTGCTGCATCAGTCGATCGATCAACACTTCGGGTTCCGCCTTTAAATAGATCGTGAAGAAATGCTCTTTGAGTAGGGCCCATCGTTCCGGGGCGCAGGGAGCTCCGCCTCCAAGAGACAGAATCAGTGGGCTTTGCTCGGTCCACAGCCGAATATGTTCTTCTTCAAGGTGTCGGAAATAGGCCTCCCCTTTTTCGGCAAAGATCTCGCGAATACTCATGCCCTCGTGCTTTTCAATCCACAAGTCCAGATCCACCCAAGGCCAACCGAGGCGTTCCGCCATCAAGTGACCGATGGTGCTCTTTCCGCAACCCATAGGGCCAATCAAAGCAATAGGTTTGCGCTCTTTCGAATGATCCGCTGTTGTCATATAACGAAGTTAGTCAATAATCACTCTCCTCCTTCCGGTGAACCAATTCCCCAGACTTTCGGTTCTCTGTAAAAATATAGTCGGCTTGTTTGCCTCTTTATTGAACAGTCGTATATTTGCACTCCCAAATCGGGAATGACTCGGTAGCTCAGCTGGTAGAGCAACGCCCTTTTAAGGCGTGGGTCCTGGGTTCGAGCCCCAGCCGGGTCACAAAGAGGGTTGTCATAGGCAGCCCTTTTTTGTTGAAGGTTTAATTACCTTTGAATGGCCTGCCCACGTGGTGGAATTGGTAGACACGCCCTCGTGAGGGGGTGGTGTCCCTAGGACGTGCTGGTTCGAATCCAGTCGTGGGCACAAGAAGCTCTGAGCGCCGCTCGGGGCTTTTTTTTTTAGCTTAGCACTCTATGCGTATCGACATCATCACTGTATTGCCCGAGCTCTTGCACAGCCCTTTTGCAGCGAGCATCCTCAAGCGCGCTCAAGACAAAGGCCTGGTCGAGGTTCACCTCCATGACCTGCGCCAATATGGACACGGCAAGCACCAGCAAGTCGATGACTACCAGTACGGAGGAGGCGCCGGGATGGTATTGATGATTGAGCCCATTGCTGCTTGTATTGAGGCCCTACGGGCCGATCGCTCCTACGACGAAATCATCTACATGACTCCAGACGGTTCTACGCTCAATCAGGGAATCGCCAACGAGATCTCCCTCAAAGAAAACATCATCATCCTCTGTGGTCATTACAAAGGTGTCGATCAACGTGTCCGCGATCTCTTTGTGACGCGTGAAGTTTCCATTGGCGACTACGTACTCTCCGGTGGAGAATTGGCCGCTGCGGTCCTCGCTGACAGCGTTATTCGCCTTCTTCCAGGAGTGCTAAACGATGAAACCAGCGCGCTGAGCGACACCTTTCAAGACGACATGCTCGCCCCTCCTGTTTACACCAGACCCCTTGAATATCAGGGGAGTAAGGTTCCCGACATCCTATTGAGTGGGGATCATAAAGGTGTAGATAAATGGCGTCAAGAGCAAGCCGAAGAGCGCACTCAAAACCTACGCCCCGATTTATGGAAAAAAGGGCATAGCGAATAGCTCAATTCCTAAAAAATTCGTAATATTGCGCCCTGTTTCAGGACACCATAAAAGAGTGACAGACATGGATTTAGTGCAGTACGTCAACGACGAATTAGTAGCAAAGAACGATATCCCTGATTTCGGTGCAGGAGATACCATCACCGTATATTACACCATCCGCGAGGGTAGCAAGACACGTACACAGTTTTTCCGTGGTACAGTGATCCAGCGCCGTGGTGAGAAAGCAACCGAAACATTCACCATCCGAAAAATGAGCGGAAACGTGGGTGTTGAGCGTGTGATTCCAATCAACTCACCAGCGATTGAGAAAATCGAGGTAAACAAGCGTGGAGTTGTGCGTCGTGCACGTATCTTCTACTTGCGTGAATTGACTGGTAAGAAAGCGCGTATTAAAGAGCGTCGTCGTTAATCGGCTGACCAAAAGATTTGATAAAGCCATCCGGAAACGGATGGCTTTTTTTGTGCTTAGAAGTTCAGAATCCGGAACACCGTCCGACGGTTCTGAGTCCGGCCACTTTCCGATCCGTTGTCGGCAACGGGTCGCGTAGATCCAAAGCCTTTGTAGTCTAAGCGAACAGCGGGGATACCTTGCTCGATAAGTTCTAAATAGACCGCTTCTGCCCTATTCTTTGACAAGACCATATTTTCGGAGCCGTTTCCCACATTGTCCGTATGCCCTTCAATACTCACGTGAACCGTTGGGTTTTCCTTGAGGAACTCGGCAAACTCATCGACAATGAGTCGACTGCGATGGCCCAATTCGAAGCTACTGGTGGCAAAAGTAATATCCTTGATCTCGTAGGTCCCGCCCACTTCAATCGGCTTGATGTCCATATCGACTTCTTCAATCTCTTCGAGTTCTTCGTCCGAGGCGAGCAGTTCGCTCTGAAAGGCATAACCTTCCTTTTTCACTGTCATGATTAGGTCTTCGTCCGCTGGTCGGCGAACCACTGCGGCATAGCGTCCATCGGCATCGGTCTTGAACGTTTGGATTTCCTTAGTTTCCAGGTTCTTAATTTCGATTCTGGCCTCACGCACGGGTTCGCTGAATTCATCACTGAGATTTCCTCGAAGCAGGACTACTTTGTCCGGACGAGCTTCCCTAGGCATGTCAAAGCTATAGATGTCCCAACCTCCCATACTTTTAAGCTCGTTCGAGGCAAAATAGGCTGTTCCACCATCCAGACAGACAAAGAGGCCTACTTCATCTCCTTCTGTATTGATGGGATAACCAATGTTCTTGGGTCTTCCCCATCCTTCGGTCATCTCCTGACTGTAGAAGATGTCAAATCCGCCAAATCCCAAATGACCTTCGGAAGCGAAGTAGAGGGTTCGGCTATCGCTATGAATAAAGGGTGACTTCTCGTCTCCAGGGGTGTTAACATCTGAGCCGACATTGACCGGAGGTCCCCATGTACCATCCTCCTGCCGATTGGAGCGCCATAGATCCAGTCCGCCTTGTCCTCCTCCACGGCTACTGGTAAAATACAGCACATCTCCGTTGACGGAAACGCTCGGTTGAGAATCCCAGGCATCGGGGAGGTTGACGTTCTCTACAGGTCTGATTTCGGTCCAGAAGCCATCGTCCCGTAGGGAATAATAAATATCACAATTGATTTGCCCTCGGCTGTTCGGCGCACATACAGTGAAATACAGTTCGTTGTTGTTGGCCGTCACAGAAGGTCCGCCCTCATTGTCCCCCTGATTGAACGGGTAAGGCAGGGTTTCTCCAGGTTGCCAGCGGCCTCCATCGTTGATCGCCCGCGTAAACTCCTCTACGAAGGTGGCCGTGAGCATGGTCTTTTCTTTCTTTTGATAGCGACGGGTATAGTAGGCCTGGCTCCCATCCGGACTGATGATGGCCAAGTACTCGTCTCCGGTGGTACTCAATCCAGGTACGGATTGCGGGTTATAGGGAACCGGATTATTCATCAAGTGGGCCAAGGTCTTGGTGCTGCCCAGGAGCTCGACGGTTTCGTCCCGGTCTGCATTGTACTCGAAATCGAGCTTGAGGGCCTTTTCAAAATAGCGCTCAGCCAGCGGGTAGTCGTAATTCTGCAAGGCAAAGAGTCCTAAGTGATGGTAGGCCTCTCCAGCGATATCCGGGCAGTCTTCAATAGCCAGCTCAAGGTGTTGTCGGGAAATGTTGTATTTCTTCTGTCTCCAGCTGATTTCTCCGAGGTAAAAGCGCGCTTGAGGATAGAATTCTTCCTTTTGAAGGGCTTCCAAGAAAAGTGTTTGCGCCGCCATTGGATGTCCTCCGATCAATTCGGCTAGTCCTTCTTCGAAGAGCTTCTCCGCCTTTTTGCTGACTTCGTAGTCACAGTCCAGCTCCGGTTGCGCCCAAAGCGCGGCTGGAATAAAGAGCAACAGGATGGAAATTCGTTTCAACACAATAAATAAACGTCGTAGAATGGAAATTCTTCTGCTTAGGACAACTCGCCTTCCGTAGAAGCAATAATGGTACTGACCGTAGCGTCACCGGTAACATTCACCACCGTGCGGCACATGTCGAGGATACGGTCCACCGGGAAAATGATGGCAATCCAAGCAGGATTCAGACCTACGGATTCCAGCACAATAATCAACATGACCAGTCCAGCGGAGGGTACAGCAGCGGATCCGATGGAAGCCAAGGTCGCAGTGAGCACAATAGTGAGCTGTTGGGCGACCGAAAGGTCCACCATGTGAAACTGAGCCAAGAAGATGACCGCAACCGCCTGGTATAAGGAAGTACCGTCCATATTGACCGTGGCGCCGATCGGCAATACAAAGCTGGTAATGCGCTCATTGACACCTAGGTTATCCTGTACACACTCCATAGTAACGGGAAGCGTTGCCGCACTCGAGCTTGTGGAGAAGGCCAGCATTTGAGCAGCGCCGATGGCGTTGAAGAATTCGCGGTAGCTCTTGCGCTTAACGATGACCACCATGATAAAGGGATAGACCACGAAGATCATAAGGGCCAAACCAAGCACAACGGTCAGGCTGTACCAGCCCAAGCCTTTGAAGATTTCAATCACGCTACCCAGGTCGTCACCTGCCATTTCGCTCAGAGTTCCGGCCAGCAGGGCGAAGACGAAAAAGGGCGCTCCCTTCATGACAATGTCTACCATTTTCAGGAAGACCTCATTGGTCCCATTGATGAAGTCGATGACGGGTTTGGCCTGGTGCGGTGGCACATAGAGTAAAGTGACACCGAAGAAAATGGCAAAAAAGATGACCTGGAGCATGAGTCCGTTGTCATTTAGGGAAAAGAAGATGTTGTTGGGCACCATGTCGACGACGAACTGAAGAGGTCCGGCGTCCTTGGTCTGTTTGGCACTTTCCATCTTGCTTTGGACGGTGGCGTTTTGTGCGAGAGCAAGCTCTTCGGCCCGTAGGGCCTCTTTCTCCTCCTCTCCGAGGTTGGCCAATAAGTTGACATCGTCCAGCTTTTCTACCCCGAGGGTTTCAGCGACCCAGAGCTCATAGCGAACGCGATTGCTGCGGCGCTGGCTTTCATCGACTAGTGTTCCGGGTTTGAAGGTGTTGACCAAGGTGAGGCCAATGGAAATGGCAAAAACGGTAGTGACGAGGTAGGCCACAAGGGTTTTGAAGCCCATGCGACCCAATGAGGAAGTGTCGCTAAGTCCGCTAATCCCGCTGATAATGCTGAAAAGGACGAGGGGAACGGCAATTAATTTGAGCAGGTTGATAAAGATGACGCCAAAGGGGTCGATCCAGTTAAGGGTGAATTCGCTCCACCCCAAGGTACTGGACAAAATGGCCCAGAGAATACCGGCCATTAGACCGATAATGATTTGCCAATGCAAGGCTAACTTGCTCATATTCTGCTACTTCTATTCAATAAAAAATGATCAGCCACAGTCAACGCCGCCATGGCTTCGACGATGGGTACGGCACGGGGAACAACGCAGGCATCGTGCCGCCCTTTGCCTTTAACGGTCACGGCCTCACCTTCACTGTTGATGCTCGACTGGTCACGCATCAAGGTAGCAACCGGCTTGAAGGCTACCCGGAAGTAGATATCCATTCCATTGCTGATGCCTCCTTGAACACCTCCGGAGAAATTGGTTTCTGTTGATCCGTCGGGATTAAAACGGTCGTTGTGGGCACTTCCGCGCATTTTGGCTGAAGCGAACCCGCTTCCGAATTCGAATCCCTTGACCGCATTGATGCTCATCATGGCTTTGGCCAAGTCCGCGTGAAGCTTGTCAAAGACTGGAGCTCCAAGTCCCACTGGTAATCCGCGAATCACCCCTGTAACAATGCCGCCAATGGTATCTCCTTCCTTGCGAACGGTTTTGATGTGCTGAGCCATTTGATCGGCAACAGCTTCATCCGGACAGCGAACATCATTGTCAAAGCGACGACTTAAGTCGAGGTTGTCGTACCCTGCTTCCAAGGAGATCTCACCTGCCGCACTCACATAGGCGGCAATTTCTACCTCCGGAAAAATTTGAGCGGCCAATGCCCCTCCCACCACACGGCATGCTGTTTCTCGGGCCGAGGATCGTCCTCCGCCGCGATGATCCCGATGACCGTACTTCTCTTGGTAAGTGAAGTCCGCATGGGATGGGCGATACACTTCTTTGAGGTGGCTGTAGTCCTTGGACTTCGCATCTTCGTTGCGAATGATGAATCCTATGGGAGTCCCTGTAGAACGCCCATCGTAGATTCCCGACAAAAACTCCACTGTATCGCTTTCTTTACGCTGAGTAGTCAGTGCGGATTGCCCGGGTTTGCGTCGATCCAGGGCCAATTGAACGGCGTCCAAGTCCAATTCGACGCCCGCAGGGAAGTTGTCGATCACCCCGCCGATGGCCACACCATGGCTTTCGCCAAATGTGGATAAACGCAGGTGATGTCCGTAGGAATTTCCAGCCATAGAGGGCAAAGATAACTATCTTCGCTGCAAACCTGTACTACATGAAAACCCTCTTCACCAACATCCAATCCCTCTTGTTGACGGAAGAAGAACCAACCCGCTGGGTCGCAGGCCCAGACATGGCTACGCTACCCCATTTGAACGACGCCTGGCTGCTGATTGAAGACGATAAGATTATGAGCTTCGGCGGTATGGACACCACTCCAGACGACGCCGATGAAACGGTGGATTGCACGGGCAAGATCGTGATGCCCGCTTGGTGCGACAGTCACACCCACCTGGTTTACGCAGGCAGTCGCGAGGGAGAGTTTGTGGACAAAATCAATGGACTGAGCTACGAGGAGATTGCTCGACGTGGTGGTGGAATCCTCAATTCCGCGGCGCGTTTGCGCGACACCTCCGAAGACGAGCTTTACGAGCAGAGTGCTCGCCGAATGCGAGAACTCATCACCCTGGGGACGGGTGCCGTGGAAATCAAAAGCGGTTACGGGTTGAGTACCGAAAGTGAACTAAAGATGCTCCGCGTTGCCCGTCGCCTTCAGGCAGACTTCCCGATGGCCGTAAAAACGACCTTTTTGGGAGCCCATGCCTTCCCTGCAGAGTATCGGGATAACCACGAAGGGTATGTAGACCTCGTGATCAATGAAATGATTCCGGCCGTAGCCGAAGAAGGACTAGCCGATTACATTGACGTTTTCTGCGATCGTGGATTCTTTACACCAGATCAAACCGAGCGCATCCTCGCGGCCGGGGCTGAAGTGGGGTTGGCTCCTAAAATACACGCCAATGAATTGGACTTTAGCGGAGGTATACAGACGGGGGTCAAGCACGCCGCTCGCTCCGTGGACCATTTGGAATGTACCGGTGACGCGGAGATAGACGCCCTGCTGAGCAGCGATACGATGGGAACTCTTCTTCCGGGAACGGCATTCTTCTTGGGCATTGAGTATCCGCCGGCCCGAAAAATGATCAGCGCCGGCCTTCCCGTGGCCTTGGCCAGTGACTACAACCCAGGGTCTAGCCCTTCCGGCCGCATGGCCTTTGTTCTGTCCTTGGCCTGCATCAAAATGAAGATGTTGCCCGAAGAAGCCATCCAAGCCGCAACCCTCAACGGGGCTTATGCCATGGGGCTTGAGACCACGCACGGGAGCATCTGTCCCGGCAAGCAAGCCAACCTAATTGTCACGAAAAACGTAAGTAGTTATAGTTTCCTGCCGTATGCCTTCGGCACGAATTGGATCGAAGCCACCTACATCAACGGGGAACGCCATTACCATGACCTGGACTGACCACTGGAGACTATTCACATCCGAAGACTGCGCCCGTTTGACCCATACCCGCGAAGGGGAAGTCAAGCTGGGGCAACGCGTGTCGTGCGCCGACCAGGGACTTTTGGAGTCCCTAGAGGCCAGCGATGCTCGTTATGTGCTCATCGGCCTTCCAGAAGACGTGGGTGTCCGTGCGAACGGGGGACGACCGGGTGCAGCCAGCGCCTGGGAGGTTAGTCTCCCCCATTTCCTTAACGTGCAGAGTAACGAGTACTTAGACGGTGCTCAGGTGCTTGTCCTTGGGGCCCTAAGGGCCGATGAATGGCAAGCCGAGGCAGAGTCCGCTTCCCTCCCGCGATTGAGAGAAATGACCGCTGAAATTGATCAGGCGGTATGGCCACTAATCGAACGTATTGCGGCGTTGGGAAAAACGGCCTTGGTCATTGGCGGTGGACACAACAACAGTTACGGCTGCCTGCGCGGGGTTTCACAGGCCATTGGACGACCCGTACACTGCGTCAATATTGATCCGCACGCAGATTACCGCAGCCTGGAAGGAAGACACAGTGGAAATGGTTTTCGGTATGCCCGTGAAGAGGGCTACTTGGACCGATATGCCGTTTTTGGACTTCACGAGGGGTACAATTCGGCTGAAATGCTGTCGTTGATGAAAGAATCCAGTCGCACCTGGTACAAGACTTTTGAGCAT
Source organism: Flavobacteriales bacterium (assembly GCA_965661605.1). Taxonomy (GTDB): domain Bacteria; phylum Bacteroidota; class Bacteroidia; order Flavobacteriales; family ECT2AJA-044; genus ECT2AJA-044. Next base: position 11,671 of record CBFIEH010000001.1, on the reverse strand, counting down.
TTATCCTTTGGCCATTTGCCCTATATCGATCATTGGGATGAGATCTGGACGCGTTTTGGTCGCGAAAAGGTCGGATTAGAGATTGATATGGACGGGATTACGAAATTCCCATCCAGCGCGGATACGCCGAGCGGATGGAGCCTGAACGAAGTGCGTCAAATGATTGTGGCCCTCGGTCATCTCAAGGCGCATGTTCCATACCTGCACATAGCCGAAGCGGCGCCTTCATTGGTGCCTGGTTCGGGCCGAACAGTGGGCCGCGCTTTGGCACTTCTGCTCTGCGATTTCATTAAAAGCGGCGCTGGCCGGCATTAAGACGAATAGATTATCTTTGCGAATCACGAAAAAGTGGATATGATCACCGAAAAGAATTTACGCAACCTACTCTCCTCCCTTTTCCTTTTGTTTTCCGTGGCATCACTCATCGTGCCGCAGGCACAGAACTTCGATTTTCGCGGTGCTCAGTTCACCTTTACTTGGAACGGAGGAAATGCGAGTCCGGTTTGTGGGGACAACGCTTTGACCTTCGATTACACGGGCTCCGTAGTGGTCGATTCACTTTACTGGGACTTTGACGATGCATTGGCCGGAACAGCAAGCAACGGATCGGGAACACCCATCAGCTATCAGTTCTTGAACGCAGGTACCTACGACGTTTCAGTGACAGGATTTGATATCGCGGGGGTAGCCGTTGGAAACACCACCAACTCCATTGATGTGGCCTTAACTCCGCCGACCACGACGACTGCACCGAGCATCTGTACGAACAGCACTCTGGTTCTCGACGCCACGCAACCCTTCAGTACATATTCTTGGACGCCTGGAGGAAGTGTGTCGCCGACTTATACTGCCACAGCGGCCGACACGATTGTCACGTGTGTGGTCACCAATATTTGCGGTTCAGGTACCTTGACCTTCAACCTACAGCACATCGATTCGGTCTTCGTTGACATTTTGGACTTTGTTATTTGCCCTGGGGATATCATTCCTATTCTCGACGCTATTCAGCCGGCCAGTGCACAGCCAGTGACCTACTTGTGGAGTAACGGTTCTACGGCTGCTACGGACACCATTACTACCCAAGGAACGTACTGGGTGAGCATGACCAATCCGTGCGGTACCTACGTGGATACCTTTATCGCCACTACTCCTCCACCCTTGACGGTGGACGTTGGACCGGACACCTTGATCTGTCAGGGACAATCCTACACCATTACGGCAACCACCAATCAACCCAATGTTCAGTACCAATGGATGGGGAACCCGAGCAACGGTGGAACGACCTTTACTGTTAATTCGGGAGGTACTTATTGGGTGGCCGCAACCAACGACTGTGAGTTTGTATACGACACCATTGTCATTTCTCAACCACAATCCTTCATTCTTGATCTCGGGAACGATACCATCATCTGTAATGGCGATCAAATCGTACTCGATCCGGGACTCGGCGGTGCTCCCTACATCTACGATTGGGACGACGGATCAACCGACAGTATTCGAGTGGTGACCACGGCAGGAACATATTTCGTGGAAGTTATGGATAGCTGCTCGACGCAGTTTGACACCATTGTGATTTCCACTCCGCCAGCATTCACCTTTGATTTAGGAAATGACACCACCTTCTGTGCCGCAGACAACATTGTCTTGGATCCTGGTTTGGTTGGACCGCAGTACGAATACGTCTGGCAAGACGGTTCCACAGTTTCTACCTACACGGTCACCGATGTAGGAACCTACTCCGTCACCGTTACAGACGAATGTATGAGCCTGTCAGACGCCATCACCTTTACACCATTTACGGGTTTTGAAGTCACACTCGGAAACGACACCACCATTTGCGATGGACAGAGCTTCCAGCTTCAAGTGAGCTTCCCGAACTCGACTTATCTCTGGCAAGATGGGACCACGACTCCTACGTATACGATATCTGATCCAGGTGACTACTACGTCACCATCTTTAACATCTGTGATACCGTGATGTCAGATACCTTGACCACGGAAGTGGATCCGTGCTCGTGCAACATGTACGTGCCAAATGCCTTTACGCCGAACGTAGATGGGAAGAACGAAATCTTCAGACCGGTAACGGACTTTACCAGCTGTGTTGTTCTGGAGTTCGAAATGCGCATCTTCAACCGTTGGGGTCAGGAACTCTTCGTGTCGACCATCATTGCAGATGGATGGGACGGAACCTTCAACGGCGAATACCTCATGGAGAATGTCTATTTCTATGAGATCATCTACAGCGTCCGGAATCAAGGGGAAACCCGCGTCAAGCAAGATCGACTGACCGGAAACCTCTTTATGATCCGATAGGCATGCCTTCACCTCTGCAGCTGCGCGTTCGCCCCGAAGTGGCGGGCACCCCTGAATTGCTGGATGAGGCAGTTTCCGAAGCTTTGGGCCTAAGGCCCGATGCCCATCTTCCCACATACCGCATTGATCGCAGATCCATCGATGCCCGTGGTCGATCCGTTTGGATCAACCTGCGTCTGGATGTATTTGAGCCTTCCGAAGAAATTCCGCGTCAATACCGCGAACCCGTTGCTCGCGACGTCCATAACGCTCCAGAAGTCATCATCATCGGTGCTGGCCCTGCAGGCCTCTTCGCGGCCCTCGAGCTCATAGAGCTTGGGTTAAGGCCCATTATTTTGGAGCGCGGAAAGAACGTTCGAGCCCGTCGCCGCGATCTCGCTGCCCTCAATAAAGATCACATCGTTGATCCCGACTCTAATTACTGTTTCGGCGAAGGTGGTGCTGGAACCTACAGCGATGGTAAGCTGTACACCCGTTCCAAGAAACGCGGGTACATCTCCAAGGTCTTAGAACTCTTGGTGGCCTTTGGGGCCCCTGAGGATATTCTAGTCGATGCCCACCCTCATATAGGGACCAATAAGCTTCCGCAAGTCATCACCGCCATTCGAGAGTACATCGAGACATGCGGTGGCGAAGTGCGTTTCGAAACCCGCGTCACAGAATTTCTGGTCATGAACGGCGCATGCACCGGTGTTCGAGATCAATCGGGCACATCGCACACCGGGGTCGCGTGTATTCTCGCCACAGGCCACAGCGCTCGCGATATATTCAAGCAATTGCACCATCAAGGCATTCTGGTCGAATTAAAACCCTTTGCTCTTGGCGTACGGGTCGAACACCCGCAAGCACTGATTGACTCCATTCAATACCACTGCGAAACCCGATCACCTTATCTTCCCCCTTCTTCCTACGGACTGGTTCATCAAGTTCGCGAACGAGGGGTGTACAGCTTCTGTATGTGCCCTGGAGGCATCATTGCGCCCTGCGCTACCGCGCCGGGAGAAGTGGTGACTAACGGTTGGTCCCCTTCCAAGCGGAACAACCCATATGCCAACAGCGGTATTGTCGTAGAACTACAAGCGTCGGATTTCGCTGCCTACGAATCTGAAGGTCCTCTTGCCGCACTCGCTTTTCAAGCCGCGGTGGAACAAAAATGCTGGGAAGCGGCTGGGCAGACTCAAGCTATTCCAGCACAACGACTCACTGATTTCGTCAACAAAAGACGATCTACAACAGTAGCGCCTTCCTCCTACCAACCGGGCGTAACACCTACAGAAATCAACGAACTATTACCACCTGATGTCGCGGCCCGCTTACGCGGAGGCTTCACAACTTTTGGTAAAAAGATGCGCGGATACCTCACCGCCGATGCGGTCGTACACGCCACGGAATCACGTACTAGTTCCCCAGTCCGCATTCCCCGTGATCGTGAGACCCTCCAACATCCCCAGATTTCAGGACTTTATCCATGCGGCGAAGGAGGTGGATACGCCGGAGGAATTGTCTCTGCGGCTATGGACGGCCAAAACGTGGCCACGGCCATCTCCGTCGCGGTAGTGAAATGATTATCATTGAACTGATACGCTCTTTATTAAATAGACTACAAGCTTTTTAAAGTAATGAGCCAGTATATGCCGAAACCCCTAACATAAAAGGAATGGACGCCCTTTCAATTTTTTTTCCACGTACTCAAAACAAAAAAAGCCGCTCCCTTTCGAGAGCGGCTTTCTTCATTTATTTCTAGTCGATTACTTCTCGATCACAATTCGCTTAACGCTGCTGTGTCCTTCCGCAGTTACACGGATGAAGTAAACGCCGTTTTCAACATTCTCCAAGTTGTAGTTGCGCTCGAAGCTTGCACCGTTCGTGTGCTCCACTTCTTCTTCCATAATCAAACGACCACGAGCATCGGTAATCGCCACCCCTACGTTGTCAGCACTCAACTGAGCAATGCTCAATTCGAAGCTTCCGCGGTTCGGGTTGGGATATACCTCAATGGTTTCGTTGGTCAACTCATCCTCCAAGCTCACGTAGCTCGCTACGAACTGCGCACTTGTAGAAGTACAACCTGTAACTGGATCTTCTACTTCAACGAAGTATACATTGAATCCAACACATGGAGTTGTAATGGTCGAACCAGATCCAACCACGTTTCCTTGATCATCCAACCAAGTGTATACTGGGTTAGTCACACTAGACTGTACAATCAAATCACAACCGTTTTGCAAGATGATCGGAGCCGCTGGATCCGCATTCACATTTTGCTGTTGGCTAGCTGAGTTCGTACAACCTGTTGCTGGGTCTGTGTACGTATACGTGATGGTATACGTTCCAGGAGCAACAATTGTAGGATCGAATGTATCTCCATTGACAATACCAGGTCCACTGAAGGTACCACCTGCAGGGTTACCGGTCATCGCCACTGGCGCTGCACTAGCACAGACGTCTCCAATACCGTTGAAGCTTACATTAGGCCTTGCGTCGACTGTAATGGTCGTAGTCGCTGTTCCAATACAACCTTCCGGGTTCGTGTACGTATAGGTAATGGTATGTGTACCTGAGCCTGCAGCAACTGGATCAAAGGTGTTACCCGATACTCCAGGTCCACTGTAAACACCACCTCCAGGAGATGCTCCAGAAATCAATACTGGACTGGCATTAGCACATAAATTTGCTTGAGGAGCCAGGCTCACCACAGGAGCTGGAGTAACAACAATGGTCGAAGTACTTGATGCAGGACATCCGTCCGCACTTGTATAGGTATAGGTCAATACATGCGTACCAGCACCGGCTACGGCAGGATCAAAGTTTCCACCGCTAACCCCAGGACCGCTCCAGTTTCCACCTGCTGGTGTAGCACCAGAAAGAGCGAACGAAGCAGCACTAGAACACGTATTGGCAAAGGTCGGAGTGCTTACGGATGGTACTGCATTAACCGTAATAGTCGCTTGGAATGCAAGAGGACATCCAGAGACACTCAAGGTCTCGTAGTCAAGCGTATATGTTCCTGGTCCAACTTGAGCAGGATAGAATACTCCAGAATTAACACCAGGACCAGTATACGTACCGCCCGGAGGAATTGCACCAGTCAATGTCACCGCACCTGCATCAGTACATACATCCGGAATTGGTAAGTGGAACCCAATCGCCGCTTGATTTACAATGATCTGAGTACTCGCAGAGCTCGTACAGCCATTCGCATCCGTATAGGTATACAAGATGTTGTGCGGCCCTTGACCAGCAGCAGCTGGATCAAAGATTCCATTAGATACACCGTTACCACTATACGTACCTCCTACTGGAGCACCAACAGTCAAAGCAAACGGAGCATCTGCAGCACATACATCTGCCAAGGCTCCCATCGTTACCGTAGGCACATCGGATACAATTAGATCCGTAGTAGCTGAAGCCTCACACCCATTCGCATTCATATAAGTATAGGTCAAGGTGTGCGTTCCAACTCCAGCAGCAGCTGGGTCAAACATTGCTCCCGTTACACCGGCTCCAGAATAAGTTCCTCCAGCAGGCGAACCTTGCATAAGCATAATGGCTCCTCCATCCACACATTGATTAGGTACAACACCAAACTGAACGTTTGGTAAGTCATTCACGTACACAGTGATATACTCCACTTTCTGGGTGAAGGTATCATCTACGTAGAATGAATAAGTGGTCGTCACAATTGGTGAAGAACTCGTGCTCAGCGTATTGATGTCCGTTACATACGAACTTGGAGTCCAAAGGAAACTGTATGTAGTGTCAGATCCACCTGTAACCGATGCAGACAATTGTACTGTTTCTCCCACACAAATCGTGTCTTTATCAACCGATAAAAGGACTTCTATGGGTCCACCGAAAATGGTCACATTCACGGTATCGTATCCGCGACATCCGGTTACGTTGTCAACAGCTTGAACAACGAACTGCTGGTCAACGGTCAATGGTCCAGTAGTCACTTGATTACCAATTCCGGTACCTATGATGCTATCTGCTGGAGACCACGAATAAGAGTAGTTTCCACTACCTCCAGTTGCAACTGCACTTAATTGGGTACCCGTACCGTATACGACTGTTGCATCCGGAGAAGCAGTCACCGTAGGTACTTCGTTGACCGTCATCACCAACTGATCAAACGTTGCACAACTCCCTGATGTAAACGTATAGCGCAGGGTATGATTTCCTAGACCTGCAATGGAAGGATCAAATACCCCATTCACTACTCCTGGTCCACTGAAGACTCCTCCTGCTGGAGAGGCGTTCAATGTAACGGTTGAATCATTAATACCACAGAAGGATGTTTGCGATGCATTCAAGGTCACATTTGGAGTAGGAATCAATGAAACCATTGCTGAGTCCATAGCGGTACATCCTGTCGCTGGATCGGTATAAGTATAGTACAAGGTATAATCACCCGGAGTACCAATTTGAGCAGGTACGAAGTCGGTACCTAAAATACCCGGCCCAGAGAATGTACCTCCTGTTGGACTAGCAGTTGTGATTGTGAATCCGTTCTGACCATCACAATAAGACCCAAGATCACCAAATACAACATTTGGGAATGGGTTCACCGTGATATCCACAGAACCCGCGCACGACTGCCCGAATGCCGTAGTCACACGGTAGCTAATGGTGTAGGTGCCAGGTTGTACAGAAGTAGGGTCAAATACATTTCCGGTAAGACCAGGACCAGAGAATACTCCCCCTGCAGGAGATCCAATCAATGTGATCGGACTTCCATCTGGGCAGGACATGATCTCAGAAGCAGTAATTGATGGGCAATCAGTCGAGAATGCGGCAGGTCCAGCATTTTGAGACAATCCATCCCCAGTTCCGTTACAGTCATTCTGCACGTAGAATTCATAGTCCGCTCCTACCTCAAGACCTGAAATGCTCAAAGGACTTCCACCGGCAATAACTGTAGTTCCTGTGCCCGGGGCAAACCCCGCAGGACCATATTCTACGATGAACGTATCCCCGGGGCCATTCCAACTTAAATCTGCCGTTGTTTGACCCGTACCTGTTGCACTTAACAAGAATGGTGTTGGACAATCTGCTTCTTTAACTTCGAAATCATCGATATACAACGCAAACTGATCTGCATCTGAATAGCCGTGGATACCAATAAAAATATTCTCAGCAGCTAAAGATGTATAAGAAACAGTTACCGTTTTGTAGAAACTATTTTGAAGGTTAGAAACGTCAAAAAGTTTCAAGGTCATACCTGCTGAATCCTGACTATTCCCAACAAAGACTTCTAGTTTCTCTACGTATTGATTCGTTCGTACTCGATAGCTAAACGTAACATCCAGTGAAGTATTCGCAGGAACAATGAATTCAGGAGAGAAAATCCAGTCATCCATGTCCGCAGACGTGTTGCGCTCGATTTCGAGGGCATTTGGATTTGATTGAGACAAAGAAGCTCGGTCTTGCGTCTCCCACTCTATAGCGTCAATATTAGCATCGTCTACCAACCATCCACAAGGACCGACTGGAACTGGTACTCCGTCAAAATTCTCTGTATAGGGCAAAGCAGAGAAAGGAATTGGTGTGGCCGGCGGACAGAAACCAGTTGTAAATGACCCAATGGCATTTCCACTAGTAGCAAATCCACAATCCGAGCTCACATAAATTTCGTAGTCAGTCAACGGAGTTAAGCCAGTCAATGAAACAGACGTTGACGTAGTATTGGTCGTTGTACCTGTGGGTCCGGTTCCTGCAACAACTACTTCGTAATTGTAGCTCACAGCGGAACCCGTCCATGAAACATCTGCTGAAGTATCAAAAATATTTGAAGCCATGATATTAGACGGTGCAGCACATAGATTTGTGATTTGGACTTCGTCAATAGCCATGTCCCCAGTACAACATCCTCCTACAGTATGAATTCCAGTGAATCGTAACTCAATCATATTTCCAAAACCAGACAACCCAGCGGATGCGGGCGCCCATGGAGCTGTAGAAGAAGTTTGTTGCTGCCCGGACAATGACCAAACCGTCGTCCAAGTCGTTGTCCCTACATTTCTTGCTTGAACTTCCAGAGTACCAGTATTAGAGCCATACATATGATAGAAGAACTCGATGCCTGGGTTTATTAAATTCGAAATGTCGATGATTGGGAAAACGAGATATGTTTCGTCGCCTGCGGCACCACCAGAGGTTTCAACATAAGCGTATTTTCCAGTTCCACTGTAGTCTCCCGAGGGACCAGTTGAACTAGAGCCCGTTCCGAAGTCCTCAATTTGCCAGTTCGGATCAGTCAAATCAGGCAAGACTTGATAGCACGGGTCAAAGGTTATAAGTGGTGTCCATGTTGTGCCGTCAAAATTCTCAGTGTAAGGAGCAACAACAGGATCACAAGTAGTCTGTAAAGTGACAGCATTAGATCTGTTAACATCAGAACCTGCACAGATTGCAGTAACATAGAAATCATATACTGTCTGAGCAGTCAACCCTGAAACTGACGCGCTTGTACCTGTAATACCGGTAGCGGAAGCAACGGGCACATCTACATCCGGATTACTTCCTGAGGCAAATGCTTCTACGGTATAGCTCTGAGCTCCAGTGGCCGCATCCCATGTCACTGATGCAGTAGTGGCTGTAGGACTTACCGAAACATTAGACGGTGCAAAACACAATGCAGCTCCAGTAACAGACAAGTCGTCAACACCATAGTTATCACTCGTTGAAGTCGAGGCATTCCGGAATCGAACCTGCATTGTTGCTAATCCATTCGTCGGAATAATGACCGATCTCGGGATATCAATAGATGTAAAGCCTCCCGCAATTACTAAAGCGGTTACCCAGCTATTCCCGTCGTTGTATTCAATAAAGAAGTCATCACCAGCATCATTTGAATTGTAGGACTGGTTCCAGCTCACTTCTATTGCTACTTCATTGGCTGTTTCAAATGTACCAATGATTACTTCCGAACCCGGATTCCCTCCCGGTAGTCTAATTCCACCTGAAGCACTAACGTAGTAGGTTGAAGAAGTAGAGTGTTCAGGCGCCCCGGCTACCACTTCCCAGCATTGAGGAAGTCCATTAAAACTATCAAAGTTGTCAGAATAAGGCAATGCCGTTGTAGGAGCACAAGAAGTGAAGAATGTAAATGGTCCATTCACTGGGGCTCCAGCACACGTTGAAGAAATGTAAACATCATAAAAAGTAGCAGGAGAAAGACCAGAAAGAGTCAAGGAAGGTGATCCACTTACTGGATAAACAGTACCTGAACCAGCTCCAGAGCCGGACGTGGTTACCTCAACATTCCATGCTGTTTCGCTACCTCCTGGCAACCAACTCGCATTCGCTGAAGTCTGACCTACACCTGTAAATACAACATTTCCTGGAGAAAGACATCCTGGTGCCGAACCATCGGCGATTTCAATATCATCGAGACCGATATCTCCCTGATATCCACCACCGTTCGTCCCAACAAAGCGGAAGCGTACTTGGTTTGTACCCAAGTTTCCGACATAGACATTCGCAGCGTTCCATTGATTACCCTGGTCACCTGATTGGGACCAAATTGTGGTCCAATCGCCTAGGTTTGCAGTTAGAACTTGTAATTCTAGTGTTCCCATTGGACTGTATTGCCCAGTGGACCACATGTGATATTGAAAGTTCACATAAGGATTGCTTAATGCGGAAATATCAAAGCATTCGCTGACGAGCATAGCTTGATAAGTCCCATACCCGGCAGAAGTAATTGACGACTCTGTGTAAATGTAATTACTCGGCGAGAATGCAGCGGATGGACCAGTACCAGATGATCCTGTTGATGTAGATCGAACTAGCCAATCCTGATTATCAGAATAGATATTCGTCCAATTACCTCCAATAGTACATACCGTGGTGGCACCTGTTCCACATGTACTTTCTGAATCGAAGTTTTGAAGAAGTCCTGCAGCCGGAACTGCAACAGGGCTGGAACAGGTAAACCCATCTAGGGTAGTGAAACTCACGACTGAACTGATTGCTCCAGGATTACCCGTAGAACAAATAGCGCGGACATACACATCATAGCTCGTTAGCCCGCTCAATCCTGAAATGGAATAAGTGTTCGAGGTAATCCCAGTAACAACAGTACCCCCTGCAGCCGGGTCAAAACCAGGAGGACCGTATGTTAATTCGTAGGGACCAGCAACATTGGCGTCCCATGTGACGTCAGCGCCTATCGCTGTAACACCGGAAACGGCGACGTTCGTTGGTGCTTCACAGTCAGATACTTCGATGCTAAAGTCATCGAAGTAAAGGTACCAACCGTCTAATCCCCCAGAGGGAACGTGCATAGCAATATATACGTCACCTGTTAAAGATGAAATATCTACTGTTCTTTCTTCATAGGTTGTATTCGATTCGCTTTGCAATGCCTGAAGCTCTGTATTGAAATCAGAAGGAGATTTTCCGCCTGTAGAAGCCACAATACGATAGTCATTTGGCTCGGATGAGGAACGAACACGCACCCAATACTTCAGCACTTTAATCCCTGATGTGGGTAGGTTAAAGGCCGGAAGAATCAAGTAGTCATCATTATTACCATAATTGTAATCAGTATACAAACTAGCACTTTGAGTTCCCGAGAGAGCGTAGAATGAACTCGTCTGAGTCACCCATCCATCAGATGTCCCACCGTTAATCAAAGACCAGCAATCTGGTACAGAAGGGGCACTGGCTCCTTCAAAATCATCTGCCCATGGGAAATTCGATAAAGGTGCACAGTCTGTTGAACCGGTAATAGGCCCTACCCAATCCGATACTCCATTAGCACCACAGTTGTCGCGTACATAGAAGTCATACGAGGTTTCGTTGACCAAATTTCCAACAACTTGGGTATTAGAAGTGAGGTTGGACGATACTGTTCCAGTTCCCAAAACGAACCCAGATAGACCATATTGAAGATCGAATTCAGTTGCTCCGCCGGAGGTCCAAGAAACCTCAATACTGGTTCCCGTAGTGGCGCCGGTAGACAATCCAGTTGGCTCAACACAAGCATCTGGAGTGGTAAACGTTATGATTTGTGTTGTCGCCGTTCCGCCAACTGAAGAACAATAGGCTGTAATGGTTAACTCATAGTTCGACAATTCGTCTAATCCAAAAATTGTAAAGGTTGAACTTGTAAGTCCAAGAATTGAATCCCAAGTCGTTGCTCCATCTTCTCTGTAAGCTAATGCTACACTATCCGCATTCAACGTGGTCCATGAAACATCCGCAAACAATCCTTGAGGGTCAACAACAACATCAAATGGAGTTACACAGAATTCATCCTCTACGGAGAAATTATCGAAAGCCATATCAGATGTTGAACTACCCCCCAATACTCCGTAAAAGCGAAAAGAAACTGTCTGTCCAGCAAAAG